>NZ_JBIUVX010000005.1:0-156922 GCF_044743175.1 Pseudomonas sp. NPDC087690
CGTCTGCGAAAAGATGCTGCAATACTTTATTAACAAGGTTCACGAAAACAGCTTTCTGCAGCCTAGCCCTCGTGTGCTGATCTGCGTTCCATGCAAATCCACCCAGGTTGAGCGTCGTGCCATCCGTGAATCGGCCCTCGGTGCCGGTGCCCGTGAAGTGTTCCTGATCGAAGAGCCAATGGCGGCTGCGATCGGTGCCGGCCTGCCGGTAGAAGAAGCGCGCGGTTCGATGGTCGTGGATATCGGTGGTGGTACTACCGAAATCGCGCTGATCTCCCTGAACGGTGTGGTCTATGCCGAATCCGTCCGTGTTGGCGGCGACCGCTTCGACGAAGCGATCATCACCTACGTACGTCGTAACTACGGCAGCCTGATCGGTGAATCCACTGCCGAGCGCATCAAGCAGGAAATCGGCACGGCCTACCCGGGCGGCGAAGTACGCGAAGTCGACGTTCGCGGTCGCAACCTGGCCGAAGGCGTTCCACGCGCATTCACCCTGAACTCCAACGAAGTGCTGGAAGCTCTGCAAGAGTCCCTGGCAACCATCGTTCAGGCTGTGAAAAGCGCCCTGGAGCAATCGCCGCCGGAACTGGCTTCCGACATCGCCGAGCGTGGCCTGGTGCTGACCGGTGGTGGCGCGCTGCTGCGTGACCTCGACAAGTTGCTGGCCCAGGAAACCGGCCTGCCGGTGATCGTTGCCGAAGATCCGCTGACCTGTGTTGCTCGCGGCGGTGGCCGTGCATTGGAAATGATGGATAAACACACCATGGATCTGCTCTCCAGCGAATAAGTGCTGGTTTGCAATACGTGGGTGAACGCGCAGGCAGCACTTTGCAGTGCTGCCTGTTGGCGTTTATCTTCTGTCAGTCTTCATCCAGGCCGGTTTGATGCCGTATGAATAAACAGAACATTTGCCTGGGAGGAGCGGCTTATTAAACCGCTTTTCGCCAAGGGCCCTTCGTTGGGCGTACGCCTGTTGGTGCTGGCCGTGCTGTCGGTCGCGCTGATGGTGGTCGATGCCCGCTTTGATCTGCTCAAGCCTGCGCGCAAACAAGCGTCGCTGGTGCTGATGGATGCCTACTGGATCACTGACCTGCCCGGACGTCTGTGGGAAGGGATTGCCAGCCAGTTCGGCAGCCGCACCGAGCTTGTCGCCGAAAACGAAAAACTCAAGACCGAAAACCTGCTGCTGCAGGGGCGCATGCAAAAGCTTGCTGCTCTCACCGAGCAGAACGTTCGGCTGCGCGAGTTGCTCAATTCTTCCGCACTGGTCAACGAAAAGGTCGAAGTGGCCGAGTTGATCGGCATGGACCCCAATCCCTTCACCCATCGCATCATCATCAATAAAGGTGAGCGTGACGGTGTGGTGCTCGGTCAGCCGGTGCTCGATGCGCGCGGCTTGATGGGCCAGGTGGTCGAGTTGATGCCGTACACCTCGCGTGTATTGTTGTTGACCGACACCACCCACAGCATTCCCGTGCAGGTCAACCGTAACGGTCTGCGCGCGATTGCCAGCGGCACCGGAAACCCGGAACGCCTGGAATTGCGTCACGTTGCCGACACGGCGGACATCAAGGAAGGCGATCTGCTGGTCAGCTCGGGTCTTGGCCAGCGCTTCCCGGCGGGTTACCCGGTCGCCACGGTGAAAGAAGTCATTCACGATTCCGGTCAGCCGTTTGCGATCGTTCGCGCGGTGCCGACTGCTGCGTTGAACCGCAGCCGCTACCTGCTGCTGGTGTTCAGCGACAACCGCACGGCTGAAGAACGCATCAACGATGCCGCGCAGGCTCAGGAAAATCTCGATGCCTTTGGCGGCGGTCCGGTCATTCCGGCCACCGTGCCCAAGACCGTGACCGCCCCTGCTGCAGCGCCAACCCCGGCGACGGCTGTCACGCCTGCTGCGACCACTGCACCGGCCAAACCGGCTGCGAGCAAACCCCCGGCAGCGACGCCGGCGGCCAGCAAACCTCCAGCTGCCCAGCCAGCGGTGCGACCAGCGGCGAAACCGCCAGTCAGTGCCCCGGCGACAACCGGGAGACAAGAATAATGGTCGGCGCTACCGCATCGCGAAACGGCTGGATTGTCTGGCTGACGTTTCTCGTTGGCCTGCTGCTCAGCGTGTCACCGTTGCCGATTTTCATGGAGATCCTGCGCCCGTTATGGCTGGCGTTGCTCCTGACATTCTGGGCGTTGTACATGCCGCACACGGTCGGCATGGTCACGGCGTTTTGCCTGGGCCTGGCTGAAGACGTGCTGCAGGGCGACTTGTTTGGCCAGAACGCGCTCATCCTGACGCTCATCACCTTCCTCGTGCTGTCGTTGCAGCAACGCTTGCGAATGTTCCCGATGTGGCAGCAATGCCTGGTGATTCTGGTGATCTTCGGCCTCGCGCAACTGGTGCAATTGTGGCTCAGCGCTTTGACCGGTAATCGTCAGCCAACGTTGGCACTGGTGCTACCGGCGCTGGTCAGTGCCTTGCTCTGGCCTTGGGTCAGCTTTGCCCTCCGCGGATTACGCCGACGCTACAAGATCAATTGAGCCGGTGAAGCAGGGCACTGAACAGGGAGATGTTTTGATGAAGCCGCTTTACCTTGCCTCCGGATCGCCGCGTCGACGTGAATTGCTCACGCAGATCGGCGTTGCGTTCTCCGCCATCAGTGCGGATATCGACGAAACTCCACTTCCCGCAGAACTGCCATCGGCCTATGTCGAGCGTCTCGCGCGTGGCAAGGCCGAGGCCGGCCGACGCACGGTCAATTGCGCCCGGCCTTTCTGCGTGCTGGGCGCGGATACCGCCGTGGTGCTCGACGGCAAAATTCTCGGTAAACCGGTGGACGAAGCCGACGCATGCGCCATGCTGATGATGTTGTCCGACAAGGAACATGAAGTGCTGACCGCCATCGCCGTGCTCGAAGGTGAGCGCTGCGAGTCGCGAGTGGTCCGCAGCCTGGTGCGGTTCCGGCCGATCAGCCGCGAAGAAGCCGCCGCCTACTGGGCCAGCGGCGAGCCCGGCGACAAGGCCGGCGGTTATGGCATTCAAGGCCTCGGCGCGGTGTTCGTTGCCGGGCTCAATGGCAGCTATTCGGCAGTGGTCGGGTTACCCGTTTGCGAAACCGCAGAACTGTTGGGCCATTTCGGCATACCCTGTTGGCAAAACCTGAACGCGCAATAAGCGTCGTACCCATCCAGATGCGGCCATTATCGTGAACATGCCTGAACGAGATCCTGCCATGAGTGAAGAGATTCTGATCAACATCACGCCGATGGAATCGCGCGTGGCGGTGGTCGAAAACGGTGTGCTGCAAGAAGTCCATGTCGAGCGCACGCAAAAGCGCGGGATTGTCGGCAACATCTATAAAGGCAAGATCGTCCGGGTGCTACCGGGCATGCAAGCAGCATTTGTCGACATCGGCCTGGATCGCGCCGCGTTCATCCATGCCGCTGAAATCTCTCTGCGTGAGGGCCCGGCGGTGGAGAGCATCAGCTCCCTGGTGCACGAGGGTCAAAGCCTGGTGGTACAAGTCACCAAGGATCCGATCGGTTCCAAAGGCGCGCGGTTGACTACGCAGTTGTCGATCCCGTCGCGCTATCTGGTGTACATGCCGCGCACCGCCCACGTCGGCATCTCACTGAAAATCGAAGACGAAGCCGAGCGTGAGCGCCTCAAGCAAGTGGTCAGCGATTGCGTGGCCAAGGAAGGGATCAAAGAGGCGGGCGGTTTCATTCTGCGTACCGCCGCTGAAGGTGCCGGCGCCGACGAGATCCTTATGGACATCCGTTACTTGCGACGCCTGTGGGATCAGATCAATGAACAGATCAAGACCATTTCCGCGCCGAGCGTGATCTACGAAGACCTCGGCCTGGCGTTGCGCACCCTGCGCGATCTGGTCAATCCGAAGATCGAGAAGATCCGCATCGACTCCCGGGAAACCTTCCAGAAAACCACGCAGTTCGTCGCCGAGCTGATGCCGGAAATCGCCGATCGTCTGGAACACTACCCGGGCGAACGACCGATTTTCGATCTTTACGGTGTCGAAGACGAAATCCAGAAAGCCCTTGAACGCAAGGTGCCGCTGAAATCCGGTGGCTATCTGGTGGTCGATCCGGCAGAAGCCATGACCACCATCGACGTCAACACCGGGGCGTTCGTTGGTCACCGCAACCTCGAAGAAACCATCTTCAAGACCAATCTCGAAGCCGCGACGGCGATTGCCCGGCAACTGCGCCTGCGCAATCTCGGCGGGATCATCATCATCGACTTCATCGACATGGAAGATGAAGAGCATCAGCGTCAGGTTCTGCGCACGCTGGAAAAACAGCTGGAGCGCGATCACGCCAAGACCAACATCATCGGCATCACCGAATTGGGCCTGGTGCAGATGACCCGCAAGCGCACACGCGAAAGCCTTGAACAAGTGTTGTGCGAGCCGTGCAGCAGTTGCCAGGGGCGCGGCAAGCTGAAAACCCCGGAAACCATCTGTTACGAGATTTTCCGCGAGATTCTTCGCGAGGCCCGTGCCTATCAGGCCGAGGGTTATCGCGTACTGGCGAACCAGAAAGTGGTCGACCGTTTGCTGGATGAAGAGTCTGGCAACGTCGCCGAGCTTGAAGGGTTTATCGGCCGCACCATTCGCTTCCAGGTGGAAACCATGTATTCCCAGGAACAATATGACGTGGTGCTGCTCTGAACCCTTGCGTCACACCCTTTTCACCGCGGCTGGCCTCAGCTTTTCGCAGTATTTTTGCCATGGGAGCCAACTGACATGGAACGTCTGACACGCATTTTGGCCGCAATCACCCGCTGGGGGCTGGGCCTGTGCGCGTTGGTTTTGGTATTGATGGCGTTGTACGTCAGTCTCGGCCGTGAACTGACCCCGCTGGTGGCCGAGTATCGTGCCGATATCGAAGCCAAAGCCAGTGCTGCGCTCGGGATGCCGTTGCAGATCGGCGAGCTGGAAGGTAACTGGAGCGGTTTTGCACCGATCTTGCTGGCCCATGACGTTATGGTCGGGGACGGTGCCAATGCCTTGCGCCTGGACCGAGTGCGCGCGGTGCCGGATCTTTGGGCCAGCCTGTTGGCTCGCGAAGTGCGCATCGCGCATCTGGAACTCAATGGCCTGAAGATCAGCCTCAAGGAAGCGGAGGACGGCAGTTGGGCGCTGGAAGGTCTGCCCGTGAAGAAAGATCAACCACTCGATGCGCAGCAGTTGTTCAATCGTTCGCAAATGATTCAGCAACTCTCGGTGCTCGACAGTCAGGTCACGCTGCAGCCGCAGGATCACGCGCCGATGACCCTGACCTATGTCGGCCTCAATCTGAAGACCGGTGCCAGTCGTCAACGCCTGGATGCGCGCCTGACATTGCCCGATGGTCAGCCGGTCGCGCTGAGCCTGCGCACGCGCCTGCGTCCAGACCAATGGCAGAACAGCGTCGTCGACGGTTACGCCAGTCTGCCGCAAAGCGATTGGGCAAAATGGCTGCCCGAGCGCATGACCCAACAATGGAATTTTTCCGCGATCAACGCCGGTGGCGAACTTTGGGTCAACTGGGGCGACGGCACTTTGCAAAGCGCCGCGCTGCGCCTCAATGCACCACAAGTGACCGGCGCCTACGCCGAGCGCAAGCCAATCCAGATCAACAATCTGGCACTCAACGCGTATTACCGGAACAGTGACGAAGGCGCGTCGGTGACCCTCGATTCGCTGGCGATGAACTTCGGCGAAAACCGTTGGGAGTCTCGCGTCCAGCTGCAACAGACCCGCGCCACCGATAAAGTCGAAGAACTCTGGCACTTGCAGGCCGATCGCCTCGATCTGACACCGATCACGCCGTTGCTCAATGCACTTGGACCGCTGCCAAAAGGTTTCGCTGAGGTGGTCGATCATTTGAACGTGACCGGCGGCTTGCGCAACGTGCTGCTGGATTTCCGGCCAGCGGCCACTGACGGCACTAAATTCAGCTTTGCCGCCAATCTCGATAAGGTCGGTTTCGATGCCTATCACGGTGCACCAGCGGCAAGAAATGTCAGCGGCAGCCTCACCGGTAACCTCGACGGTGGCGAGCTGCGCATGGACAGCAAGGACTTCGTTCTGCACCTCGACCCGATCTTCGCCAAACCGTGGCAATACCTGCAAGCCAATGCGCGGCTGACCTGGAAGCTCGATAAAGAAGGCTTCACCCTGATCGCGCCGTACCTGAAGGTGTTGGGCGAGGAGGGCAAGATTGCCGGTGACTTCCTGATCCGCCTGCATTTCGATCACAGCCAGGAAGACTACATGGACCTGCGCGTCGGTCTGGTCGATGGCGACGGTCGCTACACCGCCAAATACCTGCCCGAAGTCTTGAGCCCGGCGCTCGACGAGTGGCTGCGTACAGCGATTCTCAAGGGCGCGGTCGATCAGGGTTTTTTCCAGTATCAGGGGTCGTTGAGCAAGAATGCGGGGGAGGCTGACCGCAGCATCAGCCTCTTCTTCAAAGTGCATGACGCCGAGCTGGCGTTTCAGCCAGGCTGGCCGCATGTCAGCAACGTCAGCGGCGATGTGTTTATCGAAGACAGCGGCGTGCGCATCTGGGCCAGCAAGGGCCAGTTGCTCGACACTCAGGTCAAAGATGTCTTCGTTAATATTCCCCATGTGCCGAGCGGACAGAACAGCCACCTGTTCCTCGACGGTGCATTTTCCGGTGGTTTGGGGGACGGACTGAAAATTCTTCAGGAAGCACCGATCGGCACGGCGGACACGTTCGCCGGCTGGGAAGGTTCGGGCGACCTGCGAGGCAAGCTCAAACTGGACGTACCGCTGGCCAAGGGCGATCAACCGAAGATCCTCGTTGACTTCAAGACCGCCAATGCGCGATTGAAACTCGCCGAACCCAAGCTGGAGCTGACTCAGCTCAAAGGCGATTTCCGCTTCGACAGCGCCAAGGGCCTCAGCGGGCAGAACATCGCGGCGCGCGCTTTCGACAAACCGGTCACCGCGCAGATTTTTGCCGATGGCAGCCCTGGCAAGCTCAGAACCCGGGTCGCGGCGTCGGGGCAGGTCGAGGTGAAGAAACTCACCGATTGGTTGGGCGTGACGCAGCCACTGCCGGTTTCCGGGACGATTCCGTATCAGTTGCAACTGAACCTCGACGGTGCTGACAGCCAATTGATGGTCAGCTCCAGCATGCAGGGGGTAGCGATCGATCTGCCGGCGCCGTTCGGCATGACGGCGGAAACGGGGCGCGACACGGTGTTCCGCATGACATTGCAAGGGCAGGAGCGGCGTTATTGGGTCAACTATGACCAACTGGCCAATTTCACCTTTGCCGCGCCGCCGAGCAATTTTGCCGATGGTCGTGGCGAATTGTTCCTCGGCGCTGGCGAAGCTGTGCTGCCGGGGCCCAAAGGCTTGCGGATTCGCGGCGTGCTGTCGGAGCTGGACGTGGCGCCGTGGCAGGATCTGGTTAGCAAATACGCCGGACAGGATCCGGGTGGCAGTGCCAGCAAGTTGCTCAGCAGCGCAGACTTCAAGGTCGGCAAGCTGACGGCGTTCGGCACCACGCTGGATCAGGCTTCGGTGCAATTGAATCGCAAGCAGGCGGCGTGGAATCTGGCGCTCGACAGTCAGCAGGCCAAAGGCACGGCCAGTCTGCCGGATGCCAAGGGCACGCCCATTGCGGTGAACATGCAATACGTGAAACTGCCGGCGCCGGATCCTACGGTGCAGGCTGACGAGAACGCTCCTGATCCACTGGTGTCCGTCGACCCGACGAAGATTCCGGCGCTGGATATCACCATCAATCAGCTGTTCCAGGGGCCGGATCTGGTTGGCGGCTGGTCGCTCAAGGTGCGTCCGACGGCCAAGGGTATCGCCCTGAATAATCTCGATATGGGCCTTAAAGGCATCCTGTTGCAAGGCAATGGCGGCTGGGAAGGGGCGCCGGGCTCGACCAATAGCTGGTTCAAGGGGCGAATCGGCGGCAAGAACCTCGCCGATGTACTCAAGGGCTGGGGCTTTGCGCCGAGTGTGACCAGCGAAGAGTTCCACATGGATGTTGATGGCCGCTGGCCGGGTTCACCGGCATGGCTGGCGACCAAGCGCTTCTCCGGCACCCTTGACGCGTCACTGAACAAGGGCCAGTTCGTTGAAGTGGATGGCGGCGCGCAGGCATTGCGCGTGTTCGGTCTGCTCAACTTCAACTCCATTGGCCGACGCCTGCGTCTGGATTTCTCCGACTTGTTCGGCAAAGGCTTGAGCTACGACCGGGTCAAAGGCCTGCTGGTGGCGACCAACGGTGTTTACGATACGAAAGAGCCGATTCGCCTGACTGGGCCATCGAGCAATATCGAGCTCAACGGCAAGCTGGATCTGGTGGCGGAACAGGTCGACGCCAAGTTGCTGGTGACTTTGCCGGTGACCAACAACTTGCCGATTGCCGCGCTACTCGTGGGCGCTCCGGCGGTTGGCGGCGCATTGTTCTTGATCGACAAGTTGATCGGTGATCGTGTGGCGCGCTTTGCCAGTGTCAAATACACCGTCAAAGGCCCGTGGAAAGAGCCGAAAATCACCTTCGACAAGCCTTTTTAACTAGCAGACACTACCCTCGGCAGGAGCTGCCGAAGGCTGCGATCTTTTGATTTTGTTTTTTAAGAGCCTGATCAAAAGATCGCAGCCTGCGGCAGCTCCTACAAGGTTGTGTGCAGATTCCGAGGAACGGCCATGTCTTTAGCGGTGATTCAAATGGTCAGCCAGAGTGACGTGCTGGCCAATCTGGCTCAGGCCCGACGCCTGCTCGAACAGGCCGCGGCCGGCGGCGCGAAGCTCGCAGTGCTGCCGGAAAACTTCGCCGCCATGGGCCGTCGCGACGTCGCCGACATCGGCCGTGCCGAGGCTTTGGGCGAGGGGCCGATCCTGCCGTGGTTGAAACAGACCGCGCGCGACCTCAAGTTATGGATAGTGGCCGGTACTTTGCCGTTGCCGCCGGTGGATCAGCCGACGGCCAAGGCCAATGCCTGCTCGTTGTTGGTCAATGAACACGGCGAAATCGTTGCACGCTATGACAAGCTGCATCTGTTCGATGTCGATGTGGCGGACAATCGCGGCCGTTACCGCGAATCCGATGACTATGCTTATGGCAGTGGCGTGGTGGTCGCGGACACTCCGGTTGGCAAACTGGGTCTGACCGTGTGTTACGACCTGCGCTTTCCCGAGCTGTACAGCGAATTGCGCGCTGCCGGTGCCGAATTGATTACCGCACCGGCGGCGTTTACTGCGGTGACCGGCGCTGCGCATTGGGATGTTCTGATTCGGGCGCGGGCCATCGAGACACAATGTTATGTGCTGGCCGCAGCGCAAGGCGGCAGCCATCCGGGACCGCGCGAAACCTTCGGGCATGCGGCGATCGTCGACCCGTGGGGCCGCGTGCTGGCGCATCAGGATCAAGGCGAAGCGGTGTTGTTGGCCGAACGCGATAGCGATGAACAAGCGTCCATCAGGGCGCGAATGCCGGTGACGCGTCATCGGCGGTTTTTCTCGCAGGGCGCACAGCGACCTGCTTCAGAACACGAATTTAAGGCGTAAACCTATGAGCGAGTTGTTGTCCTCAGTCAGTGATCATCTTTTGGCGCCCGGTGGCGTGACGATCGAGAGCCTGCAAGGCGTGCTCGGCGATCTGGCCGGTCCGGGCATCGATGCCGCCGACCTGTATTTTCAGGGCCAGATTTCCGAGTCGTGGGCGCTGGAAGACGGCATCGTCAAGGAAGGCAGCTTCAACCTCGACCAGGGCGTTGGCGTGCGTGCGCAGTCCGGTGAAAAAACCGGTTTTGCCTACAGCAACGCAATCACCCTCGAAGCTTTGGGAGCCGCGGCCCGTGCCGCACGTTCGATCTCCCGCGCCGGGCAAAACGGCAAGGTGCAGGCGTTCAGCACTCAAGACGTAGCGCAGTTGTACGCGCCGGATAACCCCCTGGAAGTGCTGACTCGCGCCGAGAAAGTCGAGCTGCTCAAACGCATCGACGTCGCCACTCGGGCGCTCGATCCTCGCATTCAACAAGTCAGCGTGAGCATGGCCGGTGTCTGGGAGCGCATTCTCGTGGCTTCCACTGACGGTGGCCTGGCTGCCGACGTACGACCGCTGGTGCGCTTCAATGTCAGCGTGATCGTTGAACAAAATGGCCGTCGCGAGCGCGGCGGGCATGGCGGCGGCGGGCGTACCGACTACCGCTATTTCCTCGCCGAAGACCGCGCCATGGGTTACGCCCGTGAAGCGTTGCGTCAGGCGCTGGTGAACCTCGAAGCGATTCCTGCGCCGGCCGGCACATTGCCGGTGGTCTTGGGCTCAGGCTGGTCTGGCGTGTTGTTGCACGAAGCGGTCGGTCACGGTCTGGAAGGCGATTTCAACCGCAAGGGCAGTTCCGCCTACAGCGGACGCATGGGTGAAATGGTTGCCTCGAAACTCTGCACCATTGTCGATGACGGCACCTTGAGTGGCCGTCGCGGCTCGCTGAGTGTCGACGACGAAGGCACCCCGACCGAGTGCACAACGCTGATCGAAAACGGCGTGCTCAAGGGTTACATGCAAGACAAGCTCAACGCGCGTCTGATGGGCGTGGCCCGTACCGGTAACGGTCGTCGTGAGTCTTACGCGCATCTGCCGATGCCGCGCATGACCAACACTTACATGCTCGGCGGTGAAAGCGATCCGGCGGAAATCATTGCTTCGGTGAAGAAGGGCATCTACTGCGCCAACCTTGGCGGTGGTCAGGTCGACATCACCAGCGGCAAGTTCGTGTTTTCCACCAGCGAAGCGTATCTGATCGAAGACGGAAAAATCACCGCTCCGGTGAAAGGCGCAACGTTGATCGGCAACGGCCCCGAGGCGATGAGCCGGGTGTCGATGGTCGGTAACGATCTGGCGCTGGACAGCGGTGTGGGCACGTGTGGCAAGGATGGGCAATCGGTGCCGGTGGGTGTCGGTCAGCCGACGCTGAAGATCGATGCGATCACCGTGGGTGGTACGGGCGCATAAGGATGGAAACATCCTGTGCAGGAGCTGCCGCAGGCTTGGGCCGCGATCGGACGATCTTTTGATCTTTAAAAGCAAAGATCGCAGCCTGCGGCAGCTCCTGCAAGTGGCGATATCTCAACGCAGACCGCGTTGGGTATCGTCCAGCTCACGGATGTACTTGAAGATCTTGCGGCTGGAAGCAGGAGGTTTGTTTTGCGCAACCTCGTGCTGAGCCTGACGGATCAGGGAACGCAGTTGCTGGCGGTCGGCGTCCGGGTACTCGACGACGAATTTTTCCAGCACGGCGTCGTCGCCCGCGATCAGGCGGTCACGCCAGCGTTCGAGGTTGTGGAAACGCTCGTTGTACTGACGAGTCGAGGCATCCAGTTGATCGAGCAGCGTGAGAATCGCGTCAGTGTCCTGATCGCGCATCAGCTTGCCGATGAACTGCAAGTGCCGTTTACGCGCGATGTTCGCGGTGTGCTTCGGCGCATCGGCCAGCGCCCGGCGCAAAGCGTCGGTCAATGGCAGTTTTGCCTGCAAGTCGGGCTTGAGTGTTGTAAGGCGCTCGCCAAGGTCAACCAGAGCATGCAGCTCGCGTTTGACCTGAGATTTGCTTTTTTCTCCCGTATCGAGGGAGTCGTCGTAAGAATCAACCATTGGTGGCAGTCCGCAAAGAAACGCCGCCATGATAACCAGTCGGGGGCCGCTTGTCCGGCCCGGTCGCTCGATGACCCTAGCCGAAAGCAGAATTTGAGTGGAGATGAGCATGAGTGCAGTTGAAAGCGTCGGCCCGCAGGCGTTGCCGGCACTGCAGGATCAAGTCGAACAGATCATCGCCGAAGCCAAGCGTCAGGGCGCCAGTGCCTGTGAAGTCGCGGTGTCGCTGGAGCAGGGCCTGTCGACGTCGGTGCGTCAGCGCGAGGTCGAGACGGTCGAATTCAACCGCGATCAGGGTTTCGGCATCACGTTGTATGTTGGCCAGCGCAAGGGCTCGGCCAGCACCTCGGCGACTGGCCCGGATGCGATTCGCGAAACCGTCGCCGCGGCACTGGCCATCGCGAAACACACTTCAGAAGACGAGGCCTCGGGTCTGGCTGATGCTGCGCTGATGGCCAAGGAACAGCACGATTTTGACCTGTTCCACGAATGGGACATCACCCCGGAGCAGGCCATCGAGAAGGCGTTGCTCTGTGAAGCGGCGGCATTCGACGCCGACGCGCGGATCAAGAACGCCGACGGCACCACCCTCAGCACCCACCAGGGCTGCCGGGTTTACGGCAACAGTCACGGTTTTATCGGCGGTTATGCGTCGACCCGCCACAGCCTGAGTTGCGTGATGATCGCCGAGGCCGATGGCCAGATGCAGCGCGATTACTGGTATGACGTTAGCCGCCAGGGCACTTTGCTGGCTGATCCGGTCAGCATCGGTCAGCGTGCAGCGCAACGGGCGGCGAGCCGTCTGGGCGCGCGTCCGGTACCGACCTGTGAAGTGCCGGTGCTGTTTTCCGCGGAATTGGCGGGTGGCCTGTTCGGCAGTTTCCTCTCGGCAGTGTCTGGCGGCAGTCTGTATCGCAAGTCGTCGTTCCTTGAAGGCTCCCTGGGGCAGAAACTGTTCCCGGAATGGCTGACCATCGATGAGCGTCCGCACCTGATGCGCGCGATGGGCAGCGCCTCCTACGACGGTGATGGTCTGGCGACGTACGCTAAACCGTTCGTCGAAAAGGGCGAATTGGTCTCCTACATTCTCGGCACCTATTCCGGTCGCAAACTGGGTATGCCGAGCACGGCCAACGCTGGCGGCGTGCATAACCTGTTTGTCACCCACGGCGACGAAGACCAGGCGGCGCTGTTGAAGCGCATGGGCCGTGGCTTGCTGGTCACCGAATTGATGGGCCATGGACTGAACATGGTCACCGGCGATTATTCGCGCGGTGCGGCAGGTTTCTGGGTCGAGAATGGTGAAATCCAGTTCGCGGTGCAGGAAGTCACCATCGCCGGCAACATGCGCGACATGTTCAAGCAGATCGTTGCGGTGGGTAATGACCTGGAACTGCGCAGCAACATTCGCACCGGTTCGGTGTTGATCGAGCGTATGACAGTCGCGGGTAGCTAAGCTCCAACCGTGACAAAAAAGGCGCGCCACCCCATCGGGTGGCGCGCTTTTTTTATTGGCTCCACACAATACCCTGTGGGAGCGAGCCTGCTCGCGAAAGCGATTTAACAGCCGACCGCAGCGTTGACTGACACGGCACCTTCGCGAGCAGGCTCGCTCCCACAATGGAGTCCGTGTAACCGGGACTCTTGTTTTGGTTCTCATTATCATCTAATAATAAATCTCATTATCGGACGAGCCCCGAATCATGAGTTCTGCCTTGCACGAGCAGCCCTATCTCGAAAGCTGGCGCTGGATGAGTCGCCAGATCCGTTGCGCGATGGATCCCGACGAGCCGCGCCTGATCGAACATTACCTGGCTGAAGGCCGGTATCTGTCTTGTTGCACCGCGACCTCACCCTGGACGGTCGCCGAAACCTCTTTCCGTCTGCTGCTCGACACCGCCACCGACATCGCACTGCCGTGGCACTGGCGCAGCTTCTGTCTCGATCAAGCCTGGCGCCCATTACGTGAAATGGAGCGCCTGTCCCTGTGCAACTGCCGGCTCAAGCGCTGGCAACGCTACACCTGGCAGCTCGCCACCTGCGAACTGCTTCCATCGATTCCTCTCATTGAATTAGTCCAAGGATTTACCGATGACCAAGACACGTATTGAGCGCGACAGCATGGGCGAACTGCAGGTGCCGGTGGACGCTCTCTACGGCGCGCAGACCCAGCGCGCAGTGGATAACTTTCCGATCAGCGGCAAACCGATGCCGACGCAATTCATCCGCGCACTGATCCTCGCCAAGGCCGCTGCCGCGCGCGCCAACGTCGAACTCAACCAGATCAGCGCCGCACAAGGCAAAGCCATCAGCGATGCCGCGCAAGACCTGCTCGAAGGCGACTTCATGCAACATTTTCCGGTGGATATCTTCCAGACCGGTTCCGGCACCAGTTCCAACATGAACGCCAACGAAGTGATCGCTACGCTGGCCAGCCGCCTGCTCGATGAACCGGTCAATGCCAACGATCATGTCAACTGTGGCCAGAGCAGTAACGACATCATCCCGACCACCATCCACGTCAGCGCTGCGCTGGCCCTGCACGAGCAGTTGCTGCCGGCACTGCTGCACTTGGTGCAAGTGATCGAGGACAAGGCCGGGCAAGTGCATCACCACGTCAAAACCGGTCGCACGCATTTGATGGATGCAATGCCGGTACGCATGAGCCAGGTGCTCAACGGCTGGGCGCAGCAACTCAAGGCCAACATCGGCCATCTGCAGGATTTGCTGCCAAGTCTGCAATCCCTGGCGCAGGGCGGCACTGCAGTCGGCACCGGGATCAATGCGCATCCTGAATTCGCCGCGCGCTTCAGCCGCCAGCTCAGCCAACTGACCGACGTGCAATTCACCCCGGGCAAGGATCTGTTCGCGCTGATCGGTTCGCAGGACACCGCCGTTGCCGTCTCCGGCCAGCTCAAAGCCACCGCCGTGTCGCTGATGAAAATCGCCAACGACCTGCGCTGGATGAACTCCGGCCCGCTCGCAGGCCTCGGTGAAATCGAACTGCAAGCCCTGCAACCGGGCTCGTCGATCATGCCGGGCAAGGTCAATCCGGTGATCCCGGAAGCCACCGCCATGGTCGCCGCGCAGGTCATCGGCAACGATTCGGTGATCACCATTGCTGGCCAGTCGGGCAACTTCGAATTGAACGTGATGCTGCCGATCATCGCGCAGAACCTGTTGAGCAGTATCGAGCTGCTGGCCAATTCCAGCCGTTTGCTCGCTGACAAGGCTATCGCCAGCTTCAAGGTCAATGAATCTCGCTTGAAAGAAGCGTTGTCGCGCAACCCGATTCTGGTTACCGCGCTCAACCCGATCATCGGTTACCAGAAAGCCGCTGAAATCGCCAAGCAGGCCTACAAGGAAGGCCGCGCGGTGATCGACGTTGCCCTGGAACACACCGACCTTTCGCGCAGCCAACTGGAAGAGTTGCTCAATCCCGAGAAACTCACCGCCGGCGGCGTGTAACCCCCCCGCAACCGCTTTGGAGGCTCACCATGGAGCACTGGAAACGCACGATCGAACGGGCCAATCGCTGCTTCATGCTGGGCGAACTGATCGACGCCCGTGAGGCTTACCTGCAAGCCCTGGCCCTGGCGCAAGTGTTGTTCGAGCGCTGGGCGGACGCCGACGAAGCGGTGGCGGCTTGCGTCATCTCCCATCACAACCTGGCGGATCTGCACTTGCGCCTGAACCAGCCGGAGGAGAGCGCCGAATACCTTTGCGCTATCCATCAACGGCTGTTGCAGACCATGCAGGACGAACGCCAGCGTCTGGCATTGCGCGAAGCGGCGCTGCGCCAGAGCAGCAAGACCTACGTCGAGCTGCTGAATTTCATCAGCGAGCACGGCGAATACCCGCGTACCCAGCGCCTGCTGCACCCGGATACCGGCAATGCGCGCCGCGCGCCTGCCCCTCATCACCATGGAGTCCACTGAAATGGCTTTTACCCTGCCTGCCTTGCCTTACGCCTACGACGCACTGGAACCGCACATTGATGCGCAGACCATGGAGATTCACTACACCAAGCATCACCAGACCTACATCAACAACCTCAACGCGGCGGTTGAAGGCACCGAATACGCCGAGTGGCCGGTGGAGAAACTGGTCGCCAGCGTTCAGCAATTGCCGGAAAAACTCCGCGCAGCGGTAATCAACCAGGGCGGTGGACACGCCAACCACTCGTTGTTCTGGGAAGTGATGGTGCCCAACGGTGGCGGCAAACCGGATGGCGCACTGGCCAAGGCCATCGATGAGCATCTGGGTGGCCTCGACAGCTTCAAGGAAGCCTTCACCAAAGCCGCACTGACCCGATTCGGCAGCGGCTGGGCCTGGCTCAGCGTGACCCCCGAGAAGGCGTTGATCGTGGAAAGCAGCGGTAACCAGGACAGCCCGTTGATGAACGGCAACACGCCGATTCTCGGTCTCGACGTCTGGGAGCACGCCTATTACCTGCGTTATCAGAACCGTCGCCCGGAATACATCAACGCGTTCTACAACGTGATCAATTGGCCTGAAGTGGCTGCGCGCTATCAGGCCGCACTGGTTTAAGTCTTCTATAAAAACAATCCAAGGCTGACTATGGGCACTGAAACACTGGCGATCGGAAGTGGGCGTATGTTTCGTTACGCAGTGGGATCGCTATTGCTGTTGGCGGGTATGACCTTGCTGGTCGCCCACGGGCTGCAATGGCTGAATCTCGAACCGAGGCTGTCACGGGCGTTGCAGGGTGGTGCGATCTGTGCCCTTGGCACGGCGCTGGGCGCTGTCCCGGTGTTGGTGATTCGGCGCATGCCTCAGGCACTCAGCGATACGTTGCTGGGCTTTGGCGCGGGAGTGATGCTGGCGGCGACTGCATTTTCGCTGATCGTGCCGGGCATCGCCGCCGCCGAAAGCCTTGGTCTGACACCCTGGAGCGCTAGTGGTCTGATCTGCTTCGGCATCATGCTTGGAGCCTTCGGCCTGTATCTGGTCGATCGCAAGGTGTCTGGCGCGTCTGCGGAAATGCTCGTCGGCACCGTCGAGCACCCGGTGATTCCACCGCGCATCTGGTTGTTCGTGTTCGCCATCATTGCTCATAACATCCCTGAAGGCATGGCCGTCGGCGTTTCTGCTGGCGGCGGCATGCCGGACGCCGACAGCCTGGCCATGGGCATCGCTTTGCAGGATGTGCCGGAAGGTCTGGTGATTGCGCTGGTATTGGCCGGGGCCGGGATGTCGCGGGTCAAGGCGTTCCTGATCGGCGCGGCGTCAGGTCTGGTCGAGCCAGTGTTTGCACTGTTGTGTGCGTGGCTGGTCAGCCTGGCGCAGGTGTTGTTGCCATTAGGGCTGGCATTGGCGGCGGGGGCAATGTTGCTGGTGGTGACCCATGAAGTGATTCCCGAGTCGCGACGCAATGGTCATGACAAACTGGCGAGTCTTGGCTTGTTGATCGGGTTCTGTCTGATGATGGTGATGGATACCGCGTTGGGTTGAAGTCGATCAAAAGATCGCAGTCTGCGGCAGCTCCTACAGGGAATGCATTCCTGCGTAGGAGCTACCGCAGGCTGCGAACTCTTTTTTCTGGCGGTCAGCCACCTTCATCGAAGTAGTTGTTGATCAACGCCACCAGCGCATCGAGCGCTTCCTGTTCCTGATGCCCTTCAGTGCTCAAATAAATTTTGGTGCCCTTGCCAGCCGCCAGCATCATCATCGCCATGATGCTTTTGCCGTCGACCGTCGTCTCCGGCGTGCGGCCTACTCTGATCGTGCAATCCGGATACTGACCCGCCACGCCAACGAACTTGGCCGACGCGCGGGCATGCAGGCCCAGTTTGTTGATGATTTCGATTTCCAGAGCAGGCATCGCGGTGTGAATCCTTTAAGTGAGGTCGCGGTGGCGAACCTGGACGTTCTTCAGGGTTTTCTGCAGGGCCTGACCCAGACGTTCGGTCAGGTAGACGGAGCGGTGATGCCCGCCGGTGCAGCCAATGGCAATGGTGACGTAGGCACGGTTGCTCGCGGCAAAGCGCGGTAGCCACTTGTGCAGGTAGGTAAAGATGTCCTGGAACATTTCTTCGACCTCCGGCTGCGCCGCCAGATACTCGGCCACTGGTGCATCAAGACCGGATTGCTCGCGCAGTTCCGGCTTCCAGTACGGGTTAGGCAGGCAGCGCACGTCAAACACCAGGTCGGCATCGACCGGCATGCCGCGCTTGAAACCGAATGATTCGACCAGAAAGGCGGTGCCCGGCTCCGGTTGATTCAGCAAGCGCAGCTTGAGGGTGTCGCGCAACTGATAAAGGTTCAGATTGGTGGTATTGATTTTCAGGTCGGCGAGATCGGCAATCGGGCCGAGCAGAGCGGTTTCGTCGTGGATCGCTTCGGCCAGTGAGCGATTGGCATTGCTCAAGGGGTGGCGGCGGCGAGTCTCGGAAAAACGCTTGAGCAGGGTTTCCTCGTCGGCATCCAGATACAGGACATCGCACTGAATATGCTTGCTTCGGGCATCTTCAAGCAGTTCGGGAAAACGCGACAGATGACTAGGCAGGTTACGCGCATCGATCGACACCGCCACCAGCGGTTGCGCCAGTTCGGTGTGGATCAGGGCGCGCTCTGCCAATTCTGGCAGCAATCCCGCCGGCAGGTTGTCGATGCAGTAGTAACCGTTGTCCTCGAGAACATCCAGTGCGGTGCTTTTACCCGAGCCGGAACGGCCACTGACGATGATCAAACGCATGATTACTGCCCGCTTTGCTCGTCCAGGACAACCTGATACAAGGCTTCGTTTGTCTGGGCGCTGCGCAGTCTGTCGCGCACTTCCTTGCGATCCAGCATGCTGGCGATCTGACGGAGCAACTCCAGGTGCGCATCGGTCGCAGCTTCGGGCACCAGCAATACGAACAGCAGGTCAACCGGAGCGCCATCGATGGCGTCGAAATCGATAGGGGCTTCAAGGTGCATCAGCGCACTGACCGGCGCTTCACAGCCCTTGAGGCGACAGTGTGGAATGGCGATGCCGTTGCCAAAACCGGTAGAACCGAGTTTTTCACGGGCAATCAACGCCTCGAAGACATCTTGCATCGCCAGATCCGGCACTTCGCGATGGATCAGGTTGGCAATCTGTTCGAGGGCTTTTTTCTTGCTGCCGCCCGGCGCGTTCACTTGGGAACGGCCGGGGGTCAGGATGGTTTCAAGTCGGATCATGGGTTAGGGATGTTAACGACCGGTCGCGCCCTGAAGGAGGCTCTGGGTCTTTTCCTTATGCTTTTTGAGTTGGCGATCCAGCTTGTCGGTCAGTGAGTCGATCGCAGCATACATGTCGGTATCTTCTGCGTTGGCGACCACTTCGCTGCCGGGTATATGCAAGGTGGCTTCGATTTTCTGCTTCAGCTTTTCGACGCACATCGTGACTTGCACGTTGGTGATCTTGTCGAAATGGCGCTCCAGTCGTTGGAGTTTTTCCTCGATGTAGGAACGCAGAGGTTGGGTCACTTCCAGTTGGTGTCCACTGATGTTGACTTGCATACAGCTTCTCCTTCGTTGCCAGTGCATAAAGCGGCAGGCGGGATAGCCTGCCACTGGAACGCTGTAACGTGGCTTACATCAACCGCTTGCGTTCGCTCGACGGCGCGATCCCGAGAGATTCGCGGTACTTGGCGACGGTGCGGCGAGCCACCTGAATGCCTTGTGCCTCCAGTAAACCAGCGATCTTGCTGTCACTCAACGGCTTTTTCTGATTTTCCGCTGCAACCAGTTTTTTGATGATCGCGCGGATCGCCGTGGACGAGCATTCGCCGCCCTCGGAGGTGCTGACGTGGCTGGAGAAAAAGTATTTCAGTTCATAAATACCGCGCGGGGTATGCATGAATTTCTGTGTGGTCACCCGGGAAATCGTCGACTCGTGCATGCCGACCGCTTCGGCGATGTCATGCAGGACCAGCGGTTTCATGGCTTCGTCGCCGTACTCGAGAAAACCGCGCTGATGCTCGACGATCTGGGTGGCAACTTTCATCAGGGTTTCGTTGCGGCTCTGCAGGCTCTTGATGAACCAGCGGGCTTCCTGCAACTGATTGCGCATGAAAGTGTTGTCGGCACTGGTGTCGGCGCGGCGCACGAAACCGGCGTACTGCGCGTTGACCCGCAGGCGCGGCACCGACTCCTGATTCAACTCGACCAGCCAGCGTTCGTTGTCCTTGCGCACGATGACGTCGGGGACGACGTATTCGGCTTCGCTGGACTCGATCTGCGAGCCAGGGCGTGGATTGAGGCTCTGGACCAGTTCGATGACCTGACGCAGTTCATCTTCCTTGAGCTTCATGCGGCGCATCAGCTGGCTGTAGTCGCGGCTGCCGAGCAGGTCGATGTAGTCGCTGACCAGGCGTTTGGCTTCTGCCAGCCACGGGGTCTTGGCAGACAACTGGCGCAATTGCAGCAGCAGGCATTCGCCGAGGTTGCGTGCACCGATACCGGCCGGTTCAAACTGCTGGATGCGGTGCAGGACGGCTTCGATCTCGTCCAGTTCAATGTCCAGTTCCGGGTCGAAAGCTTCGAGAATTTCTTCGAGGGTTTCGTCCAGGTAGCCCTGATTATTGATGCAATCGATCAGGGTCACAGCGATCAGTCGATCGGTGTCGGACATGGGGGCCAGGTTCAATTGCCACAGCAGATGGCTTTGCAGGCTTTCGCCGGCGGAGGTGCGGGTGGTGAAGTCCCATTCGTCGTCATCGCTGCTGGGCAGGCTGCTGGCGCTGGTCTGGTAGACGTCTTCCCAGGCCGTGTCGACCGGAAGCTCATTGGGAATGCGTTCGTTCCATTCGCCGTCCTCGAGGTTATCTACCGTCGGGGCCGTTTCCTGATAGGAGGGTTCCTGGATTTCGGTGTTGGGCTTCTGCTCGACGTTGTCGGCCATCGGATCGGAATTGTCGAAGTCGTCGCCTTCTTCCTGGCGTTCGAGCATCGGATTGGATTCCAGAGCCTCCTGGATTTCCTGTTGCAGATCCAGGGTCGACAATTGGAGCAGACGGATGGCCTGTTGCAGCTGCGGTGTCATCGTCAGCTGCTGGCCCATTCTCAAGACTAGCGATGGTTTCATGGCAGGGGCTTAACACCTTATTCGCCGGCGCTATGCGCCATCCACTACAGGGCGCCGGAGCGCCAAACTTAAGCAAATTATATGCCTGAAACTGAAGTGTTTGCCTAGAGCGCTGTAACAATAAAAAGATAGAAAACTTTATTGACGCATCACTCAAGCGAGCGCTGAAGACCTTAGAGGCGAGGTGCTTGCCTGGAGCGCTGTAACAATCAAAGCGTATAAAAAGGCTGCTTCATCGATACAGCGCCCTCGCAGCTCACCGGGGGCACCAGCATGCTTACAGACGGAACTCGTGACCCAGGTAGACTTCCTTGACCAGATCGTTGGCCAGGATGGTTTCTGCGTCACCTTCGGCGATCAGCTGACCGTCGTTGACGATGTAAGCGGTTTCGCAGATATCCAGCGTCTCACGCACGTTGTGGTCGGTGATCAACACACCGATACCCTTGGCCTTGAGATGGTGGATGATCTGCTTGATGTCGCCGACCGAAATCGGGTCGACACCGGCGAACGGTTCGTCGAGCAGGATGAATTTCGGTGCAGTCGCCAGTGCACGGGCGATTTCCACCCGGCGGCGCTCACCACCGGACAGGCTCATGCCGAGGTTGTCGCGGATGTGGCTGATGTGGAATTCCTGCAGCAGGCTTTCCAGCTCCTTGCGACGACCGGCCTTGTCGAGTTCCTGACGGGTCTCGAGGATGGCCATGATGTTGTCGGCCACCGACAGTTTGCGGAAGATCGACGCTTCTTGCGGCAGATAGCCGATACCGGCCTTGGCACGACCGTGCATTGGCTGGTGGCTGACGTCCAGGTCATCGATCAGCACGCGGCCCTGATCTGCCTGCACCAGGCCGACGATCATGTAGAAGCACGTGGTCTTGCCGGCGCCGTTGGGGCCAAGCAGGCCGACGATCTGGCCGCTGTCGATCGACAGGCTGACGTCACGCACGACCTGGCGGCTTTTGTAGGCCTTGGCCAGGTGCTGAGCTTTCAGAGTTGCCATTACTGGGTTTTCTCGTCGGTTTTCTTCTTCGGCTGGATCACCATGTCGATACGCGGACGCGCTTCGGTGACCTTGCTACCGGTAGCGCGACCGGCGCTGGCCAGTTTCTTCACGGTGTCGTAGACGATTTTCTCGCCCTGAGTCGTGTTGTTGTCCTTGTCGACAACCTTGGCCTTGTCGATCAGCACGACGCGGTTTTGCGCGGCGTGATACTGGATCGTCACGCCCCAGCCTTGAACAGGCTTGGTATCGCCAGCGGTCTGCAGTTGTTCGAAGTAGGCGAGGTTGCCGACCGAAGTCACCACGTCGATATCACCGGTCGGGGTGCGCGTGATGGTCACGGTATTGCCGGTAACCTTCATCGAGCCCTGGGTGATGATCACGTCACCTTTATAGGTGGCAACGCCATTCTTGTCGTCCAGTTGGGCATCGTCGGCCTGAATGCGGATTGGCTGCTCTTGATCGTTCGGCAGAGCCCAGGCGCTCACGCTTCCCAGTGCTGCGCCCAGACTGAGCAAAATAGGGAGGGTTTTAACGAGCCTCATACTGTCCTCTTACGTTCGATAGCAGGTGTATCCTGCTTTCCTTCAGGTACGCTTTCATTCCAACGCCAGTTGATACACCGCCAGCGCCGTCGATTCTAACGGGTTGCTCGGTCTGCGCATATTGCTGCTGCGGGAACACTGTCATGCGGGTGGAAGTGATCAGCGTGTCGCGCTTCTTTTCATCGGTGCGTTTGACGCGTACGGAGTCGATCAATTCGACTTCGGTGCCGCCCGAGTTCACTTCGCCACGCTCACTGGTCACGTGCCACGGAAAATCGGTGCCGCGGTACATGTTCAGGTCGGGTTTGGTGACCAGGGTGATGTCGGTCGCCTTGACGTGCTCGGCCTTGTCGGAGGTCATTTCGTATTGCACTTTACCGTCCGGCAGGTATTGCAGGGTATGCGTGTTGGTCGCGTACCAGTCGATCGGGGTGTCCACGGACGAGACCGGAGGCTTGTCGAGGAAGCGCTCCGGGCTGATGTTCCAGTAGCCTACCGCTGCGAACAACGCAGCAATGCAGCCGAACAGCAGGAAGTTGCGAAATTTTTTGCTAAACATGGTTTGGCTCACAGGTACGCGGCGTTGGCCGCATCGAGGCGGCCCTGGGCGCGCAGGATCAATTCGCAGAATTCGCGTGCAGCACCTTCGCCACCACGGGCGCAAGTAACGCCGTGGGCGTGTTCGCGGACGAAATCGGCAGCGTTGGCGACAGCCATGCCCAGGCCTACGCGGCGGATCACCGGCAGGTCGGGCAGGTCGTCACCGAGGTAGGCGACCTGTTCATAGCTTAGGCCCAGTTGCTCGAGAAGACCGTCGAGAACCACCAATTTGTCTTCACGCCCCTGAAACAGGTGCGGGATGCCGAGATTTTTTGCGCGCCGTTCGACCACCGGAGTCTTGCGACCGCTGATGATGGCGGTCTGCACGCCGGCGTTCATCAACATTTTGATGCCTTGGCCGTCGAGGGTGTTGAAGGTTTTGAATTCGCTGCCGTCTTCAAGGAAGTACAGGCGCCCGTCGGTGAGGACGCCGTCAACGTCGAAAACCGCCAGTTTGATCGCTTTGCCGCGTTGCAGCAGATCGGTGCTCATTTACATGACTCCTGCGCGCAGCAGATCGGAGAGGTTGAAGGCGCCAATCGGGCGATCTTCTTCGTCGACGACTACCAATGCGTTGATTCGATGGTCTTCCATGATTTTCAGGGCCTCGGCGGCGAGCATCTCGGGCCGGGCGGTCTTGCCGTGCGCGGTCATCACCTGGTCGATGGTGGCGCTGCGGATGTCGATGCTGCGATCCAGCGTGCGGCGCAAATCGCCGTCGGTGAAGATCCCGGCGAGCTTGCCATCGGCTTCGAGAATGGCGGTCATGCCCAGACCTTTACGGGTCATTTCCATCAGTGCGTCCTTGAGCAGCGTACCGCGTTGTACTTGCGGCAGCTCCTGGCCGGCGTGCATGACGTTCTCCACTTTCAGCAGCAGGCGACGGCCCAGCGCGCCACCCGGATGAGAAAAGGCGAAATCTTCGGCAGTGAAACCGCGCGCTTCGAGCAACGCTACGGCGAGCGCATCACCCATCACCAGTGCCGCTGTCGTCGATGAGGTCGGTGCCAGGTTCAGTGGGCAGGCTTCATGCTCGACGTGAACGTTGAGGTTGACTTCGGCAGCCTTGGCCAGCGGCGATTGCGGGTTGCCGGTGACGCTGATCAGCTGGATGCCCAGTCGTTTGATCAGCGGCAGCAGGGTGACGATTTCGTTGGTCGAGCCTGAGTTCGACAGGGCCAGAATCACGTCGTCGCGGGTAATCATGCCCATGTCGCCGTGACTGGCTTCGGCTGGATGTACGAAAAAAGCCGGAGTGCCAGTGCTGGCAAGCGTCGCGGCAATCTTGTTGCCGACATGCCCGGATTTACCCATGCCGACTACGACCACACGGCCCTTGCTGGCCAGAATCATCTCGCAAGCGCGTACGAAATCGGCGTCGATATGGGGCAACAAGCCTTGTACGGCTTCCACTTCGAGGCGAATGGTGCGTTGTGCCGATTGAATCAGGTCGCTGGATTGGCTCATGTCAGAAATCGTATAGCCCGATGAAAAGGCGGCGATTATAGCGGTTATGTTGCAAAGCCTCACGCAAGTTCGTCGTGCTTTGTCATTCCTCGTTACCAAAACCCTGAAAAAGCCGCTCCAACCCTGTCAGATCGCCGAACACAGGCCGGCACAGACCTTGGGCGCTTGGCCTTTGCAGTGATATAGTTCGCCGCCAGTTCGGCCTGCCCGGAGGGTATGTGCTTTCTCAGGAAAGCCAGGCGTCCGAGTGAGAGGCTGCATCGCAAGGAGTTTAGATGAGTGCCGATAACGCCTACGCGGTCGAGCTGAAGGGAGTCTCCTTCAAGCGCGGTGCGCGCAGCATTTTCAATAACGTCGATATTCGCATCCCGCGCGGCAAGGTCACCGGCATCATGGGACCTTCCGGGTGTGGCAAGACCACGCTGCTGCGGTTGATGGGCGCACAGTTGCGCCCAACCAGCGGCGAAGTCTGGGTCAACGGCCAGAACCTGCCGAAGCTGTCGCGCAGTGATCTGTTCGATGCGCGCAAGCATATGGGTGTGCTGTTCCAGAGCGGCGCGCTGTTCACCGACCTCGATGTTTTCGAGAACGTCGCTTTTCCCCTGCGCGTTCATACCGAATTGCCGGAAGAAATGATCCGCGACATCGTCCTGCTCAAATTGCAGGCGGTCGGTCTGCGTGGCGCTATCGAGCTGATGCCCGACGAGCTGTCCGGCGGCATGAAGCGTCGCGTCGCGCTGGCCCGGGCGATTGCGCTCGACCCGCAGATTCTCATGTACGACGAACCGTTCGTCGGCCAGGATCCGATCGCCATGGGCGTGCTGGTGCGCCTGATCCGTCTGCTCAATGATGCGCTGGGGATCACCAGTATCGTGGTTTCCCACGATCTGGCCGAAACCGCGAGCATTGCCGACTACATCTATGTAGTGGGTGATGGTCAGGTACTGGGGCAGGGCACGCCGGATGAATTGATGAACTCGGACGAGCCGCGTATCCGTCAGTTCATGAGTGGCGATCCCGATGGCCCGGTGCCGTACCATTTTCCAGCGACGGATTACCGCGCAGATCTTCTGGGGAAGCGCTGATGCGCAGAATTTCATTGATAGAACGCGTACGCCGGTTCGGCGAGTCGGCGATCGACGCCGTCGCGGTGTTCGGTCGCGCGACGCTGTTCCTGTTCCACGCACTGCTCGGTCGTGGCGGGATCAGCGGCGGCTTCGGTCTGCTGGTCAAACAGTTGCATTCGGTCGGCGTCATGTCGCTGGTGATCATCGTCGTTTCCGGCATTTTCATCGGCATGGTCCTGGCGCTGCAGGGGTTCAGCATTCTCTCCAGCTACGGTTCGGAGCAGGCGGTGGGGCAGATGGTTGCCTTGACCCTGCTGCGTGAGCTCGGCCCGGTGGTGACCGCGCTGTTGTTTGCCGGACGTGCCGGCTCGGCATTGACCGCAGAAATCGGCAACATGAAATCCACCGAGCAGCTTTCCAGCCTGGAAATGATCGGTGTCGACCCGCTCAAGTACATCATTGCGCCGCGGCTTTGGGCGGGCTTCATTTCCCTGCCGGTGCTGGCGATGATTTTCAGCGTGGTGGGCATCTGGGGCGGTTCGTGGGTGGCTGTCGACTGGCTGGGCGTGTATGAAGGTTCCTACTGGGCGAACATGCAGAACAGCGTGAACTTCACCAGTGATGTGCTCAACGGTGTCATCAAAAGTATCGTTTTCGCCTTTGTCGTGACCTGGATCGCCGTATTTCAAGGCTATGACTGTGAGCCCACTTCCGAGGGGATCAGTCGTGCCACTACCAAGACCGTGGTGTTCGCCTCGCTGGCAGTACTCGGCCTGGACTTTATTCTGACCGCTTTGATGTTTGGAGATTTCTGATGCAAAACCGCACCCTGGAAATCGGTGTCGGCCTGTTCCTGCTGGCAGGGATCCTGGCTTTGTTGCTGCTTGCGTTGCGGGTCAGTGGCCTGTCTCCGACGTCGACCACCGACACCTATAAATTGTATGCCTACTTCGACAATATCGCCGGTTTGACGGTCAGAGCCAAAGTGACCATGGCCGGTGTGACCATTGGCAAGGTCACAGCGATCGATCTGGATCGCGACAGCTTCACCGGTCGGGTCACCCTGCAAGTGGATAAAAAGGTCGACAACCTGCCGACCGATTCCACAGCGTCTATCCTGACCGCGGGTCTGCTGGGCGAGAAGTACATCGGTATCAGCGTTGGCGGTGAAGACAAACCGCTGACGGATGGCGGAACCATCCACGACACGCAGTCGTCTCTGGTACTGGAAGACCTGATCGGTAAATTCCTGCTCAATACCGTTAGCAAAGACGCCAAATGAGGAGCTTTTGAATGATCTCTATCTTGCGACGCAGTCTGTTGGTGCTGTTGGCAGCCTTGCCGTTGATGGGTAACGCCGTGGCGGCTGCGACTTCGGCACACGATCTGGTGCAGGACACAACCAACCGGTTGCTGACCGACCTGGCTGCCAACAAAGAGAAATACAAGCAGGATCCGACTGATTTCTACGCCGCGCTCAACAGCATCGTCGGGCCGGTGGTGGACGCCGAAGGCATTTCCAAAAGCATCATGACGGTCAAATACTCGCGCAAGGCCACCCCTGCGCAGATGCAGACCTTCCAGGAAAACTTCAAGAAAGGACTGTTCCAGTTCTACGGCAACGCCTTGCTCGAGTACAACAACCAGGGCATCACCGTAGATCCGGCGAAGGACGAGTCGGGCGATCGCACCAGCGTCAACATGACCGTCAAGGGCAGCAACGGCGCGATCTACCCTGTGCAGTACACGCTGGAGAAGATCAACGGCGAGTGGAAGCTGCGCAACGTGATCATCAACGGCATCAACATCGGCAAGCTGTTCCGTGACCAGTTCGCCGACGCGATGCAGCGCAATGGCAACGATCTGGACAAGACCATCAATGGTTGGGCCGGTGAAGTGGCGAAGGCCAAGGAATCTACCGAAAAGAACCCAGCACAATGAGTGAGGCCGCCGTTCGTATGAGTGATGTCGATGAGCTTCTGCTCAGTGGAGTGCTGGATTACCGCACCGGCCCTGACTTGCGCAAGGAAGGCCAGGCGCTGATCAAGTCCAGCAAGGCCTCATCGCTGGTCATCGATTGCTCGGCGGTGAAGAAATCCAGCAGCGTCGGCTTGTCGTTGCTGCTGTGCTTCATGCGTGATGCCCAGGCAGCTGGCAAGGCCGTGAGCATCCGCGCGATGCCCGAAGACATGCGCGAAATCGCCCAGGTCAGTGAACTGACCGAGCTGTTGGCGCACCCCTGAACCCGCATCTATAAAGAAGCCCCCCGTCAGAGTCCTGCCATGCGGGGTTCGCAGGCGCGGGGCTTTTTTGTATGATGTCCGACCCGTGCGCACAGGGCGCCGATTGAGGTTGAGCATGCAGGCCGTAGAAGTGAAGAGCTTCCTTGAAGGAAAGCTGCCCGGAACGTTGGTAGAAGTTGAGGGCGAAGGCTGCAATTTCCAGCTGAACGTGATTAGCGATGAACTGGCGGCGTTGAGCCCGGTGAAGCGTCAGCAGCAGGTCTATGCCCATTTGAACCCGTGGATCACCGATGGCAGCATCCACGCGGTCACTATGAAATTTTTCAGCAGCGCGGCCTGGGCCGAGCGCACCTGAGCCTAAGGGCGTCGAGATTCTTATGGATAAATTGATTATTACCGGTGGCGCTCGTCTTGATGGCGAAATCCGCATTTCCGGCGCAAAAAACTCCGCCCTGCCGATCCTGGCCGCCACCCTGCTGTGCGATGGCCCGGTGACCGTTGGCAACTTGCCGCACCTGCACGACATCACCACCATGATCGAGCTGTTCGGTCGTATGGGCATTGAGCCGGTGATCGACGAGAAACTCAGCGTCGAAATCGACCCGCGCACCATCAAGACCCTGATCGCCCCGTACGAACTGGTGAAAACCATGCGTGCGTCGATCCTGGTACTGGGCCCGATGGTTGCCCGTTTCGGTGAAGCCGAAGTGGCACTGCCTGGCGGTTGCGCCATCGGTTCGCGCCCGGTCGACCTGCACATCCGTGGTCTTGAAGCCATGGGCGCGGTCATCGACGTCGAAGGCGGCTACATCAAGGCCAAGGCGCCTGAAGGCGGCTTGCGCGGTGCACACTTCTTCTTCGATACCGTCAGTGTGACCGGTACCGAGAACATCATGATGGCCGCGGCTCTGGCCAAGGGCCGCAGCGTGCTGCAGAACGCCGCCCGCGAGCCTGAAGTGGTTGACCTGGCGAACTTCCTCAACGCCATGGGCGCCAAGGTTTCCGGCGCTGGCACCGACACCATCACCATCGATGGCGTCGAGCGTCTGGGTTCGGCTTTCTACAAGGTCATGCCTGACCGTATCGAAACCGGCACCTACCTGGTGGCTGCTGCCGTGACCGGTGGTCGCGTCAAGGTCAAGGACACCGATCCGACCATCCTCGAAGCCGTTCTGGAAAAACTCCGTGAAGCCGGCGCAGAAATCACCTGCGGTGAAGACTGGATCGAGCTGAACATGCACGGCAAGCGTCCGAAAGCAGTCAACGTGCGCACTGCGCCGTACCCTGCATTCCCGACTGACATGCAAGCGCAGTTCATTTCGCTCAACGCCATTGCCGAAGGCACTGGTGCGGTGATCGAGACGATCTTCGAAAACCGTTTCATGCACGTGTACGAACTGCACCGCATGGGCGCCAAGATCCAGGTCGAAGGCAACACGGCCATCGTCACCGGTACTGAAGTCCTCAAGGGCGCGCCAGTGATGGCCACCGACCTGCGTGCTTCGGCCAGCCTGGTGATCTCGGCACTGGTTGCTGAAGGCGACACGCTGATCGACCGCATCTACCACATCGACCGTGGTTACGAGTGCATCGAAGAAAAACTGCAGATGCTGGGCGCCAAGATCCGTCGCGTTCCGGGCTGATTGCTGGATTGGGACACAGGGACGTGTCCACTGAGTTTAAGAGTCGAGCCGGTTTCCGGCTCGATGTGTGTCCGGCGCCGATTGCGACCGGACATGAGTACCTTGATAAGGACTGACGTTTCCCATGTTGACCATCGCACTGTCCAAGGGCCGCATCCTTGACGACACCCTGCCGCTTCTCGCCGAAGCGGGCATCGTGCCGACCGAGAATCCGGACAAGAGCCGCAAGCTGATCATCCCCACGACCCAGGACGACGTTCGTCTGCTGATCGTGCGCGCTACCGATGTGCCGACTTATGTCGAGCATGGCGCGGCCGATTTGGGCGTTGCCGGTAAAGACGTGCTGATGGAATACACCGGCCAGGGTCTTTACGAACCACTGGATCTGCAGATTGCCCAGTGCAAACTGATGACCGCCGGCAAGATCGGCGCGCCGGAGCCCAAGGGCCGTCTGCGCGTAGCGACCAAGTTCGTCAACGTTGCCAAGCGTTACTACGCCGAGCAGGGCCGTCAGGTCGACATCATCAAGCTGTACGGCTCGATGGAGCTGGCGCCACTGATCGGTCTGGCTGACAAGATCATCGACGTGGTCGACACCGGCAACACCTTGCGCGCCAACGGCCTGGAACCTCAGGAACTGATCGCCACGATCAGCTCGCGCCTGGTGGTCAACAAGGCTTCGATGAAAATGCAACATGCCCGAATCCAGGCGTTGATCGATACCCTGCGCAACGCAGTGGAATCGCGACACCGCGGCTGATTTACCTGCGCGACCCCAGGTCGCGCCGTCTATCCGCCTCATAGCCAGAATTCTCAGGTGCCTAAGCGGATCGAATGATAGTTTCGGGCGCCTGAGTTTTTTGCCATTCCTATGAGGCTCTCGCTATGACCGCAACGACTGCAATTCGCCGACTCAACGCTGCTGACCCGGATTTCGCGCATCATCTGGATCATCTGCTGAGCTGGGAAAGTGTGTCTGACGATTCGGTCAATCAGCGGGTGCTGGACATCATCAAAGCTGTGCGCGAGCGTGGTGACGCGGCGCTGGTCGAGTTCACCCAGAAATTCGACGGCCTCGAAGTGGCCTCGATGGCTGACCTGATCCTGCCGCGTGAACGTCTCGAGCTGGCCCTGACGCGCATCACTGTGCCACAGCGCGAAGCACTGGAAAAAGCCGCCGCCCGCGTGCGCAGCTACCACGAAAAACAGAAGCAGGATTCGTGGAGCTACACCGAGGCAGACGGCACCGTGCTCGGCCAGAAGGTCACGCCACTGGATCGCGCCGGTCTGTACGTGCCGGGTGGCAAGGCGTCGTACCCGTCGTCGGTGTTGATGAACGCGATTCCGGCCAAGGTCGCCGGTGTGACCGAAGTGGTCATGGTCGTGCCGACCCCGCGCGGTGAAATCAACGAACTGGTGCTGGCGGCCGCTTGCATCGCTGGCGTTGACCGCGTCTTCACCATCGGCGGTGCGCAAGCCGTCGCTGCGTTGGCCTACGGCACCGAAAGCGTGCCGAAAGTCGACAAGGTCGTTGGCCCGGGCAACATCTATGTCGCCACCGCCAAGCGCCACGTGTTCGGTCAGGTCGGCATCGACATGATCGCCGGCCCTTCGGAAATCCTCGTGGTGTGCGACGGCCAGACCGATCCAGACTGGATCGCCATGGACCTGTTCTCGCAAGCCGAGCACGACGAAGATGCGCAGGCGATTCTGGTCAGTCCGGACGCCGAGTTCCTCGACAAGGTTGCCGCCAGCATCGACAAACTGCTGCCGACCATGGATCGCGCGACCATCATCGAAACGTCGATCAATGGCCGTGGTGCGCTGATTCACGTGAAGGACATGGCGCAGGCCATCGAAGTCGCCAACCGCATCGCTCCGGAGCACTTGGAGTTGTCGGTTGCCGACCCACAGGCCTGGCTGCCGCAGATCCGCCACGCCGGCGCGATCTTCATGGGCCGTCACACATCGGAAGCGCTGGGCGATTACTGCGCAGGCCCGAACCACGTATTGCCGACTTCCGGCACTGCGCGGTTTTCGTCGCCGCTGGGTGTGTATGACTTCCAGAAGCGTTCATCGATCATCTTTTGCTCCGAGGCCGGTGCTTCCGAGCTGGGTAAAACGGCATCGGTACTGGCCCGTGGCGAATCGCTGAGCGCCCACGCGCGCAGCGCCGAGTACCGCATCAAAGACGCAGACTTTCTAAAAGGGCAGGGGAACTGAGCGATGAGCAAATTCTGGAGCCCGTTCGTTAAAGATCTGGTGCCGTACGTGCCGGGCGAACAGCCGAAGCTGACCAAACTGGTCAAGCTCAATACCAACGAAAACCCGTACGGCCCATCGCCAAAAGCCTTGGCGGCGATGCAGGTCGAACTCAACGACAACCTGCGCCTGTACCCGGACCCGAACAGCGATCTGCTGAAAACTGCGGTCGCCAACTACTACGGCGTGCAGAGCAATCAAGTGTTCCTCGGCAACGGTTCGGACGAAGTGCTCGCGCACATTTTCCACGGTTTGCTGCAACACGATCAGCCGCTGTTGTTCCCGGACATCAGCTACAGCTTCTATCCGGTTTACTGCGGTCTGTACGGCATCGAGTTCGACGCGGTGCCGCTGGACGCGCAGTTCCAGATTGACCCGGCCGACTACGCCAAGCCGAACGGCGGGATCATTTTTCCCAACCCGAACGCACCGACCGGTTGCCTGCTGGCGCTGGAAGCGGTCGAGCAAATCCTCAAGGCCAGCGCGGATTCGGTGGTTGTGGTGGATGAGGCTTACATCGACTTCGGCGGCGAGACGGCAATCAGTCTGGTGGACCGTTATCCGAACCTGCTGGTAACGCAGACCCTTTCCAAATCGCGCTCGCTGGCGGGCTTGCGCGTTGGTCTGGCGGTCGGGCATCCGGATCTGATCGAGGCGCTGGAGCGGATCAAGAACAGCTTCAACTCGTATCCGCTGGATCGTCTGGCGATTGTTGGTGCGGCAGCCGCCTTCGAGGATCGCGAGTATTTCGCCAATACGTGCCGACTGGTGATCGAGAGCCGTGAGTGGGTGATCGCGCAGTTGCAGGCCAAGGGGTTTGACGTGTTGCCGTCGGCGGCGAACTTCATTTTCGCCCGGCATCCACGCCATGATGCGGCGGGGCTGGCGGCCAAGCTGCGTGAGCAGGGCGTGATCGTGCGGCACTTCAAGCAGGAGCGGATTGCGCAGTTTTTGCGGATTTCGATTGGCACGCCGGAGCAGAATCAGGCGCTGATCGACGGCCTCGGCGACCTCTGAATCACCGCTGCACCCTGTAGGAGTGAGCCTGCTCGCGATGCGTTTCAGCATTCAACATGTTAGTTGAATGACGCACTGCAATCGCGAGCAGGCTCACTCCTACAGGGGGATTTGTGGTGGTTACTCGTGATGCGGCTCGCCAAGGAAAGTCAGTGAGGTAAACAACCCACGACTATCCACATCCGCGCTGCCTTTCACCGGCACCTCAACCTGCGCCGCAATCACATTTAACCCTTCATTCCTCACCAACACTTGGGCGCGGCCGTCCTTGTCAGTCTCGGTGCTCAACGTGTTCGGCGCACTGCGATAATCACCAATCAACTTCACCCCGGCCGCCGGTTTGCCATCGAGCCACACCCGCACCGGCAATGACTTGCCCGGACCAACGGTCAGCGGATCAACCTCCGGCAGAATCAGCAACTTGATCTGATCAAGCTTGGGTAACTTCGCCCCCGGCTGATAAATCGCCAGACTGTATTTAAACGTCTCGGTTGCCTCGACAGCGCCCGGCACTTTGCTGCGACCTTCGTTGACCCACTTTTTGTCGGTGGTTTGCGACCACATGCCGTTATTCAGCGCCACGGCCATCACCGCAGGCGCCTTCAAAGGTTTCAAACGCGCGTGATCCGCCAGACGCTCGACGCTGACCGGAATCATCTTGCCGCCCCCGTCATAAGCCCACGCGCCGCTGATTTTCTGTGCCTTGAACGCGTTGTCTTCAGCGCCGTGGCCATAGACCACTTCGATGTTGCCACGCCGTTGTTCGGTCCACAGGCCATGGGCCGAAACCTGGCCTGCGAACAAAGCGGCGATGAGCACAGAGGTTTTGCCGTATTGCATGGTGACGTCCTTTTACAGGTTGAGTGTCAGGCTGACGGTGAAGTTGCGCGGTTCGCCGGGGTTGACCCAGTAGTTGCTGTAGGAGCGCTCGTAGTACTTCTCGTCGAAGAGGTTGTTCAGGTTCAGGCCGACGGTGACGTTGTCGCTGGCCTTGTAATGCGCGAGCAGGTCGACGGTCTGGTAGGCCGGCAATTCAAAATCGCTGCCGGCTTCACCCGAGCGGTCGCCGACATAAGTGAACGCGGCGCCGACGTCCGAGCCGCGCAAATGCCCATCCTGAAACTCATAAACCCCAAGCAGGCTGCCGCTGCGCTTGGCCACGCCGAGGATGCGGCTGCCGGTGGGAATTACCGCGTCGCCTTGGGTCACTTCGGCGTCGATCCAGGCAAAGGCGCCGATGATCCGCACGGCTTCGGTGACTTGCCCGGTGACTTGCCAATCGAAACCGCGACTGCGCGCCTTGCCCATCGCGCGGCTGGTGTCGGTGCCAGGGTCGAGGGCGAGGACGTTTTCCTTGTCGATGTGGAAGAAGGCGAGGGTGCTGCTCAGGCGCTCGTCGAACAGTTCGTTCTTGATCCCGACTTCGTAGCCGACGCCTTCTTCTGGGTCGAAGGATTTGCCGGAGGCGTCGAGGCCGTTGTTCGGTTTGAACGAGGTCGAGGCGTTGGCGAACAGGCCGGTGTTCGGCGTCAGTTGGTAGAGCAGGCCGGCGCGCTGGGTGAGGGCAGCGTGACGCTGGTTGCTCGTGGCGTGGCGGCTGTGATCGTCGATGTGCTGATCGAAATGCTCGAAGCGTGCGCCGATCATCCCGCGCAGTTTGTCGGTGAAGACGATCTGATCCTGCAGGTTCAGCGCATGGCTTTCGACGTGTTCGAACGTATCCGTGCCCGAGCGGGCGCCGTTGGGTTTTGGCTGGCCGTAGATCGGTTTGTAGATGTCGATGGCGTAGGGGCCGCCGGCAATGGTGGTGACACGTTCGTTCTTGCGGAAGTTTTCGTACTCGGTGCCGATCAGCAGTTCGTGCTGCCACGGACCGAGGTCGAACAGACCGCGCAGCTCCAGTTGGGTGATGCTGTCATGCCAGTTGGTATCACGCTCGCGATAGCGGCGGTTGACGGTGTGGCCATCGGCGTTCAACGGACGGGATTCAGAGGCGTCGCCCCAGAGTTTGCCTTCCTTGTAGTGACTGGCCAGGCGCAGTTTCCAACTGTCATTGAGGTGATGTTCGAGCGTGGCCTGCAGCAGATTGTTGCGGTTATCGATGTTGCCGTCGTTGGGCTCGCCGAGGAAGGTCGAGCGCGACACGCCGCTCCATTTGTTGTTCGGTGCGACGATGCCGCGATCGAAGGTCGAGCTGTGGCGGACGATTTCGCTTTCCACCAGCAACGAGGTGTCCGGGTTCAGTTGCCAACTGATCGAAGGCGCAACGAATACGCGCTGGCTGTCGACGTGGTCGCGGAAGCTGTTGTTGTCTTCGACCGCGAGGTTGATGCGCGAGAGCACATTGCCGTGATCATCCAGCGGCGTGTTGACGTCCAGCGCGGTGCGATAGCGGTCCCAACTGCCGGCGCTGGTTTGCAACGTGGTGAAGGCTTCGGGCTGCGGTTTCTTGGTGACGATGTTCACTGTGCCGCCGGGATCGCCGCGGCCGTACAGACTGGCGGCGGGGCCTTTAAGCACTTCGATGCGCTCGATATTGGCTGCATCCGGCGTGCTCGGATAACCCCGGTTGGCGCTGAAACCGTCCTTGTAGAACTCCGAGGTGGTGAAGCCGCGCACGCTGTACTCGTAAAGGGTCAGGCCGCCGAAGTTGTTCTGCTTCGATACACCGCCGGCAAAATCCAGCGCGCGTTCGACGCTGGTGCTGCCCAGATCCTTGAGCACGCTGGCGGGCACCACGCTGATTGCCTGCGGGATATCGCGGATCGCCGTGTCGGTTTTGGTCGCGCTGGACGAGCGCGTAGCGCGATAGCCTTTGACCGGGCCAGTCGGCGATTCGTAGTCGGAGATGACGCTGATGGCGTCGAGTTCGAGGGGTTTTGATTCTTCGGCGAAGGCTGGATCGACCAGCAAGCCAAGGCTCATACCGAGCAGGGAGGCCTTTGTTCGAGACGACATGTTATGTTGTTCCAATTCTTAGAATTGAAACAATATAACATGCCTTTTGAGAATGTCTTTTATTCGCGCATCTGGCGCGAGAAAAGTTTTACTCTTCTTTTTCTTTCACCGGCGCCGGTGGCGGACGCAGGCCGATTTCAGCCGTGAGCTTCAGCTCTTTGCCGTTGCGCATCACCTGAATGGTCACTTTGTCCGTCGGTTTGATGCGCGCCACCTGGTTCATCGAACGACGACCATCGCCGGCCGGCTCGCCATCAATGCTCAGAATCACATCACCCAATTGCAGGCCAGCTTTCTGCGCCGGGCCATCACGGAAGATCCCCGCAACGACAATCCCCGGACGTCCGGACAGACCAAACGACTCGGCCAGCTCTTGCGTCAGCGGCTGCACTTCAATGCCCAGCCAGCCGCGAATCACCTGACCGTGCTCGATGATCGACTTCATCACTTCCATCGCCAGTTTCACCGGGATCGCAAAGCCAATGCCCTGCGAACCGCCGGACTTGGAGAAGATCGCCGTGTTGATGCCAGTAAGGTTGCCGTTGGCATCGACCAGCGCGCCGCCGGAGTTGCCTGGGTTGATCGCCGCGTCGGTCTGGATGAAGTCTTCGTAGTTATTCAGGCCCAGTTGGTTGCGGCCGGTGGCGCTGATGATACCCATGGTCACCGTCTGGCCGACGCCGAACGGGTTGCCGATGGCCAGCGCGACGTCGCCGATGCGAATGTTGTCGGAGCGGCCGACGGTGATCGCCGGCAGGGTTTTCAGGTCGATCTTCAACACCGCGAGATCGGTTTCCGGATCGCTGCCAATCACCCGGGCGAGGGTTTCACGGCCATCCTTTAATGCGACAACAATTTGGTCGGCACCGCTGGTCACGTGGTTGTTGGTGAGGATGTAGCCTTCCGGGCTCATGATCACGCCGGAGCCGAGGCTCGATTCCATGCGTTTCTGCTTCGGCGAGTTGTCCCCGAAGAAACGGCGGAACTGCGGATCCTCAAACAACGGATGCGCCGGTTTGTTGATGACTTTGGTGGTGTACAGGTTGACCACCGAGGGCGCCGCGATGGTCACCGCATCGGCGTAGGACACCGGGCCCTGCTGCACGCTGGTGGTTTGCGGGGCCTGTTGCAGGTTGACGTCGAGGCTCGGCAGCCCGACCCACTGCGGGTAACGCTGAATAATCAACAGAGCGATAAGCACGCCGGCCAACAGCGGCCAGCCCATAAAACGCAGCGCCTTGAACATTAAGCACGTCCTGGAAGAGTTGCAGGCGGGGTCAGACCGCCCATAATGTCGCGCATTATACGAGGCCGCGCGTGCCTCTGAACGGGATATTTAGGAGTCTTTCATGGCCGTTGCCCTCAGCACCCTCGTCGAAGAAGCCGACCGTTACCTTGGCAGTGCGAAAATTGCCGATTATTGCCCGAATGGATTGCAGGTCGAAGGCCGTCCGCAGGTGATGCGCATTGTCAGCGGCGTCACCGCCAGCCAGGCGTTGCTCGATGCAGCCGTCGAGGCCGAGGCCGATCTGGTGCTGGTGCATCACGGTTATTTCTGGAAGGGCGAAAACCCGTGCATCACCGGCATGAAGCAGCGTCGACTGAAGACCCTGCTCAAGCACGACATCAGTCTGCTTGCGTACCACCTGCCGCTGGATTTGCATCCGGATGTCGGCAATAACGTGCAGCTTGCTCGCCAACTGGACATCACCGTCGAAGGACCACTGGATCCGGATAACCTGAAAATCGTCGGCCTTGTCGGGTCTTTGAAAGAGCCGATGACCGCCCGCGATTTCGCCCGCAAGGTGCAGGAAGTCATGGGGCGCGAGCCGCTGCTGATTGAAGGCAATCCGATGATCCGTCGAGTCGGCTGGTGCACTGGCGGCGGCCAAGGCTACATCGATCAAGCCGTCGCCGCAGGCGTCGATCTGTATTTGAGCGGTGAAGCGTCCGAGCAGACTTTCCACAGCGCGCGCGAGAACGACATCAGCTTCATCGCCGCCGGCCACCACGCCACCGAACGCTACGGCGTGCAGGCGCTGGGCGATTACCTGGCAAAACGCTTCGCCGTCGAACACATCTTCATCGACTGCCCCAACCCGATCTGAATCCACCGCATTTCCCCTGTAGGAGTGAGCCTGCTCGCGATAGCTTTGTCACATTCAAGATAGCGGTGACTGACACACCGCTATCGCGAGCAGGCTCACTCCTACAGGGGTGGACGGCCGAACTGGCAGGCATATTCATATACCCTTTCGATCTAGTTGGCGTCCTGATTAGAAGAGGTCGCTGTGCTAGGATTCCTCGCTCGAACACGGCCCGCTGGCCGTTCATAAGAAAGCTTTCGTGAGTAGCCATGGTCGACAAACTGACGCATCTGAAACATCTGGAGTCTGAAAGCATCCTCATAATCCGCGAGTTGGCCGCCGAGTTCGATAACCCGGTGATGATGTACTCCATCGGTAAAGACTCCTCCGTGATGCTGAACCTGGCACGCAAGGCGTTCTTCCCGGGCAAACTGCCGTTTCCGGTGATGCACGTCGACACCCGCTGGAAATTCCAGGAGATGTACAAGTTCCGCGACAAGATGGTCGAAGAACTGGGCCTGGACCTGATCACCCACATCAACCCCGATGGCGTGGCGCAGAACATCAACCCGTTCATCCACGGCAGCGCCAAGCACACCGACATCATGAAAACCGAGGGCCTGAAGCAGGCGCTCGACAAGCATGGTTTCGACGCAGCCTTCGGCGGTGCCCGTCGCGATGAAGAGAAATCCCGCGCCAAAGAGCGCGTGTACTCGTTCCGCGACAGCAAGCACCGCTGGGATCCGAAAAACCAGCGCCCGGAGCTGTGGAACGTCTACAACGGCAAGGTCAACAAGGGCGAATCCATTCGTGTGTTCCCGCTGTCGAACTGGACCGAACTGGACATCTGGCAGTACATCTACCTCGAAGGCATCCCGATTGTGCCGCTGTACTTCGCCGCCGAACGCGAAGTGATCGAGAAGAACGGCACGCTGATCATGATCGACGACGAGCGCATCCTCGAGCACCTGTCCGACGAAGACAAAGCGCGCATCGTCAAAAAGAAAGTGCGTTTCCGTACCCTTGGCTGCTACCCGTTGACGGGTGCCGTGGAGTCCGAGGCCGAAAGCCTCACGGACATCATTCAAGAAATGCTCCTGACGCGAACTTCCGAGCGCCAGGGCCGAGTCATCGACCACGATGGCGCAGGCTCAATGGAAGACAAAAAACGTCAAGGCTATTTCTAAGGGGCTGTCATGTCGCACGTATCTGATTTGATCAGCGAGGACATCCTCGCCTACCTGGGCCAGCACGAACGTAAAGAGCTGCTGCGCTTTTTGACTTGCGGTAACGTCGATGACGGCAAGAGCACCCTGATCGGGCGCCTGCTGCACGACTCGAAGATGATCTACGAAGATCACCTCGAGGCGATCACCCGCGACTCGAAGAAAGTCGGCACCACCGGTGACGACATCGACCTGGCGTTGCTGGTCGACGGCCTGCAGGCCGAGCGCGAGCAGGGCATCACCATTGATGTCGCCTATCGCTATTTCTCCACCGCCAAACGCAAATTCATCATCGCCGACACCCCCGGCCATGAGCAGTACACCCGCAACATGGCCACCGGTGCATCAACCTGTGACCTGGCGATCATTCTGGTCGACGCGCGTTACGGCGTGCAGACCCAGACCCGTCGCCACAGCTTCATCGCCTCCCTGTTGGGTATCAAACACATCGTTGTTGCCATCAACAAGATGGACTTGAAGGGCTTCGATGAAGGCGTGTTCGAGTCGATCAAGGCCGACTACCTGAAGTTTGCCGAAGGCTTGAAGATGAAGCCGACCAGCATGCACTTCGTGCCGATGTCAGCCCTCAAAGGCGACAACGTGGTGAACAAGTCCGAGCGCTCGCCTTGGTACAAAGGCCAGTCGCTGATGGAAATTCTCGAGACCGTGGAAGTCGCGGGCGATCGCAACTTCACCGATCTGCGTTTCCCGGTGCAGTACGTCAACCGTCCGAACCTGAACTTCCGTGGTTTCGCCGGCACGCTGGCCAGCGGCATCGTCAAGAAAGGCGACGAAGTCGTGGTGCTGCCGTCGGGCAAGAGCAGCCGCGTGAAATCCATCGTCACCTTCGAAGGTGAACTGGAACACGCCGGTCCAGGTCAGGCAGTGACGCTGACCATGGAAGACGAAATCGACATCTCCCGTGGCGACCTGCTGGTGCATGCCGACAACGTGCCGCCGGTTACCGACAGCTTCGAAGCGATGCTGGTGTGGATGGCTGAAGAGCCGATGCTGCCGGGCAAGAAATACGACATCAAACGCGCCACCAGTTACGTGCCAGGCTCGATCGCCAGCATCGTCAACAAGGTCGACGTCAACACGTTGGAAGAAGGCCCGGCGAGCGCGTTGCAGCTCAACGAAATCGGCAAGGTGAAGATCGCGCTCGACGCGCCGATCGCCCTCGACGGTTACGAAAGCAACCGCACCACCGGCGCGTTCATCATCATCGACCGTTTGACCAATGGCACCGTTGGCGCCGGCATGATCGTCGCCCAGCCGGTGACCCATGGCACTGCCACGCACCACGGCAAACTGGCGCATGTTGCGACTGAAGAGCGTGCTCAGCGCTTTGGTCAGCAACCGGCGACCGTGCTGTTCAGCGGCCTGTCGGGCGCGGGGAAGAGCACGCTGGCTTATGCGGTCGAGCGCAAGCTGTTCGACATGGGGCGTGCGGTGTTTGTACTGGATGGTCAGAACCTGCGTCACGACCTCAATAAAGGTCTGCCACAGGATCGCGCCGGGCGTACCGAGAACTGGCGTCGTGCCGCGCACGTGGCGCGTCAGTTCAACGAAGCCGGTCTGCTGACTCTGGCCGCGTTCGTTGCGCCGAGTGCTGAAGGCCGCGAGCAAGCCAAGGATCTGATCGGCAAGGATCGTCTGCTGACGGTCTACGTGCAGGCCTCGCCGGCCGTGTGCGCCGAGCGTGATCCGCAAGGTCTGTATGCCGCCGCTGGCGACAACATCCCGGGCGAATCCTTCCCGTACGACGTGCCGCTGAATGCCGATCTGGTGATCGACACGCAGACACTGAGTCTGGAAGAAAGCGTCAAGCAAGTGCTGGATCTGCTGCGTCAGCGTGGCGCGATCTAAGCAATAAAGCAGCGGCAAGCTTCGAGTTTCAAGCTGCAAGAAAAAGCCCGCCGATGAGTAGTCATCGGCGGGCTTTTTTGTCGCTTTGAGAATGTCAAAAGATCGCAGCCTTCGGCAGCTCCTAGAGGATGTACGTCGATCCAATGCAGGAGCTGCCGAAGGCTGCGATCTTTTCGTGATCGTTCCCACGCTCTGCGTGGGAACGCAGCCCGGGACGCTCCGCGTCCCCTCTAAAGCGGACGCAGAGCGTCCAGTGAGGCATTCCCACGCGGAGCGTGGGAACGATCATACGGAAGGATATTCGCGGTGCATCTGTTCCAGCAGCGCATCCTTGTCCAGCCACAGCTGATTGATCCATCCCTGAAACTGCAAACGATATTCGCCGTCCTGATCGTAGTTCTTGCCGATGAACTGCTGTGGAATCTTCAGCTCTTCAAAGTGCACCACAACATCACGCACATTACCGCAGAGCAAATCCCAGAACCCCGGACGCCCGGCCGGATAGTGAATGGTCACGTTGACGATCGACTCCAGTTGCTCGCCCATCGCATCCAGCACAAAGGCAATCCCGCCAGCCTTGGGCTTGAGCAGGTACTTGAACGGCGACTGCTGCTGCGCATGCTTGCCGTCGGTAAAGCGCGTGCCCTCGACGAAGTTGAAAATCCCCACCGGGTTATTGCGAAACTTCGCACACGTCTTGCGCGTGGTTTCGAGGTCTTTGCCTTTCTTCTCCGGGTGCTTGGCCAGGTACGCCTTGGAGTAGCGCTTCATGAACGGAAAGCCCAGTGCCCACCACGCCAGACCGATAACCGGCACCCAGATCAGCTCCTGCTTGAGGAAGAATTTCAGCGGCTGAATCCGGCGGTTGAGCACGTATTGCAGCACCAGAATATCGACCCAGCTCTGGTGGTTGCTGGTGATCAGATACGAGTGCTGATAGTCGAGGCCTTGCAAGCCGCTGAGGTGCCAGCGCGTGCGGCGCACCAGGTTCATCCAGCCCTTGTTATTGCTGATCCACGCTTCATGGGTGTGGCTCATCAGCCACCCGGCGATGCGCTGGGTGAAGGCAAACGGCAACGCCTTGACCAGCGCCACGCAGAACAGAAACGAGCAGAGCAGAATCGTGTTGAGGGCCAACAGCAGCGAGGCGATCACGCCGCGCACGGGTGCAGGTAGAAAATCCAGCATTTACACATCCATAGGTCGGTTGGCGGCTTGAATCGCGGTGAGGGCGATGGTGTAGACGATGTCATCGACTTGCGCGCCGCGCGGCAAGTCATTCACTGGTTTGCGCAGGCCTTGCAGCATCGGCCCGAGGCTGACGCAATCGGCGCTGCGTTGCACCGCTTTGTGGGTGGTGTTGCCGGTGTTCAGATCGGGGAACACAAACACCGTAGCGCGACCGGCGACCTGACTGTTCGGCGCCAATTGCCGGGCGACTTCTGCGTTGGCCGCAGCGTCGTATTGCAGCGGGCCGTCGATCAGCAGCGAGTGTTGTTGCTCGTGGGCGAGCAGGGTGGCCTCGCGGACTTTCTCGACTTCCTCGCCAGTCGCCGATTCGCCGCTGGAGTAACTGATCATCGCCACGCGCGGGGTGATGCCGAATGCCGCTGCCGAGTCGGCGCTTTGCAACGCGATCTCGGCCAGTTCCGTAGCGCTCGGGTGCGGGTTCATCACGCAGTCGCCGTAGACCAGCACTTCCTCCGGAAACAGCATAAAGAACACCGACGACACCAACGTGCAGCCCGGTGCGGTCTTGATCAGTTGCAGAGCCGGGCGGATGGTGTTGGCGGTGGTGTTGATCACGCCCGAGACCAGCCCGTCGACTTCATCCAGCGCGAGCATCATGGTGCCGATCACCACGGTGTCTTCCAGTTGCTGCTCGGCCATCGGCGCATTAAGGCTTTTGGTTTTGCGCAGGGCTACCATCGGCTCGACATAGCGCTCGCGGATCAGATCGGGATCAAGAATCTCCAGCCCAGGCGGCAAGACGATGCCTTGGGCGCGGGCGACGGCTTCGACGTCTTCCGGTTTCGCCAGCAACACGCAACGGGCGATCCCGCGCTCCTGACAGATCGCCGCCGCTTGCACAGTGAACGGCTCGCTGCCTTCGGGCAGGACGATGCGTTTGTTCGCCGCTTGCGCGCGCTGGATCAATTGATAACGGAACACCGCCGGCGACAGGCGCATTTCCCGTGGCGTGCCGCAACGCTGATGCAGCCATTTGGCGTCGAGATGGCTGGCGACGAAATCGGTGATGATCTCCGCGCGCTCGCGGTCATCAATGGGGATTTCCTTGTTCAAACCGTTGAGCAGGTTGGCCGTGTCGTAAGAGCCAGTGCTCACCGACAACACCGGCAAACCGGCCTGCAACGCGCCACGGCACAGATCCATGATGCGCGGATCCGGCAGCGTGTCGCTGGTCAGCAGCAGGCCGGCCAGCGGCACGCCGTTGATCGCCGCGAGGCTGACGGCGAGGATGATGTCGTCGCGATCCCCTGGCGTCACGACCAGCACTCCGGGCTTGAGCAGCTCGACGGTGTTGCGCATGGTCCGTGCGCAAATGATGATTTTGGTCATCCGTCGGGTTTCGTAGTCGCCGGCATTGAGCACTTGCGCGCCCATCAGGTCGGCGACGTCGCGGGTGCGTGGTGCGTTGAGTTCGGGTTGGAACGGGATGCAACCGAGCAAGCGGAAATCACCGCTGCGCAGCAACGGCGAATGCTCTTTCAGACGCGTGGCGAAGGCGTCCATGCTCTCGTCGGTTTTGACCTTGTTGAGGATCACGCCGAGGACTTTCGGGTCTTTCGGCCCGCCGAACAATTGCGCCTGCAATTCGACCCGGCCGGAGAGCTCGGCGAGCACTTCGTTTTCCGGCGCCGAGACCAGAATCACCTCGGCGTCGAGGCTCTTGGCCAGGTGCAAGTTGACCCGTGCGGCGTAGCTGGCGCTGCGGGTCGGCACCATGCCTTCGACGACCAGCACGTCTTTGCCAATGGCCGCTTGCTGATAGAGGGTGATGATTTCTTCAAGCAGTTCATCGAGCTGACCGTCGCCGAGCATCCGCTCGACGTGGGCCAGGCCCAGCGGTTGCGGCGGTTTCAGACCGTGGGTGCGTGCCACCAGTTCGGTGGAGCGTTCAGGCCCGGTGTCGCCCGGATGCGGCTGGGCAATCGGCTTGAAGAAGCCGACTTTGAGGCCTGCGCGCTCAAGCGTGCGCACCAGCCCGAGGCTGATGGAGGTCAGACCCACGCCAAAATCGGTGGGGGCGATAAAAAAAGTTTGCATGCGAATTCTCTAAAGTTGCATGGCAATGGCGGTCGCTTATGTCTGACGACCTACCGAAATTCAGTCGCCAAGGTTATCGCTAACCGAGCCTTGTGCGCACCAACCGCAGGCAAAGGGTTGGCCTATTTTTTCAATACGTTGCGCCGGGTCGAGCACCCAGGCGCGGGATTGCCACGGCGGCTGGTGGCGCAGGTGCTGGGTGTGGCCACAGGAAAGCTCGACCACCCAATGAGCGTCTTCGTCCTGATGGAAGCCTGTGATCGTCGAAACCCGTTTGTCCGGGTTGTGTTCGCTTTCGCGCGATTGCTTCGCTAAACTTGGCCTTTCTATATTCTTCTGCAAAAGGTCTCGCCACATGCTGATCGCCGCCAATAAGGCTGTCTCCATCGACTATACCCTGACCAACGACGCTGGTGAGGTCATCGACAGCTCCGCCGGCGGCGCTCCGCTGGTCTACCTGCAAGGCGCAGGCAACATCATCCCGGGCCTGGAAAAAGCGCTGGAAGGCAAAACGGTTGGTGACGAACTGGAAGTCGCCGTTGAACCGGAAGACGCTTACGGCGAATACGCCGCCGAGCTGGTCAGCACCCTGAGCCGCAGCATGTTCGAAGGCGTTGACGAGCTGGAAGTCGGCATGCAGTTCCACGCTTCGGCGCCGGACGGCCAGATGCAGATCGTCACCATCCGTGACCTCGACGGCGACGACGTGACCGTCGACGGCAACCACCCGTTGGCCGGTCAGCGCCTGAACTTCAAAGTGAAGATCGTTGACATCCGTGATGCCAGCCAGGAAGAAATCGCTCATGGCCACGTCCATGGCGAAGGTGGCCATCACCACTGATTTTCTGCGCTAAGCTTCGAGTACTGGAGAGGCGCCTGCGGGCGCCTTTTTAGTCCGCGGCTGTCCTTGGTGGCCTCGCCAAGTGGCTGTTTCGAGTAGAACATCGGAATCCTGGAGTTCGTCATGAGTGCTTTTCACGACCTTAAGTTGACAGCCCTGGATGGTCAGGAGCTACCGCTGGCGCCGTTCAAGGGCCAAGTCGTGCTGGTGGTCAACGTCGCCTCCAAGTGCGGCTTGACCCCTCAGTACGCGGCGCTGGAAAACCTCTATCAGCAATTCAAAGGCAAAGGCTTCAGTGTGCTGGGCCTGCCGTGCAACCAGTTTGCCGGCCAGGAACCCGGTTCTGAAAAGGAAATTCAGGATTTCTGCAGCCTTAACTATGGCGTGACGTTTCCGTTGTCGAGCAAGCTCGAAGTCAACGGTCACGAACGGCATCAGCTCTATCGCCTGCTGGCGGGCGAGGGCGCGGAGTTTCCCGGTGACATCACCTGGAATTTCGAAAAGTTTTTGCTCGGCAAGGACGGCCGCGTATTGGCGCGATTCTCGCCGCGCACGGCGCCGGATGATCCGACCATTGTTCATGCGATTGAAAAAGCGCTGAGCTGAAACAGCAAGATCAAAAGATCGCAGCCTTCGGCAGCTCCTACACGGGACTGACGGGGCTGCGGTCTTTTCGTTTCTGATCCTTAATCACCCAAATCAATAGTGCTGTTCAACGGCTTCGACTCTCCATATTATCGCCGTCATAAAGCCTTTTCTGTGGAGCCCTTCGATGCCCGTTCAAGCCTTGTTCAAACCCTTCCACCTCGGTGCCCTCGAACTGCCGACCCGCGTGGTCATGGCGCCGATGACCCGCTCCTTCTCCCCGGGTGGCGTGCCGAATTCGAAAGTCATTGAGTACTACCGCCGTCGCGCAGCCGCCGGTGTCGGCCTGATCATCACCGAAGGCACCACCGTCGGCCACATCGCCTCCAACGGTTACCCGAACGTGCCGCAATTCTTTGGTGAAGCGCCGTTGGCCGGCTGGAAGAAAGTCGTCGACGCTGTTCACGCTGAAGGCGGCAAGATCGTTCCGCAACTCTGGCATGTCGGCAGCGTACGCCGCATCGGCACCGAGCCGGACGCCAGCGTGCCGGCTTACGGTCCGTCGGAAAAACTCAAGGACGGTCAGGTCGTGGTGCACGGCATGACCCAACAGGACATCAAGGACGTAATCGCCGCATTCGCCCAAGCCGCCAAGGACGCACAAAGCATCGGTATGGACGGCGTGGAAATCCACGGTGCCCACGGCTATCTGGTCGACCAGTTCTTCTGGGAAGGCAGCAACCAGCGCACCGACGAATACGGCGGCAGCCTGGCCAATCGTTCACGTTTCGCCATCGAGCTGATTCAAGCGGTGCGTGCGGCAGTCGGCGAAGGTTTCCCGATCATCTTCCGCTTCTCGCAGTGGAAGCAGCAGGATTACACCGCGCGTCTGGTGCAAACCCCAGAAGCACTGGGCGAGTTCCTCAAGCCTTTGTCTGACGCCGGCGTGGATATTTTCCACTGCTCGACGCGGCGTTTCTGGGAGCCGGAGTTCGACGGCTCCGAGCTGAACCTGGCGGGCTGGACCCGCAAGCTGACCGGCAAACCGACCATCACCGTCGGCAGTGTTGGCCTCGATGGCGAGTTCCTGCAATTCATGGTCAACACCGACAAGGTCGCGCAACCGGCCAGTCTGGAGAATCTGCTGGAGCGTCTGAACAAAGAGGAATTCGATCTGGTGGCCGTGGGCCGTGCGTTGCTGGTCGACCCGGACTGGGCGCAAAAAGTTCGCGAAGGGCGTGAGCAGGATATTCTGCCGTTCAGCCGTGAGGCGTTGATGACGCTGGTTTAAGCGGCGTTCTCAATGATCCCTTCGCGAGCAGGCTCACTCCTACAATTGGAATGCGTTCCCCTGTAGGAGTGAGCCTGCTCGCGATGACGGTCTCCGAGTCGCCTGAACTCAAGGCAATGTCTGCGCATTCGGCACCACTTGCTCCCCCACACAAGCCCCACGCAAGTGCTCCTCAAACTGCTCAATGATCGCCGCCCACCCCTGGCGACTCGCATGCTGCCGCGCATTCAAACGCACGCAGCGCAACGCTTCATCCTCCTCCAGCAACCACGCCGCCGCCTCACAAAACGCCTGCTCATCACCCGGCATCGCCAGCACGCCGTTGTAGCCATGGCGAACATGTTGCGCCGCCGCAGCCTGATCGTAAGCCACCACACCCAACCCTGAAGCCAACGCCTCCAGCACCACATTGCCGAAGGTTTCCGTCAGGCTTGGAAACACAAACAGATCCCCGGACGCATAGTGCGCCGCCAACGCTTCACCGCGCTGCGCACCGCAGAAAATCGCCTCGGGCAGTTCCTTTTCCAGCGCTAACCGTTGCGGACCGTCGCCAACCACGATCAGTTTCAGATTGCGCTGTGGATAACTGCTGCGCAGGGTGTCGAAACTGCGCTTGAGCAAGCCCAGATTTTTCTCCGGGGCGAGGCGTCCTACGTGAATCACGGCGATATCGCGCTCGCCCAGCCCCCATTGCTCACGCAAGGCATTCAGGCGTTTGCTCGGATGAAACAACTGGCTGTCGACACCACGCGACAACAACGCCAACCGCTCGAAATGCCGCCGCTCCAGCTCCAGGCGTTGGCTGACACTCGGCACCAGCGTCATGGCCGAACGATTGTGAAACCAGCGCAGATAATGCGTGAGCATCCGCGTCAGCAAGCCGAGGCCGTACTGACTGGTGTACTGCTGAAAATTGGTATGGAAACCGCTGACCACCGAAATCCCCAAACGGCGCGCCGCCCGCAGCGCCGACAACCCGAGCGGGCCTTCCGTGGCGATGTACAGCACATCGGGACGCTGGCGCTTCCAGCGCCGCAGCAGTTTATGCATCGACGACTGCCCCCATTGCAGCCCCGGGTACCCCGGCAGTGGCCAGCCCCGACATAACAGGAGCGCATCATCCTCACTGCGCTGCGGATCGCCGGCCTGACGCGGGCGCACCAATTCGACCTGATGCCCACGCGCGCGCAGTCCATCGCACAAGCGGCCAAGCGTATTGGCCACGCCGTTGATTTCCGGTGGGAAGGTTTCGCTGATCAGGGTGATATGTAGAGCTGTCGTCATGGCCTCAGTGTCGGCTGAGGCCATGTCGTGCTTGTGACGTTCGGATGATGGATTTGTGACGCGCGGTCGGTCAGCGCTTAGCGCTGCGTTACCAGGTTCTCGGCACCGCGCTCACGCACCCAGAACAGCGTTGCGCCAGCGACAGCCGCCGGCATCATCAGAATGTTGACCACCGGAATCAGCAGCACCAGATAGACGATCCCGCCAAAACTCATGCTCTGCCAGCGCTTCTGCCGCAGCCAGGCGAGCATCTCGTTCCAGCCCAGTTTGTGGTTGTCCGCCGGGTAGTCGATGTACTGGATCGCCATCATCCATACGCCGAACAGCAGCCACAGCGGTGCAGCGATGATGTTTACCACCGGGATGAACGAGAGGATGAACAGACCGATCGCGCGGGGCAGGAAGTAGCCCAGTTTGCGCATTTCCCGGGCGAGGGTGCGCGGGACCATCGCAATCAGTTCACCCCAGCTGAACGCCGGAAAGTCATCGGTGCCGCGCACCACCACTTCGACTTTTTCCGCAAGGAAACCGTTGAACGGCGCGGCGATGACGTTGGCGAGCATGGTGAAGGTGAAGAACACCATCAGCGCCACCAGCACCACGAACAAAGGCCAGAGGATGTAACTGAGGAAACTCAGCCATTCGGGCAGCGACGGCATCAGCGTATCGACCCAGAGGCTGAACTGGTGGCCGGCCAGATAAATCAATCCGACGAACAGCACCAGGTTGATCAGCAGCGGCAACAACACGAACAGGCGCAAGCCTGGGCTCAAGACCAGTTTGAGGCCTTCGCGCAGGTATTGCGGGCCGGACAGAACGGGGGCGGGCATAAGGTGCTCCGAGCAAGGGAAAACGCGCCGACCTTACCGACTTTGCACGGGTGGCGAAAGCGCGGCAGAGCGATCGACATTCACTGTAACAAAGACGTCCATCTCGTCAGTGTGTCGGCATAGAGACCACCTATGAGCTGGATTGTTAAACCGTATTTCCTTAATCTTGCCCCCCTCGATACGCTGCACCCAACTTTTTACAGGACTGTCGAGCTCACGCCTTCCCCAAGGTTATCCACAGTCCTTTTTTATTCCCGCCGGCAGTCCGGCGATCCGGGTCTGTTTTTCGGCCCGGTCAACAGGAGCAGGTCATGTCTGAAGTCCGTCATTCGCGAGTGATTATTCTCGGTTCCGGCCCTGCCGGTTACAGCGCTGCGGTATACGCGGCCCGTGCCAACCTCAAGCCACTGCTGATCACCGGCATGCAGGCCGGCGGTCAACTGACCACCACCACCGAAGTCGACAACTGGCCGGGCGACGTCCACGGTCTGACCGGCCCAGTGTTGATGGAGCGCATGCGTGAACACGCCGAGCGTTTTGAAACCGAGATCGTGTTCGATCACATCAACGCCGTCGACTTCGCCGCCAAGCCTTACACCCTGACCGGCGACAGCGCGACTTACACCTGCGACGCCCTGATCATCGCCACTGGCGCCAGCGCGCGTTACCTGGGCCTGCCATCGGAAGAAGCGTTCATGGGCAAAGGCGTTTCGGCCTGCGCGACCTGCGACGGTTTCTTCTATCGCAACAAGCCAGTTGCAGTGGTCGGCGGCGGCAACACCGCTGTTGAAGAGGCACTGTACCTGGCCAACATCGCTAGCACCGTGACCCTGATCCACCGTCGCGAAACCTTCCGCGCCGAGAAGATCCTGATCGACAAGCTCAACGCTCGCGTCGCTGAAGGCAAGATCATCCTCAAGTTGAACGCCAACCTCGACGAAGTCTTGGGCGACAACATGGGCGTGACCGGCGCGCGTCTGAAGAACAACGACGGCAGCTTCGACGAAATCACCGTCGACGGCGTGTTCATCGCCATCGGCCACACCCCGAACACTTCGCTGTTCGAAGGCCAGTTGACCCTGAAAGACGGTTACCTGGTGGTGCAGGGCGGCCGTGAAGGCAATGCCACTGCGACCAGCGTTGAAGGTATCTTCGCCGCCGGTGACGTGGCTGACCACGTTTACCGCCAGGCGATCACCTCGGCCGGCGCCGGCTGCATGGCGGCACTGGACACCGAGCGTTACCTGGACGGTCTGCAGAACGCTTCGTTCTAAATCGCAGACATAAAAAAACCGGCCATATTGGCCGGTTTTTTTGTGCCCGCAGATTCAGCCACGTGATGATCATTCCCACGCTCTGCGTGGGAATGATCATCTGGACGCTCTGCGTCCGATGGGACGCGGAGCGTCCCCGGCTGCATTCCCACGCGGAGCGTGGGAACGATCACGGTGTAGGAGCTGCCGAAGGCTGCGATCTTTTGATCTTGATCAGCGGCGGGTCAGGGGTTGCGCGGTGAATTTGACGCCGGCCAGACCGTGCTGGATCAACGCACGAATATTGCCGTGATCGCTGCCCTCTGGCGTCGCGACCACCGAGCGGTAATGCTCACCAAACGCCAACAGCGCTTCCTGATCACTCAGCCCTTCCAGCAGCGCCAGACCCAAGGTCTTGCACGAGCCTTCGTTCTGCCCGGCAGCGTTCTCCACGCCACCGTTGTTGAACGCTTGCGGCTGGTAGTCGTAACCGGCAGCGATGAAGGCCAAGGTGTCGGCGAAAGCGTGTTCACCGCTGTTGAGACTGGCGCGCAGGGTATTCAGATCACTCATGGGTTTTTCCTTTGGCGAACGCTGCTTGTTGTTCAGCGTTGGCTTCTTGCTGATATTGGGCTTTCCATTCGGAGTACGGCATGCCGTAAACCACTTCGCGGGCGTCGTCGAGGCTGACCTCGATCTGGCGCTCGTCGGCTTCGGCCTTGTACCACTTCGACAGGCAGTTGCGGCAGAAGCCGGCGAGGTTCATCAGGTCGATGTTCTGCACGTCCTTGCGGCTGTCCAGATGGGCGACCAGCCGGCGAAAGGCGGCGGCTTCGAGTTCGAGGCGTTGTTGATCGGTCATGGGGGTCTCTGCGAGACAGCTTTGAGCGGCAAGCTTCAAGCTGCAAGATTGGATCGGGGTCGGCCGTTAGCTTACCGCTTGAAGCTTGAAGCTTGAAGCTTGAAGCTCAGCGGCTTGCCGCGAGCGTTATCGATACCGACTCGGCAAAACGCAGCGCATGCGGCTTGTCGACTTCGACTTCGGCGTACAGCACCGAACCGTTACTCATCACCAGATCGAGCAATTCCTGAGTCAGGCGTTCGAGCAGCGCAAAGCGATTGCCCTCGACGTGGGCGATGATCGCCTTGGTGATGGTGCGGTAGTTCAGCGCGTGATCAATGTCGTTGTCACGCACCGCTTCTTGTGCGGCATACAGGATTGTCACGTTGATCAGTACATCCTGCTTGTTGAGGATTTCGTCCTCGTTGATCCCGATAAAGGTGCGCAAGCGCAGATCCTTGACCCGGATGCGCGCCATTCCCGGTTGAAGTTGTGGCATTTACTTGCTCCGTCCAATCAATTGCAGGAACTCCTGGCGGGTGTTGCTCGACTCGCGGAAGGCGCCGAGCATGACCGAGGTGTTCATCGTCGAATTCTGTTTTTCAACGCCGCGCATCATCATGCACATGTGTCTGGCTTCGATGACCACGGCGACACCGGCGGCATCGGTGACCTGTTGCACCGCATCGGCGATCTGTCGGGTAAGGTTTTCCTGAATCTGCAGGCGCCGGGCGAACATGTCCACCAGCCGCGCGATCTTCGATAACCCCAACACCTTGCCCGTCGGAATATAAGCCACATGGACCTTGCCGATGAAGGGCAGCAGGTGATGTTCGCACAAAGAATGCAGCTCGATGTCGGCGACGATGATCATCTCGTCGCTGTCCGAGGCAAACAGCGCGCCATTGACGATCTCGTCGACGCTCTGTTCATAACCGTGACACAGGTATCGCATGGCCTTGGCCGCGCGCGCCGGGGTGTCGAGCAGTCCTTCACGGTCGGGATCTTCACCGAGGCCGATGAGGATGTCGCGGTAGTTCTCGGGCAGTGAGCGGGTCATGGAACATCCTCGCGAAGCGGCTTATTTGATGTGCCGTCCGCCGTTGACGGTCAGGGTCGTCCCGGTGACATAGGGGTTGTCGAGCAGGTAGCGCAGGCTCTGATAGATCACTTCACTGCCGGGTTCGATACCCAGCGCGGATTTGGCCAGGGCCTTGGCGCGGTACGCCGCGTCGTCGTCGGGATTGAACAATAGCAGGGCCGGCGCGATGCCGTTGACCTTGATGGCTGGCGCATAACGCGCGGCAAAGGACAGGGTCAGACTGTCGAGTCCGGCCTTGGTGGCGCAATATCCGATGTGTTTGCTGCTGCCCTTGCGCGTGACGTCGTCGCTGATGTGGATGATGTCGGCGGGCGTCGAGCACTGCAGCAAATCGGCGCAGTGCAGGTTGATCAGGTAGGGCGCAAGCATGTGCAGATTGATCATGCGCGTGAAGGCTTCGGTCTCGCTGCCCGGGGTTTCGGCCAGCCATTCGGAGGCGTTATGCACGATGGCGCGCAGGCTGTCGGTATGGTTTTTCAGTTCAGTGATGAAGGCGAGAATCCCGGCTTCTCTGGAGAAGTCGGCGAACATTCCGAGGGCGCCCAGATCACGCAATGTCTGCACGCCGGGACGTTCGGTGCGGTAGGTGAAGATGACGCGATGACCATCCTCGAGCAAACGCTGCGCACAATGCAGGCCGACCCGCTGGCCGGCACCGGTGATGAGGATCGGGGCTGCGGAATCTGGCATGAACGGCTCGCATCGCGGAGGGAGCAAAAACTATAACAGCGACACGCCGGAAAAGATCGCAGCCTGCGGCAGCTCCTGCACGGGCCGGCTTACGTTCCCGTAGGAGCTGTCGAGTGCAACGAGGCTGCGATCTTTAATGTTTCTGAGGTGTCGCTGAAACAGGCAGTCGCACCGGCGTGCTGTTCAGCCAGTTCGCCAGCAGGCGCGTCGACAGTGGAATAAAGAAGTAAACCATCAAAGGTGTCAGGCACGCCGTGCTGATCAACACACGCGGCAACAAGCTCATTTCAGCGAGCAGTGGGCCGAGGACAAAGTTGAACAGCAGCGACACTGGAAAGAACGCCAGCCAGATTGCTACCGCCTGCTTCCAGCGAGCAGGACGCTGACCGGCTGCACCGAACCAGCCTTCGATACCGCTGACTCTATGTTCCTTCGGATGCGCAAACAGATCGCTGCCACGATCCAGCCACGCAGTGCGCGAAGCGGAGTGCTCCCAGGCATGCAGGGTCTGTTCATCGACGAAGCGGAAAATAATCTGGAATTCGTTATCGCCGGGCGGCGGAGCGAGCACGCCGGAGCCGAGATAACCGGGAAAGTCGGTGGCCAGCTGTTCGCCTTCGCGCAGCCAGGCAATCAGATCCTGATAGCGGCCATCGGCAACGCGACGCGCAACCATCAACGTGACGGGGGAAGTAGACATTGTGTATCTCCGTATTTCGGTTGCGTCGTTCCGGGTAGGAAGTTCGCCTGACGCAGGCCGGGGTAGAGGCCTGCGCTTTTCAACTAGCAAGGATTATTCCTGATTTTAGCGATTACACCAGCGACATTCGTCGCAGATCTGTACTTGAACGATGAAGGGCGGTCAGGAGTAGAATGGGATCCAATTAACCAGCATGGAAGTTGACCGCACAATGCCCGTCATAACTGACGTACTCCCTGTTTCTCAGGCATCTACGGCGATTGAACGCGAGGATCTGTTCCCCATCCGCGAAGTCTCGCGGTTGACCGGCGTCAACCCGGTTACCTTGCGTGCATGGGAGCGACGCTACGGATTAATCGAGCCAACACGCACCGAAAGTGGGCATCGGCTGTATTCGATGAACGATATCGAGCGCGTTCGCAGCATCGTCGAATGGATCGACCGTGGCGTAGCGGTCAGCAAGATCGGCAGGATTCTCGCCAAGACCGAACCCTTGAAAGCGCTGGCGCACATCATTTCCGACGATCTGGTGCAGGCGGACTATCTGCAATGGCAGCATCAGGTGCAGCGCGCGATCAGTTCGTTCGATGATCAGGAAATGGATCGGGTCTATGGCCAGATATTTTCTTCGTATTCATTGGCCGTGGTCTTTCAGGACATTCTGATGCCGCTCTGGCGAGCATTGTTGCAGCGCCAGGACGCGTTCGGGCAAACCAGCGAATGGCTGTTTTTCGATGGTTTTCTCCGCGCGCGAGTGTTGCAGCGAATCGTCACGTTGCGCGCTTCCCAGCCACGCAGGATCGTCGTCAGCGCCTTGGCCGGTCAGTGCCGCGAACTGGAATTGCTGGTGGCGGCGTTATTTCTGAGTACCAGCGAATCGGGCGTGCGGGTGCTGACCACAGGCCAGCCGTTCGACGAGCTGACACTGATTTGCGAGAAGATCAAACCCGAAGCGCTGGTGCTGTTTTCCAATCATGCGCCCAGCGCGCAATTGCCACGGCGCCTGCATCGGCTGGCGTTGAGTCTCGATTGTCAGCTATTACTGGCGGGGGATGCAGCCGATCTGGCGCAGGACAGTCTGGCGGCAAGTTCGATTGGCTGTATTGGTAACGAAGGAGCAACCATGCGTCAGCGTCTGACGCAATTTCTTGCCGGAAAACTGGATACCTGAAAATCAGGTGTGCAGGGCAGGATGGGTCAAGCGATGCTGTTGCAGGATGAACTGACGCAGACGTTCGGTTTCATCGGCATCGGTCTGGTTCAGCTCGTAAGCGTAGAAGCCGTGTTCGGTTTCCCGTTCGAAATTGCCGCGCAATGCAATCCGCTCATACCCCGAAGGGCTGAACCACAAGGCAAAGTGCTTGGGTGGTTTGGTCTTGTTGCGCATTTCCAGCAACACACCTTTGTGCGACACCTCGTGCACCCACATCATGCCTGGCTGGCCTTTGGCATTTTCCAGCGCTACCGGCTCTTCGAGCACCAGCCGCCATGGGCGCACCATCGGGCCGTCTTCGTAAATGCTCGGAACGCCGAGGCGCAAATGCAGCGCATGAAACTCGTCTTCCACCAGGTGTAACGGAAAAGTCATTTGTTGATTTTCGAAGTTGGCCTGAATGGTCACTTGCTCATGAGCCGCGAGACGCGTGAGCAAATCACGAATCTGCGATCCGCCATTGACCAGCAGACTCGACGTCGCATCCCGCACGTTCAGTTGCGGGTTGTGCTGCATGGTCTGGATGAAATCCAGCTCATCCTGAGTGAGGAGGGCGTCGCGCTGCATGGCTAACTCGAAAGGAATAGTTACAAAGTCATTGGTGATTGTAGTTAATGACAATTAGTTCGCTGTTTTGTTTGAACCGTTCGTCGCTTTCAGCTGCGCCAGCTCTGCACGCAGCGCCGCAACCTCTGCTTCGAGCTGTACAACACGCTGCTGAGCTTTGACCTGAACCGTTACGTCTTTCTGCACGCCGACGGTATAAGTCATTCCATCATCAGCATTCACCGTTGAAAGCGACAGTTCATTCCAGAACGGCGTGCCATCCTTGCGATAGTTACGCAGGATTTCCCGGCATGTTCCGCCGTCGCGCAGCGTGTTGCGAATCAGCTCAAGACTCTCTTGATCGCGATCTCCTGCCTGCAAAAACCGGCAGTCCTGGTAGAGAATCTCTTCGCTGCTGTAACCGGTGAGACGTTCGAAAGCGGGGTTGACGTAGATCAGAATGTTGTCCTGCTCACCTTCTTTTTCGGCGACCACGATGCCGTCGTTCGACGCATTGATCACCATTTGCAGCAGACTGGCTTTGATCATCTTTGAATCCTTTCAAGAGTTGTCAGTGGCTCGCATTCTAGAAGAACCATCGGCGCTGTCTACTGGCCATTATCGGCAGATGAGATCCAATCGCAGCTTTGCAGTTCAGGCTGCTACTATCGCCGCTCATTTTTTCAGTTTCAGGATCAGATTGATGAAAGTCGCCATCCTCTCCGGTTCGGTCTACGGCACCGCCGAAGAAGTCGCCCGCCACGCCCAGAACCTGTTGAAAGCCGCTGGCTTTGAAACCTTCTACAACTCGCGCGCCAGCCTGACGGACCTTCAAGCGTTCGGTCCCGAAGCGTTGCTCGCCGTGACCTCGACTACTGGCATGGGTGAGTTGCCGGATAACCTGCAACCGTTGTATTCGACCATTCGCGATCAGTTGCCGGCAGCCTGGCGCGGTTTGCCCGGTGCCGTTATTGCGTTGGGCGACGCCAGTTATGGCGACACGTTCTGCGGTGGTGGCGAGCAGATGCGCGAACTGTTCGGCGAACTGGGCGTGCGTGAGGTGCAGGACATGCTGCGCATTGATGCCAGCGAAAGCGTGACCCCGGAAACCGACGCCGAGCCATGGCTGGCGCAGTTGATCGACGCACTCAAGGGCTGATCGGCCGCTCGCGTAAAAGTGCCAGCCACGCCTGCGCGGCTTTCGACAGATAAGCGCCCTGACGCCAGATAAACGCGATGTCCCAACGCAGATAATCCGGCGCGCGCAAGGTCAGGCGCACCACGCCTGGCCGCACCAGCCCGCGTGCGACCACCCTGGGCAACAGGACCACGCCTTGCCCGGCGGCGACCAGCGCTGCGAGAAAATCCGCCTGCCCGCTGCGCCCGCCTTCCTTCGGCGTGAAGCCCATTTGCTGGCACGCCTGCAGCAAGCGGTCGTTGAGCACGAAGCTGCGTTGATAAAGCAGGAACGGTGTGTCGGCCAGTTCCTCCAGGCCGATCTCGCCGCGCTCGGCCAGCGGATGATCGACCGGCAGCAACGCATCGAGCTTCTCGTCGCAGAACGGCTGACAGTCAAACTGCGGATCCTTCGGCAACAGACTGCCACCCAATTCCAGTTCACCGTTGAGCACAGCTTGCTCGATATGACGGCTGCCGCCCTCGAGTAACTGCACGCTGATGTTCGGATAGCGCCGGCGGTATTCGGCGAATAGCCCGGCAAACAGGGCATCGCTGCCCAACAGCGGCAGACCGAGGCGCAGCTCGCCACGGGCCAGATGACTGAGGTCGTCCAACTCGACCAGCAGCTCATTGCGCAAACGCAGCATGGCTTCGGCGCGTTGCAGCACCACGCTGCCAGCGGCGGTCAGGCGCAGCTGTGAGCCGAGCCGCTCGAGCAGCGGCGTGCCGAGACTTTGCTCCAATTGCGCGACCTGTTTACTCACCGCTGATTGACTGATGTGCAGGGTTTTCGCCGCTTGGGTAAAACCGCCCTGATGCATGACTTCGACAAAACTGCGCAGCTGTTTGAGTTCCATAAGTCTGATTCCATTTTGGAATGGCTACGAGTCTAACAATTCGCTTCGGGGATGGCAGGTCGCTTCGTAAAATAGGCTTCTGTAAGGAGCCAACCTCATGAACGCCGCCCGTCTCAAACACTTTTCCCGTCTGTTCGTCGAACTTGCCGTACTGCTCGGTCTCTACCTGCTCGGCTGCCTGATCGCCGCGTGGTTGCCCTGGCCTATTCCTGGCGGGGTGATTGGCATGGCGCTGTTGCTGCTGGCGTTCGCGTTCGGCTGGGTCAAACCGGCAGCGCTGCAATTGGGCGCGGGCCTGTTGATGGCCGAGATGTTGCTGTTTTTCATTCCCGCGTTGATGAGCCTGCTCGATTACGGCACGTTGCTGCGCGATGACGGCTGGCGGATTTTGCTGGTGATCGCCGCCAGCACCCTGATGGTGATGCTGGTGACCGCGTTCACCGTGGAACTGGCCGTGCGCGCGAGGCGTTCCCATGAAGCTTGAATGGATGCCGATGTTCTGGCTCGCCTTCACGTTGTTGGCGTACTTGTTCAGCCGCTGGATTTATCGGCGCACCGGGCGTTATGTGTTGTCGCCGCTGATTCTGGTGCCGGCGTTGCTCCTCGCGCTCGCCGTACCGCTGCACACCGCGTACGCCGAATATTCCAGCAACACTCATTGGCTGATGCTGGTACTGGGCCCGGTGACCGTCGCCTTCGCCGTGCCGATCTGGCAGCAACGACATTTATTGATACGGCACTGGTCGGCGCTGATGCTGGGCATGGTGGCGGGCAGTGCGGCTTCGATTGGCACCTCGTTCGGCTTGGCCAAGGCATTGGCGCTCGACAGTTCGGTGACCCTGTCGCTGGTGCCACGCTCGATCACCACGCCGTTCGCCATGCCGTTGGCACAAAACCTCGGCGGCGTACCAGAATTGACCGCCGTGTTCGTGATGTTCACTGGCGTGTTCGGCGCGATGCTTGGCGGGGTTCTGCTCAAGTGGCTGCCGTTGCGGAGCGCCCTGGCGCGGGGCGCGTTGTTCGGTGTGGGCGCACACGGTGCCGGGGTCAGTCGGGCGCGCGAAGTCGGCGGTGAAGAAGGCTCTGTGGCGGGCCTGGTGATGGTCCTCACCGGACTGCTCAATCTGTTCGCCGCGCCTTTGTTGGCGTCGTTGCTTTGACATGGATCCAAGCTGTTTGCATCGCTGACTCGATCAGTCATCAAGCTGGCTGCCAATGCAACTACGCGATTGCCTGCACCTGACTAGACTGCTGTCACGTGCAGAACAATAAGAACGCAGAGGTGCATACAGTGAGCGTAGCCCCCGTCCAATCGTCCCTGAATGTCAAAGACCAGGTCAGTGCCGCAGAATGGCAGACCCGTGTCGATCTCGCCGCTTGTTATCGTCTGGTCGCCGCCCATGGCTGGGACGATCTGATCTTCACGCACATTTCCGCCAAGGTGCCGGGCACCGAAGATTTCCTGATCAATCCGTTCGGCCTGATGTTTCATGAGATCACTGCGTCGAGCCTGGTGAAAGTCGATCAGGCCGGCAACAAGCTCATGGACAGCCCTTACGAGATCAATCCCGCTGGCTACACCATCCATAGTGCTGTGCACGAAGTGCGGCACGATGTGGTTTGCGTGCTGCATACCCACACCGCGTCGGGCGTCGCGGTGTCGGCGCAAAAGCAAGGCGTGTTGCCGATCAGCCAGCAGTCGCTGTTCGTGCTGTCGAGCCTGGCCTATCACGGCTATGAAGGTGTCGCGCTGAACCACGAAGAGAAGGCGCGCTTGCAGGCCGATCTGGGCGAAAACAATTTCCTGATGCTGCACAACCACGGACTGCTGACCTGTGGCGGCACCATCGCCGACACCTTTCTGATGATGTTCACCTTCCAGCGCGCCTGCGACATCCAGGTGATGGCGCAAACCGGTGGCGCGGAACTCATCGCCATCGAACCGCAGATTCTGGCGGGCGCCAAAGCGATGATCGCCGGCGTCACCAAAAGTGCTCAAGGCATGGGTGGCGCGCTGGCCTGGCCAGCGTTGCTGCGCAAACTCGATAAACAAGACCCGGGGTATAAACTCTAATGCCTCTCGCCGAGATTCCTCTGTGTGTCTGGCGCAAACGCAGCCAGACGTTTGTCTTCCGTGGCCAGCCGATTCGTTACTGGACGACGGGGCAAGGTGAGCCGCTGCTGCTGATCCATGGCTTCCCGACGGCGAGTTGGGATTGGCATTACCTGTGGCAGCCACTGGCTCAGCGCTATCGGATGATCGCCTGTGACATGCTTGGTTTTGGCGACTCGGCGAAACCACTCAATCACACCTATAGCCTGCTGGAACAGGCCGATCTGCAACAGGCATTGCTCGCGCATTTGCAGATCGAGCAACCGGTGCATGTGCTGGCGCACGATTACGGCGACAGCGTTGCGCAAGAACTGCTGGCCCGGCATTACGAAGATCGCATCGAAATCGCCAGTTGCGTATTCCTCAACGGTGGCCTGTTTCCGGAAACCCATCGTCCGGTGCTGATGCAAAAGCTGCTGCTCAGTCCGCTGGGCTGGATGATCGGCCGCGCGTTTACCCGTGATGCCCTGGTGAAAAGCTTTCGCCAGATCTTCGGCCCGCAGACTCGGCCCAGTGAAAGCGAGATGGATGATTTCTGGAGCCTGGTCGACAGCAATCGCGGGCCGCGCATCATGCACAAGTTGATCAACTATATTCCCGAGCGCCGCGTTCAGCGCGACCGCTGGGTGGCGGCCATGCAGCGTGGGGAAATTCCGCTGCGGTTGATTGATGGTGATGTCGACCCGATCTCCGGTGCGCACATGGTCGAGCGCTATCGGGAGTTGATTCCTGACGCAGACACCGTGCAGTTACCGGGTATCGGTCACTATCCACAGACCGAAGCGCCGGTGCAGGTGCTCAAGCATTATCTGGAGTTTCGCGAGCGTTTTGTGCAGCCGCCGCGCAAAGTCGCCTGCTCCTGAAGATCAAAAGATCGCAGCCTGCGGCAGCTCCTACATGGATTTGTGCAGGAGCTGCCGCAGGCTGCGATCTTTTGATTTTTAGTACTACCGTGTCTCACTATCCCTCAGCCTTATCGCACACCATTCAGCCCCAACCGTGTTCATTGTGACCAAAAGCCCCGTGCCTGACACTCGGGGTCAATGTTCCATTGGACTGCTGGAGTTGCCCTGATGAATGAGTCTGTGCGTTTCGAAGATAAAGTCGTAATCGTCACCGGAGCCGGTGGTGGCCTCGGACGGGCGCACGCTCTGCTGTTCGCCAAACAAGGCGCGAAAGTGCTGGTCAACGACCTCGGCGGCTCGGCTCAGGGCGAGGGCGCCAATGCCTCCGCCGCCGACCGCGTGGTCGCGGAAATCCGTGAGGCCGGCGGCATCGCCGAGGCCAACCACGACTCCGTCACCGACGGCGACAAACTGGTGCAGAACGCCCTCGATGTGTTCGGCCGTGTTGACGTGGTGGTGAACAACGCCGGCATCTTGCGCGACAAGACCTTCCACAAAATGGATGACGCCGATTGGGATCTGGTTTACCGGGTTCACGTCGAAGGCGCCTACAAAGTCACCCGCGCCGCGTGGCCGCATATGCGCGAGCAAAATTATGGCCGGGTGATCTTCACCGCTTCGACTTCAGGCATCTACGGCAACTTCGGCCAGTCCAACTACGGCATGGCCAAACTCGGCCTGTACGGCCTGACCCGCACCCTGGCCATCGAAGGCCGCAAGAACAACATTCTGGTCAATGCCATCGCGCCAACCGGCGGCACGCGCATGACCGAGGGTTTGATTCCACCGCAAGTGTTCGAGCAACTCAAACCGGAACTGGTCAGCCCGTTGGTGGTGTATCTGGCCAGCGAGCAATGCCAGGAGACTTCCGGGTTGTTCGAGGTCGGCGGTGGCTGGATGGGCAAAGTGCGTTGGGAGCGTAGCCTCGGCGCCGGCTTTGATCCACGAGTCGGGTTCTCGCCGGAAGATGTCGCGGCGCACTGGCAGCAGATTTGCGATTTTGAGGGGGCGGCGCATCCGAAGGACAATATTGAAGCGCTGAAGGAAATGATGGCGAATTTGCAGAAGTATTCGTTGTAAATGGAGAACCAAGCGAGCAGGCCAAGATGCCTGCTCGCTTGGTTGTTATTCTTCAGGTTTGAAGCCTGGTTTTCCGTTGGCAGCGCGCCATTGTTTTATCGCTGTCAGCACACCAGTAGGGCTGTCTTCGACACCGTCTTCAGGATAATACAAAATATTTGTCCCATTGGGATGCTGCGATGTATCCACAATGTTATCGACTATCGCGTCGTGTTCTTTTTCTGAGGAGTAATTTCCCTCAAATAATCTGTTGATAAGGCTCGCATATTCCGACTCTGTGTACTCTTCAAGTTTGCTTTTAAGTTTGATCATGGAGTCTCGCCTTTTTTGGAATGTGCATCGATATGCTGCTTTGGTGTTAATAGGGTCAGGTTGGATATATCGTAGACTGAGCCACCCTCATTTATCGGATTGATATGGTGGATTTCAAATTTTCTTCTCTTGCCAATGTGTTCTGCAATGTCTGCACTTGGTGACAGGCCTTTGCTCGCTATTGCCGTTGTATGGATAGCTTCGGTCAATTCCCATGGTGGAGGCTTTTGCATATTCATATCCTTTTGAATGTGCGCGATAAGTCGCCGGCAAGTCAGTGCGGCCAATAGTGACGTCCATGTCACCGGCGAGTGTTTGAGGCGTTTCAAGTTACAACAGATTTCAAGTTGCAAAATCTGAGAACTTCGTAAGTAAACAGGTTTTGTTTTGGAAGAACTTTCCAGGACTTTCAATTTGTCGGTCATCGTTCTCCTGCGAACAGAGAAACGTCCGACATTGTTCTCGGAAGTTTTTCGCTGAGGGAGGCGTTTAACTTTTCATCAGGCATAAAAAAGGCCGCTGCAAACGCAGCGGCCAAGGTAAGACGTTGGATCAAGGAGCTACAAATCAACGTCAGTGAACACGGGGTTAAGAAACCGAATCCTTCGATTCCTCTGAAATCTGTTGCCAATCGCTTCAGTGAATCAGCGTAGCTGGCTTCGCGCTTTTCGGCGGCTGCCGTGAAAGCGCGTTCAGAATAAGGTCATGAGCGCGTAGGAAAAATACCGATTCCGGACATGCACTGTTGCGGGGCATGCAACAGTCCCGTGACCCGATGTGCGCCATGCGCTGCATTGATGATGCTCCATCCAGCTCACTCATGAGTTGCGCAAAGCCACGGTGCGTGCGGGCATTCATCCTTTCGAGCGACAACGCGAATACCTCCTTGGAGCGCTTATCGACCAGATTGCCCGGCAGTAGGGTGGGGTCTTCTGTCACTCACCGGGGAAGACGCATGACAAAAACAACAATGCGCGCCATCTTCACACCGCAGGCGCTGGCCGCTGCGGTGGCTCTGGGTTGCTGCGCCCAGGCGCACGCGGTTTCGTTCAATATCGGCGAGATCGAGGGGACGTTCGACTCGTCGCTGTCGGTGGGCGCGAGTTGGGGCCTGCGCGATGCCGACAAGTCGTTGGTCGGCACGGTCAACGGCGGCACCGGGCAATCTTCCACCGGGGATGACGGGCGTTTGAACTTCAAGAAGGGCGAGACCTTCTCGAAAATCTTCAAAGGTATTCACGACCTCGAACTCAAGTACGGCGACACCGGTGTGTTTGTGCGTGGCAAGTATTGGTATGACTTCGAGCTCAAGGACGAAGACCGCGAGTTCAAGCCGATCAGTGACAGTGGCCGCAAGGAGGGCGCCAAGTCGTCCGGTGCGCAGATTCTCGATGCCTTCGTCTATCACAACTACACCATCGCTGACCTGCCGGGCACCGTGCGCGCGGGAAAACAGGTGGTGAGTTGGGGCGAGAGCACGTTCATTGGCAACTCGATCAACAGCATCAACCCGATCGATGTCTCCGCGTTCCGGCGTCCCGGTGCGGAAATCAAGGAAGGCCTGATCCCGGTGAACATGCTGTTCGGCTCGCAAAGCCTGACGGACAAACTCTCGGTTGAAGGTTTCTATCAGCTGGAATGGGACCAGACCGTCCTCGACAACTGCGGCACGTTCTTCGGCGTCGATGTGGCAGCGGACGGTTGCAACAACGGTTACACCGTTGGCAACCCGGCGATCGCACCATTGGTGCCGTTGACCACCGCGTTTGGCCAAGGCATTCAGGTGACGCGCGAAGGCGTGGTGATTCCCCGTGGCGGCGACCGCGATGCGCGCGATTCCGGGCAGTGGGGTACGGCATTGCGCTGGCTCGGTGATGACACCGAGTACGGTCTCTATTTCATGAATTATCACAGTCGCACGCCGTCGGTGGGTACTACCACGGCGGGGCTATCGACCCTCTCGGCGTTGCCGGCGATGGTCGGTATCGCCAACGGGCTGGCGCCTGGCAGCGGCTCAGGCCTGGCGCAAAGCGTGATGCTCGGGCGCGGTCAGTACTACCTTGAATACCCGGAAGACATTCGTCTCTACGGCGCGAGCTTCTCGACCACGCTGCCCACCGGCACTGCCTGGACCGGCGAGATCAGCTATCGGCCAAACGCGCCGGTACAGGTCAACACCAATGACCTGACACTGGCACTGCTCAACCCGATTGCCGGTGGCACGGCATCTCCACTGGTAACCGCGCCGGGTGCGGACAACAAGGGCTATCGCCGCAAGGAAGTCACGCAGATCCAGAGCACGCTCACGCACTTCTTCGATCAGGTGCTGGGCGCTGAGCGTCTGACCGTGGTCGGTGAAGCGGCGGTCGTGCATGTCGGCGGGCTGGAGTCGCGCAGCCAGCTGCGTTATGGCCGCGATTCGGTCTACGGCCAGTATGGTTTCGGTGGCGACACCGACGGTTTTGTCACCTCGACTTCGTGGGGCTACCGCGCCCGGGCCATCCTCGACTACGCCAACGTGATCGGCGGCATCAACCTCAAACCCAACCTGTCGTGGTCGCATGACGTCGCCGGCTACGGCCCTAACGGGCTGTTCAACGAAGGGGCGAAAGCGATCAGCGTCGGCGTCGATGCCGACTATCGCAACACCTACACCGCGAGCCTCAGTTACACCGACTTTTTTGGTGGTGACTACAACGTTCTCGAAGACCGTGACTTCGTGGCCCTGAGCTTCGGCGTGAACTTCTGATCTGCCCGAGAAGGATGAAAGCAATGCGCAAAATGATTCTGCAATGTGGTGTCCTCGCCCTGAGTCTGCTGGCGGCCAACGTGATGGCGGCGGTGTCAGCGGATGAGGCGAACAAGCTTGGCACCAGCCTGACCCCGCTCGGCGCCGAGAAGGCCGGTAACGCTGACGGTTCGATTCCGCCATGGACCGGCGGGATTCCGAAGAGCGCCGGGGCGGTGGACAGCAAGGGTTTTCTCGCCGATCCGTTCGCCAACGAAAAACCGTTGTTCACCATCACCCCGGCCAACGTCGACAAGTACAAGGACAAGCTTTCCGAAGGCCAGGTGGCGATGTTCAAACGCTACCCGCAAACCTACAAGATCCCGGTCTATCCGACTCACCGAACCGTCGCCGCCCCGGCGGACATCTACGAGTCGGCCAAACGCAGTGCGCTGAACGTGACGACGATCAACGACGGTAACGGCCTGGCCAATTTCACTGGCAATCGCTATTACGCCTTCCCGATTCCGAAAAACGGCGTCGAGGTGTTGTGGAACCACATCACTCGTTACCACGGTGGCAACGTCAAACGCATCATCACGCAGGTGACGCCGCAGACCAACGGCAGCTACACGCCTATCCGCTTCGAAGAAGAAATCGCCGTGCCGCAGTTGATGAAGGATCTCGATCCGGACAAAGCGGCCAATGTGCTGACCTTCTTCAAGCAATCGGTGACTGCGCCGGCGCGTCTGGCCGGTAACGTGCTGCTGGTGCACGAGACCCTCGATCAGGTGAAGGAGCCGCGTCTGGCGTGGATCTACAACGCCGGTCAGCGCCGGGTGCGCCGCGCGCCGCAGGTGGCGTATGACGGTCCGGGCACCGCAGCGGATGGTCTGCGTACCTCGGACAACTTCGACATGTTTTCCGGTGCCCCGGATCGCTATGACTGGAAACTGGTCGGCAAGAAGGAAATGTACATTCCGTACAACAGCTACAAGCTTGATTCACCGACGCTCAAGTACGACGACATCGTCAAGGCCGGGCACATCAACCAGGACCTGACCCGTTATGAATTGCACCGTGTCTGGGAAGTCATCGGCACGGTGAAGCCGAGCGAGCGGCATATCTATGCCAAGCGCCACATGTACATCGACGAGGACAGCTGGCAGGTGGCACTGGTTGATCACTACGATGGCCGCGGTCAACTGTGGCGGGTCGCGGAAGGACATGCGCAGTACTACTACGATCACCAGGCTCAGGCTTATACGCTGGAAGCCCTCTACGACATCATTGCCGGCCGCTACATTGCCTTGGGAATGAAGAACGAAGAGAAACACAGCTTCGAATTCGGCTTCGAAGCCAAGGCCGCCGACTACACCCCGTCGGCCCTGCGCGCAGAGGGCGTTCGGTAACGTTTGCGATACACCGGCTGCACAAAAGGCGACCGCACGGTCGCCTTTTTTATGGCTGGCAATCAGCGCGCTGAATACTCGTCAACAAGCTCACTGGAGAGGGCTAGGGTGACCGTACAACGATAAAAAGGCTCACCCGATGACCGCCATGACACCGTGCCTGGATCGCCCCGGATTTCTTCCCCGACTGTCCTCTCACCACCAGGCGCGCGCACGCTTGTGCGAACCATTGCTGGCGTCAGTGGCACGGGTGAGGCTGATCTGCGCGCCGGCCGGCAGCGGCAAGAGTGCACTGCTCACCGAATGCCTGTTGCAGGCGCCGGCACAGTGTTCGGTGCACTGGATAGCGCTGGCGGGCGGCGCGCTCAGTAAGGGTGAATTCTGTCGGCGGTTGACGCAAGCGCTGGGCTTGATCGACACGGATGAAGCCGGCCTGGTTGCTGCCCTGGCTCGCTGGTCGGTATCGACGTGGCTGTTTATCGACGATTATTGCCGTCAGCCGGATCCGGTGCTGGATGCTTTGCTCGATCGATTGTTGGCAGTCAGCAGTCCGGCCTTGATCTGGTGGATCGGCACGCGCCGGCGCCCGCAGTGCAACTGGCCGCGCCTGTTGCTCGACGATGAGCTGTATGAGTGTGAACCCGTGACGCTGGCCTTGAGCCAAAGTGAAATCGCTCAGGTGCTGCACCATTTGCCTGCCGAGCAAGCGCTGAGTGTTGCCGGGCGCATTGTGCAACGTACCGGTGGCTGGTGCGCCGGCGTGCGCATGGCGTTGCTGCAAAAGTGCGATTGGGCGCAGAGCAATCAGCCGCAGCAACGGGTGGACACCTTGCTCGATTACCTGCAACACGAACTGTTCAACAGCCTGTCGCCGGAGCTGGCGGAGGCCTGGCGTGTATTGGCGCATTTACCGCGCTTCAATAATGAACTGTGTGAGCATCTGTTCGGAGCCGGCGAAGGCGCGGATCTCTTGCGCACGTTGCACAGCCTCGGCTGTTTTATCGAACCGTGGCAGGATTCGGCGCAATGGCTGCAGATTTTTCCGCCGCTGACCCGTGTGATTCAGCAGTCACGCTGGCCACAGGGGCGCTCTTGGCATCGGCGCGCGTGCCAGTGGTTTACCGCGCGGGAGGACTGGCGCTCGGCGTTCGAGCAAGCTCTTTTGGCCGAAGAGTTCGAGGTGGCGGTGAGCTTGTTGCAGCACTTCACTTTCGAGCATCTGTTTGACGATCAAACGGTAGTGCTGCTGTTGCGCCTGCACGAGCAGCAAGGCGAAGAATTGACGTTGGGCTCGCCGCAATTGGTCGGATTGATGACGGCGGCGCTGCTGTTCGCCGGCCGTTTTGATCAGGCCGCTGCCAGCATCGAACATATGTCGAGATTCGTTCCGCAACCTTCGGCGCAAAAGCAGCGGCAATGGGTGGCGCGATGGCAGGCGCTGCAAGGTTGGTTGCTACATTTGCAGGGGCGAATGGCGCCTGCGCGTGAGCATTTCCGTCAAGCGCTGGCCGAGTTGGCAAGCGATGCCTGGCCTGCGCGGCTGTTGTGCCTGTCGGGGCAAACCCAGCAAGCCTTGCTTTGTGGCGAACTGGAACTGGCCCAGGGCATAAACCGCGAGGCGTTGTGTCTGGCGCGCGCTCAAGGGTCATTGCTGTTCGAGGGGTTGCTGGAGCTCGATCACGCACAACTGCTGGAGCAGCGCGGTGCGCCGGCCCGCGCCGACAGTTTGTTGGCCGGCATGCAGCAATTGCTTTGTCAGCGTGAACATCGCCCTGTGCCGTTGCTCGGTCGCATCGCGTTGCGGCGTGGCAGACTGGCCCTGTGCATGGGTGAGGAAACACGCGCCGCCGAGCTATTCCAGAGGGGGCTGGAGGACTGCCTGCGCAGTCATGACAAGCGCGTGCTGTATGGTTTTCTGGGGCTGGCCCAACTGGCGGCCAATCAGCAGGATTACGCGCGAGCATTTGTGTACCTGCGCGATGCTGAGCGGTTGATGCAGCAGCGGCAGATTCCGGACACGGTGTATCGCGGCGTCTTGTTGCAGGTCAGCAGCCAATTCTGGTTGCAGCAGGGCAGGGCGGAGCTGGCGCATGAAGCGCTGAGCAGGGTATTGCGCCACTTTCAAGGGGCGCAGGCGCGGCAAGCGCCACCGGCGACTCTGGAGCTGATTCCGCGTCTCGAATATCTGTTGCTCACCGCCAGGGCGCAGATGCAGCCTGAGCTGATCGATCTGGTTGAGATCCAGCACGCGTTGATCGGCGCGCAGCAAAAAGGCATGTTGAACCTCGAAGCCGAGTTGCACCTGGTGCTGGCGCAACTCGCCTGGCACAAAGGTGAAGTGTCATTGGCTCAACGAGCGCTGCATCAGGGGCAAGCGTTGGTAGCGCGGTGTCAGTTGCAGCAATCGCTGCTCGAGTGGCGCTTGCGTCATCCTGAAACAACGCTGATCCGCGCAGCCGCCGAGGCCATCGCTGCAACCCCTGCGGTCGGCGCCGAGGCGCTGTTGAGCCGGCGTGAAGTTGAAGTGCTGAAGCTGATTGCCCAAGGCGAGTCCAATCAGAAGATCGCCGAGCAACTGTACATTTCGCTGCATACCGTCAAGACCCATGCGCGCAGGATAAACGCCAAGTTAAGCGTGGAGCGCAGAACGCAAGCGGTGGCAAAGGCTAAAGTGCTCGGGCTGTGTTGATGTGAACAGGGTCGAAGTCAATTAGCCCGCGTCATAGCCCATGCGCCAGCTCACCGCGCGCGTTGCCGCGAGTAAGCGCCGGGCGGCAGGGCCATTTTCGTCAGCGTGAAACAACGAGGTCGGGCCGACAATCGTCAGTACCGCCGCGATCTGGCCGACGGCATTGAACACCGGCGCCGACAACGCATCGACACCGGGCATCAGCAGGCCGTGGACATGATGCAAGCCGCGCGCGCGGATCTGTTCGCACTGCGTCGCGTAGGCTTTGTCATCCTTCAGCGGATGATCGGCTACGGCGATCTCCTTTTCGCGCAGTTCATCGGTTTCCCGATGCGGCAGATATGCGCTGAACACCAATCCCGTCGATGAACTGAGTAGCGGCAGCACCGAGCCCAATTGGGTTACAACGGTCACCGCGCGCACCGCCGGTTCGATGTGCACCACGGTTGCGCCCTGATTGCCCCAGACCGCGAGGAAGCAGGTTTCGTTGAGCTCATCGCGCAATTCGGCCAGTGGCAGGGCGGCGACTTTCAGCACGTCCATACTGTTGAGTGCGGCGAGGCCGACGCGCAGCGCTTCACGGCCAAGACCGTAATGGTTGGTAGCGGCGTTCTGCTCGGCAAATCCGGAGGCGATCAAGGCCTGCAGATAGCGATGCACCTTGCTCGCCGGCATCTGCACATGTTCGGCCAGGCGCGACAACGAAGTCGATGGCGACAACTCGGCCAGGGCCTTGAGGATGTCGGTGCCGACCTCGGCGGAGCGGACTTTCTGTTTGCCATTGCTGTCGCTGGTTTTTTCCATGGTGCGGCCGGGTTCCGATACGAATGGGCGTCTTTATAGCTTGACGCTGGATAGCGAGCAAATTACGTTATGCGTAATCGAATTACGATAATAACAACCCCGGCGTGCCGAAACCTCTGAGCCAGAGCGATGGGCCACTGCCGACTCCCTGTTCAGGAGGCTCCATGAACCTCGATTCAACCGCGCAGGCGCTGGCGTATCAGTCCGGTTTCGGTAACGAATTCAGCTCTGAGGCGTTGCCTGGCGCGCTACCCGTCGGCCAGAACTCCCCGCAAAAAGCCCCGTACGGTCTCTACACCGAATTGTTCTCCGGCACCGCGTTCACCATGACCCGCAGTGAAGCGCGGCGCACCTGGATGTACCGCATTCAGCCGTCGGCCAATCACCCGGCGTTCGTCAAACTGGAACGGAAACTGGCCGGTGGGCCGCTGGGAGAAGTGACGCCCAATCGCCTGCGCTGGAATCCTTTGGAGATCCCGGCCGAGCCGACCGATTTCATTGACGGTCTGGTGAGCATGGCGGCGAACACCGGTGCGGAGAAACCGGCCGGGATCAGCATCTACAACTACGTTGCCAACCGTTCGATGGAGCGCGTGTTCTTCAACGCTGACGGCGAATTGCTGTTGGTGCCGCAACTCGGCCGTCTGCGCATCGCCACTGAATTGGGCGTGCTGGACGTCGCACCGCTGGAAATCGTCGTGCTGCCACGCGGCCTGAAGTTCCGCGTTGAATTGCTCGACCCGCAAGCACGCGGTTACGTCGCCGAAAACCATGGCGCGCCACTGCGCCTGCCGGATCTGGGACCGATCGGCAGCAACGGTCTGGCCAATCCGCGCGACTTCCTGACGCCGGTCGCGGCCTACGAAAACCTCCAGCAACCGACCACGCTGGTGCAGAAATTCCTCGGTCAGTTGTGGGCTACCGAACTCAATCATTCGCCGTTGAACGTGGTCGCCTGGCACGGCAACAACGTGCCGTACAAATACGATCTGCGCCGTTTCAATACGATCGGTACGGTGAGTTTCGATCACCCGGATCCGTCGATCTTCACCGTGCTGACCTCGCCGACCAGCGTGCACGGCCTGGCCAACCTCGACTTCGTGATCTTCCCGCCACGCTGGATGGTCGCTGAAAACACCTTCCGGCCACCGTGGTTCCATCGCAATCTGATGAACGAATTCATGGGCCTGATCCAGGGTGAATACGATGCCAAGGCCGAAGGCTTCGTGCCCGGTGGCGCCTCGCTGCACAGTTGCATGAGCGCGCACGGCCCGGATGGCGAGACCTGCACCAAAGCAATCAACGCCGAACTCAAACCGGCGAAGATCGACAACACCATGGCCTTCATGTTCGAGACCAGCCAGGTGCTGCGCCCAAGCCGCTTCGCCCTCGACTGCCCACAACTGCAATCCACTTACGACGCTTGCTGGGCCACGCTGCCCGCTACGTTCGACCCTACCCGGAGATAACCCATGACGCAGAATTCCATCACTCGCAGTTGGGTCGCTTCGGCCAACGGCCACGCCGATTTCCCGCTGCAGAATCTGCCGCTGGGTGTGTTCAGCCGCGATGGTTCGGCACCGCGCGCTGGGGTGGCGATTGGCGAGCACATCTTCGATCTGCAAGTGGCGCTGGAAGCCGGGCTGTTCGACGGTGCTGCGCGCAGTGCAGTGGAAGCCATGCAGGGCGGACAGCTGAACGCGTTTTTCAATCTCGGTCGCGAGGCGCGTGTTGCCCTGCGTACGCGCCTGCTGGAACTGTTCAGCGAAGGCAGCACGCACCGAGGCAGCATCGAAGCCCAAGGCGCAAAACTGCTGCCATTGGCTGCCGATTGCCAACTGCATCTGCCGGCCCGCATCAGCGATTACACCGACTTCTACGTCGGTATCGAGCACGCGCAAAATGTGGGCAAACTGTTCCGCCCGGACAACCCGCTGCTGCCGAACTACAAGCACGTGCCGATCGGCTATCACGGCCGCGCCTCTACAGTGCGTGCTTCTGGCACCGATGTACGCCGCCCTAAAGGTCAGACCTTGCCGGCGGGAGCGAGCGAGCCGACCTTCGGCCCATGCGCACGCCTGGACTATGAACTGGAACTGGGCATCTGGATCGGTCAGGGCAACGAGATGGGCGACTCGATCGCCATCGGTGATGCCGCTGATCACATCGCCGGTTTCTGCCTGCTCAACGACTGGTCGGCGCGTGATATCCAGGCCTGGGAATACCAGCCGCTGGGGCCGTTCCTGTCGAAGAGTTTCATCACCAGCGTTTCGCCGTGGGTCGTCACTGCCGAAGCGCTGGAACCCTTCCGTACCGCGCAGCCGAAGCGTCCTGAAGGTGATCCGCAACCGTTGCCGTATCTGTTCGACAAGCGTGATCAGGACGGCGGCGCCTTCGACATCGAACTGGAAGTGCTGCTGCTCACCGAAGCCATGCGCGAGCAGAACCTGCCGGCCCATCGCCTGACCCTGAGCAACACCCGTTACATGTACTGGACCGTGGCGCAGATGGTTGCGCATCACAGCGTCAACGGTTGCCAGTTGCAGGCCGGTGACCTGTTCGGCTCGGGCACATTGTCCGGTCCTGAAAACGGTCAGTTCGGCAGCCTGCTGGAAATCACCGAGGGCGGTAAAAAACCGATCGAGCTGGCGTCTGGCGAAGTGCGTAAATTCCTCGAGGACGGTGACGAAATCATCCTTCGCGCACGTTGTGCCCGTGACGGTTTCGCGTCGATCGGCTTCGGTGAGTGCCGCGGCAAAGTGCTCGCGGCGCGCTGACAGGAGCGGCTCATGGATCTCTATACCTACTACCGCTCGACATCGTCTTACCGGGTGCGCATCGCGCTGGCGTTGAAGGGGCTCGACTATCAGGCATTGCCGGTCAACCTGATTGCGCCGGCCGGCGGCGAGCATCGGCAAGCGGCGTATCTGGCGATCAACCCACAGGGCCGCGTGCCGGCCCTGCGTACTGAAAGCGGTGAGTTGCTGATTCAATCGCCGGCGATCATCGAGTATCTGGAGGAGCGTTATCCACAGGTGCCGCTATTGCCGGAAGATCTGGTTGCCCGTGCCCATGTGCGCGGTGTGGCGGCGGTGATCGGTTGCGATGTGCATCCGTTGCACAACGTCAGCGTGCTCAATCGCCTGCGCCAGTCGGGGCAGGACGAGCCGCAGGTGGTCGAGTGGATCAGCCACTGGATCGGTCAAGGGTTGGCGACGGTGGAGGAGTTGATTGGCGACGAGGGTTTCTGTTTCGGCGAGTGGCCTTGTGTGGCGGATGTGTACCTGATTGCGCAGTTGTATGCGGCGGAGCGGTTCAATGTTTCGCTGGAGGCTTACCCGAAAATCCGCCGGGTCGCCGCACTTGCGGCTGAACATCCAGCGTTCATCAAGGCCCATCCCGCCAACCAACCAGACACCCCATAACCCTGTAGGAGTGAGCCTGCTCGCGATGAGGGAGTGTCAGTCACTCATGTTCTGACTGAACCACCGCTATCGCGAGCAGGCTCACTCCTACAAGGGAATATCGCTATTCGCATAATCATAAAAACAAAACAGGTACCTTGCGATGCACAACCAGATTGCCAGCTTCCGGACGGCACTCGACGCCCGTCCTGTGTCCCGCTATCAGTGGTTACTGTTGATCCTGCTCGCGCTGTTGCTGGTCACCGACGGCTACGACGCCCAGGTTCTCGGTTACGTGGTACCTGCTTTGGCGCAGGATTGGGGCCTGGAAAAATCGGCGTTCGGCCCGGTATTCAGTGCCAACCTGCTTGGCCTCACCCTTGGTTCACTGGCGGTTACGCCGCTGGCCGATCGCTTTGGCGTGCGACGGATTCTGCTCGCTTGCGTACTGATCTACGCCACGTTGACCGTGCTGATGGTCTTCGCTGATTCGCTCAATACGCTGATGATCGCGCGCTTTATCTGCGGCATCGGCATGGGCGGGGCGATGCCCAGTGCCATGGCGTTGATGTCGGAATACTCGCCACCGCGTTTGCGCACCTTGATGGTGACGCTGGCGGCCTGTGGCTTTTCATTCGGTGGGGCAGCCGGTGGTTTCGTCGCCGCAGGTTTCATCGACCAATTCGGTTGGCAAGCGGTGTTCCTCGCCGGTGGCGTCACGCCGTTGCTGCTGTTTCCGTTTCTGTGGTGGAAGCTGCCGGAGTCGCTGCCACGTCTGCTGCGTGATGCGCCGCCGTATGCGCGACTGCGCAAAGTCACCGCGCGGATGTTGCCGGACTGGCAGCCACCCGTTGCCAGCCTCGAACAGAACGAACGCGAGCAGGGCAGCAAGCTGACGGTGGTCGAGTTGTTCCGCAACGGCTACGCGCGACCGACCTTGCTGATCTGGGCGACGTTTTTTGTCAGCCTGATCCTGCTGTATTTCATGATCAGCTGGCTGCCGACGCTGCTGCTGGAAAGTGGCCTGAAACTCAACGAAGCCAATCTGGTGACGTCGATGTTCCTGTTCGCCGGTACCCTGGGCGCGATCTGCATGGCCTGGTTCGCCGACCGTTTGAAGCGCAAGGTGCGTTTGCTGTCGGCGGTGTTGGCAGGTGCAGCGCTGTGCACGATTCTGCTCGGACTCAATCATGACAATCCGCGTTATCTGGTGGCCTGCGTTTTCGCCGCTGGCTTCTGCATCATTGGCGGGCAACTGACGTTGAATGCCTTTGCCAGCAATTTCTATCCGGCGCATGTGCGCGCGACCGGTACCGGTTGGGCGTTGGGCGTGGGGCGTTTTGGTTCAATCCTCGGGCCGCTGTTCGGCAGCCTGCTGCTGGCGATGCACATTCCGGTGGAGCAGATTTTCTTTTTCTGCGCGATTCCGGCGGTGATTGCTGCGCTGCTGATCATTCAGGTGCGTTCGCCCTCCGAAAATGGTTCGGCGGTGGGTGTCGGGACGCCGGTCAAATCCTGAAGATCGAAAGATCGCAGCCTGCGGCAGCTCCTACATGAGATCACCTGTAGGAGCTGCCGCAGGCTGCGATCTTTTGCATTTAATGGACCACGGAATTGGGCGGCAGGTGGCCGAGGCGTTCGGTCAGGCGCAGTCGTTGAATCGGGTCGTCGCTCAGCAGCAGGGCATGCTCAAGGTCGAAGCGTTCGGCATTCGGGCAATCAAGCCGCTGATACAGACTGGCCCGCGCCAGGTAATCGGCGGCAGCGCCATCGCCCAACTCGAGTACGCGCTCGGCGTCGATCAATGCGGCAATAAAGTCATCATGCGTCAGGTGCAACTGGCGCAAGTTGCGCGACAGGCGCTGGAGCATCTGCACCGGCGTGGCGGTCAACAGGTGCTCGGCGTTGATTTTCATGTTCGGCCCGTATTGGCGCTGCAACAGTTCGCGACAATCATTCGGATACAGGCGTCGACCGCCGCAAGGATCGAGCAAATGATCCGCGCCGGGTACGCGTAATAAAAAATGCCCGGGGAAATTGACGCCGACCAGTGGAATCTCCAGGCCGCGTGCCAGTTCGAGGGCAATCAACGCCAGCGCCAGGGGCTGACCGCGCCGCGTCTGCAAGACTTTATGAAGCAACGCCGCCTGCGGGCGCAGCGGCAAGAAGTCGTCCTGGGCGAATCCCAGTTCAATCATGCGCCGCAGCAGCGGCTGCGCCAGTTCACTGACCGGCAGCATCGGCAAACCGTAGCTGACCTTTTGTTGCAGCTCTTTGAAATCGAGCAAGAGTACCGCGGGATCGACGGCTTTATCGTGCTCGGCCGCGATCCACAGCGCGGCTTCGAACAGCGCGGGTGGTGAGCGGTGCAGACAGTCGAAAAAACGTTGGCGCGGACTCATTGAAATCTCCGGGGAATGCCTCGTTTTAGCCCCGTCCGTGTCATTCGTCCAGTGCCTGGGTTCGCCGCGCAACGGTTATGCCGCAAAGCGCTTGTCGCTACGGGCGCTTATTCCGGTGCGCTCCAGCAATTTTCAGGCGCAGGCCTATACTGGCGTTCTACAAGAAGTGATTCGGGAGCCCAACGATGTTTGCGCTCATGCAAAGCACTCGCCTGGAATCGCTGCACCTTAGCGTTGACCCGGTGTCCGGGTTGAAGGCGGTCATTGCCATTCATAACAGTCGCCTCGGGCCAGCCTTGGGCGGATGTCGTTACCTTGCCTACCCCAATGACGAATCGGCTGTCGAGGACGCCATTCGCCTCGCCCAGGGCATGAGCTACAAGGCTGCGCTGGCGGGGCTGGAGCAGGGCGGCGGCGTCGCCGTGATCGTGCGTGCGGCGCATGTGGAGAACCGCGCAGCGCTGTTTGAAGCGTTCGGTCGCTGCATCGATCAGCTCGATGGCCGCTACATCACTGCCATCGACAGCGGCACCTCGGTGGCCGACATGGACTGCATCGCCCAACAGACCCAACACGTCACCAGCACAACCTCGGCCGGCGACCCGGCCCCGCACGCGGCGATGGGGGTGTTCACCGGCATTCGCGCGACGGCCATGGCTCGTCTGGGCAGCGATAACCTCGAAGGCTTGCGCGTGGCTATCCAGGGGCTGGGCAACGTCGGTTTCGCCTTGGCCGAACAACTGCATGCGGCGGGCGCCGAACTATTGGTCAGCGACATCGACCACGGTAAGGTGCAGTTGGCGATGGAGCAGCTCAATGCCCACCCGATCGCCAACGATGCGTTGCTCAGTACGCCTTGCGACATTCTTGCGCCGTGCGGTCTGGGCGCAGTTCTGAACAGTCACACCGTCACGCAATTGCGTTGCTCGGCAGTGGCGGGCTCAGCGAACAATCAACTGACGCATCTGGACGTGGCTGATCATCTGGAGCGGCGCGGAATTCTGTATGCGCCGGATTATGTGATCAACGCCGGAGGGTTGATCTATGTTTCGCTAAAGCATCGCGGAGAGGAATTGCCGACGATCACCGCGCATCTGTCGAAGATCAGTTCGCGGTTGACCGAGGTGTTCGCCCATGCGCAGGCGGAGAAGCGTTCGCCGGCGCGGGTGGCGGATGAGTTGGCGGAAAAGGTTTTGTATCGCTGAAAAGCAAAACATCGCAGCCTTCGGCAGCTCCTACATTTGGAATATTTATCCCTGTAGGAGCTGCCGAAGGCTGCGATCTTTTGATGTGGAGCTGATTACTTCGGCGCTTTTGCCGCTTTAGCAGGCTTGGCCAGCGCTTCAACTGCTTCCACCACCTCAGCTTGTTCAGCAGCCTCGGCCGGGGCGTTGAGCAGCTCGGACAATGCGTCAGGCTGGCTCTTGAATGCCCGGGCGAACACATCGCGGTTCTTCGCCATGTAGATCCCGGCTTCCTCCACTTGCTGCTCCGTCAGGGACGGAACGGCTTTTTGCAGCACATCGGCCAGATATTCGGCCAGTTCGAGCATTTTGTCATGACGGTCAGCTTCGGCTTTATCCATGAACAAGCGCTCCAGATCTCGGCTGCTGCGGTATACCACTTCGACGGCCATTCACCACCTCACATGCCTTCACATTAAGTTGTCTTGACGACTACTGTATCCATATACAGCGAAAAGGATAAGCGAATCCCTGCGCCATGGGTAGTGGCTTTTTAATGTAGACCGGATTTCGGGTTTGTCAGGGAGACCGTGTCGCTGCATTCGCGAGCAGGCTCGCTCCCACAAAAGCACAGCGGTGCGACCAAACGCCACGGCGCGGGTTTCGCGGCGGCTCGCCATGATGGCGTGGCCTCTTTTCTGCATGAAAACCGTTACGTGCAGAAAACCGTCACGTCCAACACGCATCATCCGCTCGAATCGGGCTAAGGAACCTCATCGTGAAAATCAACTGGGCCGAGAAACTGCGGCAAAACGTGCATCAACTGGCCGAGTCCCTGGGCAACCTGTTCGTCGAGACCTTCCACTACCTGGCGCTGTTTGCCATCGGTGCGGTGACGGCATACGCGGCGGTGATGGAGTTTCTCGGCATGCTCGAGGAAGGCCACATCAAGATCGATGACATTCTGTTGCTGTTCATCTATCTCGAACTGGGGGCGATGGTCGGGATTTATTTCAAGACCAACCACATGCCGGTGCGCTTCCTGATCTACGTGGCGATCACTGCGCTGACCCGTTTGCTGATCTCCAACGTCTCGCACCACAACCCGCCGGACATGGGCATCATCTACCTGTGCGGCGGGATTCTGCTGCTGGCGCTGGCGATTCTGGTGGTGCGTTACGCTTCGTCACAATTTCCTTCGGTGAAGATCGAGAAACCGCAGCGCACCCTCGGTACAGGTTCCAGCGAGCATCCTGAAGTCGAAAAGGGCGAGCTTTAAAGCCCGGCCGTCGGTCGGGGCTGGCCGATGACGCGTGGCGGTGGCGGGGTCAGCCCGGTGCCGCTGGTCATCGCTTCGAGGATTGCCATGGCGCTGTGACCCTGTTCGATGGCGATGCCGAATTGAATGCTCTGCACCAGGCGCTTGAGGCGCGCAGGATCGTTGCGCTGCTCGGCACTGATCATGCGTTTGGCCACGATGTGACCGCTGTTGGACAGGGTCAGCATGATGCTGCCGTCCAGGCCCTGAATGCTCAGATTGATCTGATAGTCCGGCGCGAAGGCATCGGTAATGATCTGAAAAGGGTTGTCCATGATGCGTCACCGCCTGATTGAACGTGCAGTTGTTGACCGGCCGTGATCGGGTTGGTTCGCCAAACCGGATCACCGGCCATTCCGTGTCCTGTCCTGGTTACTCATGTAGGAGCTGCCGAAGGCTGCGATCTTTTGATCTTCAATGTTTTGATTTCGGTCATGAAGGTCAAAAGATCGCAGCCTCGTTTCACTCGACAGCTCCTACAGGGGGAGTTTGCAAGGGCTGTGCCGGGAAAATTGTCGAACAATGAACACGGGCATAAAAAAAGGCGAGCCACATGGCTCGCCTTTTTTTATGGCGCGTTTTCAGGGCAGAAACGAGTAGATGATCGCTGACAGTGCAATCAGGCCGATCAGAACCACAAACACGTTGGAAGCCTGGCCGGAATACTGGCGCAAGGCCGGCACGCGGCGGATGGCGTACATCGGCATCAGGAACAACAGGCAGGCAATCACCGGCCCGCCGAGGGTTTCGATCATGCCGAGAATGCTTGGGTTGAACGTTGCCACCGCCCAGCAGCTGAGGATCATGAACAGCGCGGTCGCTCGGTTCAGCCAGCTCGCCGACATCACCCGGCCACGGCTGCGCAGGCTTTTCACGATCATGCCCTGAAAGCCTTCGCTGGCGCCGATGTAGTGACCGAGGAAGGATTTGGTGATCGCCACCAGTGCAATCAGCGGCGCGGCGTAAGCGATGACCGGAGTCTGGAAGTGGTTGGCCAGGTACGACAGGATCGAAATATTCTGCGCCTTCGCCGCTGCCAGATCTGCCGGCGACAACGCCAGCACACAGCTGAAGCAGAAGAACATCACCGTGATGACCATCATGCCGTGAGCCATGGCAAGGATGCCGCTGCTCTTGCGTTCGGCCTGATCGCCGTAACGTTGCTTCTGATCAACGGCGAAGGCGGAAATGATCGGCGAATGGTTGAACGAGAACACCATTACCGGGATCGCCAGCCACATTGTCTTGAGGAACACCGACATCGGCATCGCCTCTTGGGCGCTGGCGAAAAACGCGCCATTCCAGTTCGGGACCAGGCTGACCGCGAGCAGCAGCAAGGCGGCGACGAACGGGTAAACCAGCACGCTCATGGCTTTGACGATGACGCTCTGGCCACAGCGGACAATGGCCATCAGACCCAGAATCAACGCCAGCGAGAGGATCGCCCGAGGCGGCGGGGCGATGTGCAGTTGGTGTTCGAGGAAGCTGCTCAAGGTGTTGGTCAGCGCCACGCTGTACACCAGCAGGATCGGGAAGATCGCGAAGAAATACAGCAACGTGATCAACTTGCCGGCGCCGATGCCGAAGTGTTCTTCGACCACCTCGGTGATGTCCCCGGAGCGCCCGGACAGCACGAAGCGAGTCAGGCCCCTGTGGGCAAAAAACGTCATCGGGAAGGCCAGCACGGCGAGAATCAGCAACGGCCAGAAACCGCCGACACCGGCGTTGATCGGCAGGAACAAGGTGCCAGCACCGATCGCCGTGCCGTACAGGCCAAGCATCCAGGTGGTGTCGAATTTGCTCCAGCCCTTGTGGGTGGTTTCTGTATTGCGTGTGCGGTCTACAGCGGGTTTTTCGGCAGCAGGTGTACGTACATCGGTCATCGGTATCGCCTCGTTATTATTCTTGCTCGGGCTCACGGTTGGCAGACCGTCGAATGCGGTCTGCCGGGGCAGTCAGGGAATGCGCCTCAGCACTCCACCCAGTTCACAGCCAGGCCGCCCCGTGAAGTCTCTTTGTATTTGTCATGCATGTCGGCACCGGTGTCGCGCATGGTGCGGATCACCCGGTCGAGGGAAATGAAGTGGTTGCCGTCGCCGCGCAGGGCCATTTGCGTAGCGTTGATCGCTTTTACGGCGGCGATGGCGTTGCGCTCGATGCAAGGCACTTGCACCAGGCCGCCGACTGGGTCGCAGGTCAGGCCAAGGTTGTGCTCAAGGCCGATTTCGGCGGCGTTTTCCAGTTGCTCCGGGGTGGCGCCGAGCACGTCAGCCAGACCGGCAGCGGCCATCGCGCAGGCCGAACCGACTTCGCCCTGGCAGCCGACTTCAGCGCCGGAAATCGAGGCATTTTTCTTACAGAGAATGCCGACGGCGGCCGCGCCCAAGAAGAAAGCGACGACGTCATCGTCAGACGCATCCGGATTGAATTTCATGTAGTAGTGCAGAACCGCCGGGATGATCCCCGCTGCACCGTTGGTCGGTGCGGTGACCATGCGCCCGCCCGCGGCGTTTTCTTCGTTGACGGCGAGGGCGAACAGGTTGACCCATTCCATCGCCGACAGCGTCGAACTGATCACGTTCGGCTTGCCGATTTCCAACAGGCTGCGATGCAATTTCGCGGCGCGGCGCGGCACATTCAGCCCGCCGGGCAGGATGCCTTCGTGTCGCAAACCCTGTTCGACGCATTCGCGCATCACCGACCAGATGTGCAGCAGGCCCTGACGGATTTCCGCGTCAGTGCGCCACGCACGCTCGTTGGCCATCATCAGTTCGGAGACGCGCAGGTTGTGCTGTTTGCACAGTGCAAGCAGTTCGGCGGCGCTGGAGAAGTCGTACGGCAACGCCACATCACCGGCCGGCGCTACGCCGGACTCCGCTTCGGCCGCTTCGATAATGAAACCGCCGCCGACCGAGTAGTACGTTTGCTCGAACAGCTCAGCCGTTTCGCCAAAGGCTGTCAGCGACATGGCGTTGGGGTGGTAGGGCAGGCTCTCGTCCAGCAGCAGGAGATCGCGCTGCCAGTCGAAGGCAATTTCTCTTTGCCCGGCGAGGGACAGTTGGCCTGTCTCGCGCAATTGCTGGATGCGTGGATCGATGGTCGCCGGATCGATGCTGTCCGGCCACTCACCCATCAGGCCCATGACCGTGGCGCGGTCAGTGGCATGACCGACGCCAGTAGCCGACAGCGAGCCGTATAAGCGGATTTCCACACGACGCACATCGTTCAACAAATGCTGATCAATCAGCGCCTGAGCGAAGGTCGCGGCAGCACGCATCGGGCCGACGGTGTGGGAACTGGACGGGCCGATGCCGACTTTGAATAGATCGAAAACACTGATAGCCATGCTAAACCCTTACAAGCAATGGAGTAGGAATCGCTGCCATTTTTTGTAGGACAAGCGCAATGTCGGCGATACTGCCTACCTCGGTCCTACGTGACTAACGAAACTTCCTAAGTAAGCCTTTAGCAGGACTAAACGATGAGTCGTCAATTGCATGCCCAGACATACGTCTGGCTGCAGGTGTTTTCCTGTGCCGCGCGGCACCTGTCGTTCACCCGCTGTGCGGAAGAGCTGCACATCACGCCGGGAGCGGTCAGCCAGCAGATTCGCCAACTGGAGGAGCGCCTCGGTTTTCGCCTGTTTCACCGGCGTGCGCGCGGCGTGGAATTGAGTGCAGAAGGGCAGCGGTTGGCCATTACCGTCAACGAGGCGTACGGCAGCATTGATGCGGAATTGCGTCGACTGGATGCCGGGATGATCAGCGGAATCTTGCGGGTGCGTTCGATTCCCTCGTTCTTGAGCAAGTGGCTGACGCCGCGTTTGCCACGTCTGCAGCAGCGCTATCCGGACATTCAGCTACGGCTGGTGGCCGAGGACAGCAGCGTGCCGTTGCACGAGGGTGACTTTGATCTGGCTATCGACTTGAACGACGGCAGTTACCCGGGGTTGTTATCCACAGCGTTGCTCGATGAGCAGATTTTCCCGGTGTGCGCGCCGAGCCTGTTGCGTGGACGACCGCCACTGCATGGGCCGGCGGATCTGGTGCATTTTCCGCTGCTGCACGACATCACTGCCTGGCGTGGCAGTTATGAATACGCGGAATGGGAATTTTATTTGAACGCGATCGGCTTCGAGGGCGCCGACGTACGGCGCGGGCACACTTTCAATCGCAATCACCTGACCATCGAAGCGGCGATTGCCGGTATGGGCGTGGCGATTGCCCGGCGCACGTTGCTCAACGATGAGCTGGAACGGGGGACGTTGATTGTGCCGTTCGGCCTGTCGGTGCCCAATCACAAACGCTACGTGTTGCTCTATGCGCCGGGGGCCTTGAGCCATCCGGGCGTGCGTGCGGTGCATGATTGGCTGGTGGAAGAGGCGGGGATTTTTCGCAGCTTGCACCCGTTGAACGACGGGCAATTGTGAGCAAATTTTGCCGGATTGCAAAGCGACCCAACTCCCGACCTTAACAATGCTTTGCTCGGTTGTCCGGCTTTTTTTGCGAATGAATATTTATCTTTTTTCAGGGGTTGAAATGTTCGCCGGTCGGGCCGATTGTTGTAACCAGGAGGTCAGGAAATTCAACTCAAGGCCTCTCACGAGCTAGCTGAAATAAGGGATGAACTATGCAAATCCAAGTCAACAGCGATAACCATGTTCAAGGCAGTAAACGACTGGAGGAGTGGGTACGTACAACCATTGAGAGCACGCTCGACCGTTATGAAGAAGACCTGACCCGTGTCGAAGTCCACCTGAGCGACGAGAACGGTGACAAACCAGGTCCCCATGACTTGCGCTGCCAACTGGAAGCGCGGCCAAAAGGCCATCAACCGATTTCCGTGACCCATAAAGCCGATTCGCTGGAACAGGCAATCGACGGCGCTGCCGAAAAACTCGAGCACGCACTGGAGCACCTGTTCGGCAAACTGCGAGGTAAACCACGCGCCGCTGTAGTGCCATTCACCGGCAAGGCCAATGACAAGCTCTTGGCGGAAGAATTTGATGAGAATGAGCAGGCAGCGATCAACAGTTGATGCGCTGATTTTGTAAGCCACCCAATGAGAACGGGCCTGCGGAAGCAGGCCCGTTTTTGTTTGTGGCGGTTTTTGCGCAGGGCATAAGAGAGCGGCCCCTCACCCCAGCCCTCTCCCTCCGGGAGAGGGGGCCGACCGAGGTGTCTGAAGAGGTACGTTGACCTGAAAGACGGAGTCGATTATGGATTCGGCTGATGTACTTTCAGGTTTATGAATTTCTGAAGCATCCCGCCATCAGTGCCCCCTCTCTCCGGGAGAGGGGGCCGACCGAGGTGTCTGAAGAGGTACGTCGACTTGAGAGACCGAGTCGATTATGGATTCGGTCCAATACGTTCAGGTCGATGCATTTCTAAAGCATCCCCCGGTCAGTCCCCTCTCCCTCTGGGAGAGGGTTAGGGTGAGGGCATTTTTCGATTCGCCGCAATTCTTATGATTTGCTCTAGCACATCGTCCATCTGCTGGATCATCTCAAAATTACTGAAGCGCACGACTTCAATGCCCTTTTGGTTCAGATAGCGTGTCCGGCGCTGGTCATGAATCAGTCCCGAGGTTTCATAGTGCTGACCACCGTCCAGTTCAATCGCCAATTTCAGCTCGGCACAGTAAAAGTCCAGCACATAGGGCGGACAGGGAAACTGCCGGCGAAATTTCAGATTGGCGATCTGGCGGGAGCGGAGTTTTTGCCACAGCAGGTGTTCGCAGTCGGTTTGATTGACGCGTAGATGGCGAGCGAATTGGGCGAGGGTAGGGCGAGTTTGCATGCTTCACGATCCTTGTGAAGTTGGTTTGAAGTTTTACTTTAGACCATGACCCGCTGACCTGCTGACCCTCACCCCAGCCCTCCCGAAACGTCGGACCGCCCGGAGGGAGAGGGGGCCGACCGAGGTGTCTTGCGGGGTACATCGACCTGAAGACCGAGTCGATTATAGATTCGGCAAAGCGGTTTCAGGTCGAGTCGATTATGGATTCGGCACAGCACGTTCAGGTCGGCGTAGCTCGCAAGCATCCCCCAATCAGTCCCCTCTCCCTCTGGGCGGTCCGACGTTTCGGGAGGGCTAGGCGGGCGGCGTTCCGATGAGGGGCTTTTCAATCCTCAGAACGCCACAGAAGTCTGCACATAAACCGTCCGAGGCTCCCCCACATACTTGCCCTTGTTGTTGTCATCAAACGAACGCGTGAAGTACTGCGTGTTGAAGATGTTTTTCACCCCCACCGCGACATTCAGATCCGCCAGCTGCGGCCCGAAGTCATACCCCGCGCGGCTGCTGAACAGCATGTAACCGGGGATCTTGCCGGTGCTGCCGTCGGCGCTTTCTTTCGAAGTGTTGGCGTTGTCGGCGAACTGGTCGCTCTGGAAGCTGCTGTCGAGGTTCAACTTCCACGGCCCTTCGGTGTATCCGACGCCAAGCGTGCCTTTGTGCTTCGAAGAAAACGGCACGCGATTGCCTTTGTTCGGCCCGTCTTCGCGGATGGTCGCGTCAACGTAGGCGTAAGTGGCGTAGACATCGAAACCGGCCAGCGCCGGGCTCAAGTCATCCAGCGCGTAGTTGACGCTGGTCTCGATGCCTTGATGGCGAGTTTCGCCACGGGCGATCACCGAGTCGTTGGTCTGGTTGCTTTCGTACTGATTGTCGAAGTTGATCAGGAATACGCCAATCTCTGCCCGCAACGCGCCGTTGTCATAGCGCGTGCCGAGCTCCCAGGTGCGGGCCTTTTCCGGTTTCACTTCGCCGCTGCTCACGCGGTTGGGCATCTGGCTGTACTGCACGCTGCCGAACGAACCTTCGGTGTTGGCGTACAGGTTCCAGCTGTCGGTCAGGTGATAGAGCACGTTCAGCGCCGGCAGCGCGGTGTTGTAGTCGCCCTTGTATTTGACGTTGGTCAGGTTGTTGGTCTGCTGCGAGTCGATCATCTCGTAGCGCACGCCCGGGGTGATCGTCCATTTGCCGATGTCGATTCGGTCATCGACGAAGAACGCATTGGCCTCGGTGCCGCCGCGGGTGTCGCGGTCATTGCGGCTGTTGGTGGTCGGGTATTCATTGCTGGCGATCGGCGTGCGGTACCGCAGTTCGTGGCCGGCTTCGTTGATGTAGCGGTAGCCGACGCCGACTTCATGACTGGTCGGACCGAGGTCGAAGCCTTGGGCGAAACGGGTTTCCAGGCCGCGTACCCAATACTCGCGCGGCGACAGCGAAAGGAATGTGCCCTGATCCAGATAACCGCTGCGCAGGGTTTTGGTGAAGAACGTGTTGGCGGTGAACTCGCGGCGATCTTCCTGATAGCGATAGCCAAAGTTGAACAGGGTGCGGCGGCCCCAGAACTGATCTTTGAGGCGCGTCGATTGATAGGGATCGGCGTCGTAATCGGCGACATTCAGGCCGCCGGGCATGTCGGCCTTGCCTTCGTAATACTGGGCCATTGCGTTGAAGCTGTTGGCCTCGTCGAGCTGATATTTACCCTTGAGGATCAGGTCGTCGATCTCGGTGTCGCTGTGTTCACGCCAGTCACCGCCACGCGTGCCGGAGTAAAGCAGGGCGCCGCCGAGACCGTTGGCATTGGTGCCGCCGGCCAGCAGGTTGGCGCTGGTCTTGAAGCCGTCATGGCTCGACGATGGACTGGTTTCGGTCTGGAAGCCGCCCTTGACCGTCGGCTCATCCGGGATGGCGCGTGTCACGAAGTTGACCACGCCGCCGACGTTCTGTGGGCCATAGCGCACAGCGCCGCCGCCGCGTACGACGTCGACGGCATCCATGTTGCCCATGCTGATCGGTGCGAACGACAACTGTGGCTGACCGTAAGGTGCGAACGGCACCGGGATGCCGTCCATCAACACCGTCGAACGTGCAGCCAGACGCGGGTTCAATCCACGAATACCGAAGTTGAGTGCCATGTCGTGGCTGCCGGTGCCGTTGTTTTCCGGGGCGTTGACGCCGGGGATACGGTTGAGCACGTCGCGGGCCTGGGTCGCCCCCTGGCGTTCGAATTCTTCGCGGCGGATCACGTCACGGGCACCAGGATGTTCGAAGACGTTGATCTGCGCCGCGTCGCCGAGCCAGTCACCGACGACTTTCGAGGTGTCCAGCTCCAGCGCCGCATCGCCCGCCGATTGCAGGCTGAAGGCGTTATTGCCCTCGGCGCGTGCTTGCAGGCCGGTGCCCTCGAGCAATGCATTCAAACCTTGCTCGGGTGTGTAGCTGCCTTCCAGGCCACGGCTTTGCACGCCGCTGGTGACTTGCGAGCGAAAAGAAATCAGCACACCCGCTTCTCGGCCAAACTGGTTGAGCGCACTTTCCAGCGACGATGGCGCGATGTGATAAGCCTTGGCATCGGCGGCCAGTGCGGCAGGCATGGCACTGAAACTCAGGCTGGCGCCGAAGACGAGGTTGCGCAGGCTGCGAGCCATTGGCGTGAGGCGGGTGGGGTGCATGTCGGATGATCCTGAGAAGGTTGAATCAAGGGGGCTTTCCTTCTCTGTCACGCCAGATCCGAAAAACGGCTCATTTATTTTTCAATGATCAAAAGATCGCAGCCTTCGGCCGCTCCTACCGGAAATATGCATTCCAAATGTAGGAGCTGCCGAAGGCTGCGATCTCTTGATCTTGCTTTTTAAACCCGCGCTTCGACGGTCACCCAGTAGCGGGTGAAGCGCTTCACTTTCACCGGCAAGCTGATTTCCAGCAGATCGAGAATTCGCTCACTGTCGTCCAGCGGATACGTCCCGGAGATCAGCAGATCGGCGACTGTTTTATCGCAATTGAGCTGCCCGCGACGGTAACGGCCGAGTTCATCAAGGAAGTCGCCGAGGCGCATGTGCGCCGCGACCAGCATGCCGTCGGCCCAGGCGCCGCTGTTGGCATTCAGCGGTTTTGCTGCGCTGACGGATGTCGAGGTGAAACTCGATTCGCGCGCGACCGGCAGCAACATTGGCGCGCGTCCATTGCTGCTCAGTTCGACGCGACCGTCGAACAGCGCGACCTGCGTACGATCGGCAAACTGGCGCACGTTGAGACGTGCACCGTGGGTTTTCAGCGTGCCCTGCGCCGTGCGCACTTCGAAGGATTGCGCGGCAGTCAGGAGGATTTCGCCTTCGAGCAGACGAATCAAACGTGCCGAAGTGTTCACATCCACCGCACTGGCAGTGTTGAGCTGCAACTGATCGCCAGCACCGAGCGCCACTTTGCGCCGCTGGCCGACCGGACTGCGGTAATCGGCGAGCATTGACGGCAGCGGGTTGTGTTCGCGCACGCTCCAGGTGACGGCTGATCCGGCGCCAAGAATCAGCAGCAGCTTGAGCGCCTGACGACGGCTACCCGACTTCGGTCCGTTCAGCGCCGCATGCGCCAACGGTGAAGACACACCGCGCAAGCGCTGGTTGACCCGTTGAATGTGTTCCCATGCGCGCTGATGTTCGCTGTGTGCGTCCAGCCATTGTTGCCAGGCCTGTTGCTGACGCGGGGTGAGCGCGCCTTGCTGCATTTCCAGCAGCCAGTGCACGGCCTGTTCGGCCACTTGCGAAGAGAAATCCGGGGCGCGATTCATAGGGCGAAGTAGCAACGCATCGCCGCTTTGTTCAGATGCCGTTTGACCGTGGCCACGCAAATGCCGAGTTCCGCAGCGATCTGTGGATACGTCAGGCCATCGACCTGTGCCAGCAGAAAGGCGCGTTTGACCTGACGCGGCAAGCCGTCAAGCAATTGATCCAGCTCCATCAGGGTTTGCAAGATGATCGCTTTGTCTTCTTCCGACGGCGCGACCATCTCCGGCATCTGCGCCAGCGTGTCGAGGTAGGCGCGCTCGAGATCCTGACGGCGGTAATGATTGAACAGAACGCGCTTGGCCAACGTTGTTAGAAAGGCGCGCGGCTCGATGATCACAGGCGGCTCGCGGGCGGTCAGCAGCTTGATGAACGTGTCCTGCGCCAGGTCCGCTGCGCTGTCCGGGCAGCCGAGTTTGCGCCGCAGCCAGCCAGTCAGCCAGCTGTGATGAGCCTGATAGAGCGATTCGACGGGGTGGGCGGACGACAACGGTGAACTCCGGGCGCTTTCTTGACGCGGTAGAGAGTACGTTAGAGAACAAGAACTGTTCGCATTGTAGGGGGTGAAGCGCTCAGCCGGCAATCAGATGCTTTTGCATATGAGAATATTTATCATTAATATTGCTCGCCTAGCAGTCCGGCACATCGGCCGGACGTTTTTCGTTTCAGGGTCGAAACATGAAAGGCAAACTCGCCACACTTCCCATGTCCTACCGTCTGGCGGTCACCTCGCGAGTATTGGCGGCGGTGTTCGGCGGCTATCTGGTTGCCGCGCTGGCCAGCGTCACCCTCACATTGTGGTTGCCGTTGAGCCGCGCTGAAGCCGTGGTCACCGGCATGACCATTTCGTTTCTGGTCTATCTGGTCGCCGTACTGTGGTGTTTCGCATGCCGCACCGCATGGTCGGCGTGGGTCGGTTTGTTGGTGCCGAGCGTGATTCTGGCGACCATTTCCGGTGCTGCACGTGGATTGGGGCTGGCATGAAAGAAGGTTTCCGTCAGGCGATGGCCTGGCTGCACACCTGGACCGGATTGCTGTTCGGCTGGTTGCTGTTTGCGATTTTTCTGACCGGGACGCTGGCCTATTTCAAAGATGAAATCAGCCACTGGATGCAGCCGGAAATCCCGGCGCGCTCGGTGAGTGCCGAGACGAGCCTGACCCTGGCCCAGGATTATCTGCAGCAACATGCCGCTGGCGCCTCACGCTGGCTGATCGATATGCCTGATGCCCGCGATCCCGGGCTGACCGTGCGCTGGCAGCAAGCGCCGGCCAATCCCGGCGAGCGCGGGCGCTTCGAATCGAAAACCCTCGACGCACAAACCGGCACCGAAGTGCAGGGCCGCGCAAGCATGGGCGGCGAGTTTTTCTACCGCTTCCACTTTCAGTTGCAGATGCCTTACCCGTGGGGCCGCTGGCTGGCGACCATCGCTGCGATGGTGATGTTCGTCGCGCTGATCACCGGCATCATCACCCACAAGAAAATCTTCAAGGACTTCTTCACCTTCCGCCCGCGTAAAGGCCAGCGTTCCTGGCTCGACGGGCATAACGCCGTCGGCGTGCTGGTGCTGCCGTTTCACTTGATGATCACTTACAGCAGCCTGGTGATTTTCATGTCGATGGTCATGCCGGCGAGCATCGTCGCGTCTTACGGCAGCGACGTGCGCAAGTTCTACGACGAAGTATTTCCCGCCTCGAAGACTCCCGAGCGGGCCAACGTGAGCGCAACACTCGCGCCGATGGCGCCGCTGTTGGCCAAGGCCAGCGAGCAATGGTCGGGTGGCGCCACCGCACGCCTGTCAGTGAACAATCCGGGCGACGCCAATGCCAGCGTGGTGCTGTCACGCGCCAGTGATCGCGTGGTGCATGATTTCGGCAGCGCCGTGACCTTCAACGGCGTCACCGGCGAGCGGCTCGGCAGCACACCGGAACAACCGGTGGCGATGGCCGTCGGCGGCGCGTTCTATGGTTTGCACATGGGCCATTTCGCCGGCCCGGTTTTGCGCTGGCTGTACTTCATCTGTGGCCTGGCCGGGACGGCAATGATCGGCACCGGGCTGGTGATCTGGCTCGGCAAGCGTCAACTCAAACACGCCAAGAGCGGTGTGATGCCGTTCGAGTTGCGAATGGTGGAAGTGCTGAACATCGCCAGCATGGCCGGGCTGGTTTCGGCGGTGGCGGTGTTCTTTCTGGCCAATCGTCTGTTGCCGGTGAGCCTTGCCGGACGTGCGGATTGGGAAGTGAATGCGTTCTTCATCGCTTGGGGTTTGAGTGTGGTGCATGCGTTGTGGCGTCCGGGGCGCAAGGCCTGGATTGAACAGCTTGTGCTGGGCGCTGTACTGTTCGTCGCGGTGCCGCTTATCAATGCGCTGACCACGCCGTGGAACCTTGCTGCAACCCTGATGCAGGGCGATTGGACCTTGGCCGGTTTTGATCTGACGTGCGTCGCAACAGGTCTCTTCCTGGCGTGGGCTGCGTGGAAAATGCAGCGCGCCGCAAACACCGCCAGCGCCAAAAAGCCCCGTCGCGAAAAGGCTGCGCCGATCATCCTTGAGCAAGGGGCGAACTGATGCTTTTGCCTTTGTTGCTCACCTACGCCGGATTCACCGCGTTGTGCCTGTCGATGCCTCGGCACCACGATGAACTACTCGGGCAGAAGCCTTCTGAGCGTCGTCGTCAAGGCCTGAAAATCGGCGGATGGTTGTTGCTGTGCTTGTCGCTCGCGGCAGCGGTGAAGGCCAACGGCTTGAGCTTCGGTCTGGTCGACTGGTTCGCCGTGCTGATGCTCAGTGCGCTGGCCTTGGTGTTGCTGCTGCCGTATCGCCCGCGTTTGGCCTTGGCACTGGCCGGATTGAGCCTGTTGGCCAGTCCGGTCGCAGCCTGGGCGCAATGCTGAGGTGCTGATCGGTCTGCCGCCAGAATCGCGCGACGACGAGCCGCGTGGCGCACGTGCGCATTTTCTCCAGGTTTTTCTGTCCCAGCGTTCGCAAATGGAAGCGCTGGTGAGCCGGCGCGTCGGTTGCCGGGCGACGGCGGCGGATCTGGTGCAGGACCTGTTTCTGCGCTTCTGGCGACGGCCGCTGGTGCAGGTCGAAGAACTCAGCACCTACCTGTTGCGCTGTGCCGGCAACATTGCCATCGACCATCTGCGCAGCGAAGGCACGCGCACACGGGTCAATGAAGGCTGGCAACCGGACGAACCGCACAGCCACGGCAGCGAGCCGCAAGCCGCGCTGGAAGCGGGCAACGATTTGCGCCATGTCGAAGCGGCGTTGCGTGCGTTGCCCGAGCGTACTCGACAGATCTTTTTGCTCAATCGCATCCACGGTCGCAAGTACGCGCAAATCGCCAAAGCCATGGGCCTTTCCCAAAGTGCTGTGGAAAAACATATGATGCGCGCCCTCGAGGCCTGCAAGGCCAGCCTGCGCGAACCCGCGCCACGTCCGCCAGGGAAAGCACCGTGAAGCACACCGATTGCATCCGTCCGACGCCCGCTCAGGAGCAGGCCGCACTGGCCTGGCTGAGCCTGTTGCACGATCGTCCGAGTGCTGGCGATCAATTGACATTCAGCCAATGGCTGCGCGCCGATCCGGCCCACGCCGAGGCATACGCGCAGGCGCAAGTGCTCTGGGAATTGAGCGAAGGTCCGGCGCAGACACTGGCCGCTGAAGAGGCGTTGGCGTTGCAGGGCTATCTCGATGCGATGGCGCGCCCGCGTCGTTCGCCGCTGTTGCGTTGCTCCGCAGCGCTGGCGATGGCGGCGTGTCTGCTGTTGATGGTCAGCCTCGGTACGGGCTGGCAGCCGCAGCGTTGGGTCGAAGATCTCGGCGCGGATTACGTCTCGGCCCCCGGTGAAATTCGTACGGTGACCCTGGCCGATCAATCGCAAGTCACGCTCGATGGCGACAGCGCCATTGCCGTGGATTTCAGTCACGGCGAGCGGCATGTGCAACTGCGTCGCGGTGCCGGTTTTTTCAGCGTGACGCACACCGGTGATCCGTTTGTGGTCGAGGCCGAGCAGGGCGAGGCGCGGGTGCTCGGTACGCAATTCGAAGTGCGCCTGCAGCCACACGGCGCGCAGGTCACGGTGCTGTCCGGGCGCGTTGGGGTGAAGGCCGATCGTCAAGGCGAACAGCAGATTCTCACGGCCGGGCAGCAGGTGGCTTACGGTGACGGCGCGGCGGAAAAACTTCACGCGACGGACAGTGAGGCGCAACTGGCTTGGCGCCAGGGCTGGCTGACGTATTACAAATCGACGCTGGCCGAGGTGGTTGAAGATCTGCGGCGTTATTACCCGGGGCGGATTGTTGTGCTCAACGACGAGTTGGCGGCGCGTAAGGTCAGTGGCAGTTTTCCGAGCAAGGATCCACAGGCGGTGCTCAGTTCCCTGCAGGGAGTGATGGGGTTTGAGCAGCATCAGGTGTTGGGGCATCTGATTATTTTGCGTTGAGGCGGCTAAAGCCATCGCGAGCAGGGTCACTCCTACAGGGGAACGCATTCCAAATGTAGGAGTGAGCCTGCTCGCGATGGCGCCCGATCGAACACCACAAAAAATAATTTTCAAATGTTGGTGAGGTAAACATCTGCCCCATCCGTGTAGTGACTGAAACTGCGATCCATTCGCATCCGTAGCGGTTCTACACAGGTCATTGAGCAATGAAGTCCAGGGCAAAATCGGGTTCGGTCAAACAGTGGTTGGGCGTGTCGGCGTTGAGTTTTTCGGCATTGGCGTTGTTGCCGACGAGCATGGCGCTCGCCGCTGAAGCGGCCAGCAGTCAGACGCAAAAACAGTTCAATTTCGCCTTGGCCGCCAAACCGCTGCCCCAAGCCCTCAGCGACTTCAGTCGTGTCACCGGGCAGAGCGTGGTCTACACCGATGAAGCGCCGTACGGCCTCACTGCACCGGCGGTCAACGGCCAGATGAACGCCGAACAGGCGTTGCAGCGCCTGCTCAGCGGCTCGGGCCTGAGCTTCCGCCGCACCGACAGCCATACCTTGGCGCTGGAACCGAAACCGACTGAAGGCGCGCTGAACCTCGGCGCCACCACCATAACCTCGTTGCGCAACGACTCAATGAGCTATCAGCCACCGGAAACCAGCTCGGTGATGCGTTCCTCGGCCTCGCTGCAGGAAGTCCCGCAGACAGTCAACGTGATTGCGGCCCAGGTCATCCGCGATCAGGCCCCGCGCAATCTCGACGATGCGCTGGCCAACGTCAGTGGCATCACTCAAGGCAACACGCTCGGCAGCACGCAAGACTCGGTGATGACGCGCGGCTTCGGTGACAACCGCAACGGTTCGATCATGCGCGACGGCATGCCGATCGTGCAGGGCCGTGGCATGAACGCCACGGTCGATCGCGTCGAAGTGCTCAAGGGGCCGGCCTCGTTGCTCTATGGCATTCAGGACCCGGGCGGCGTGGTCAACATGGTCAGCAAGAAACCCGAACTGACGCCGTACAACGCGCTGACCTTGCGTGGCTCGACCTACGGCGATGGCAAGAATGGCAGTGGCGGCACCTTCGACAGCACCGGTGCACTGGGCGATACCGGTTTGGCCTATCGCATGGTGCTTGATCATGAAGACGAAGATTACTGGCGCAATTTCGGCACCCATCGCGAAACCCTGATCGCGCCGTCGCTGGCCTGGTTCGGCGAAAGCACCAAGCTGCTGTTCGCTTACGAACACCGTGAATTCCTCACGCCGTTCGACCGTGGCACGCTGATCGATCCGCGCACCAATCATCCGCTGGATATCTCGCGCGACGAGCGTCTGGACGAGCCGTTCAACGACATGGAAGGGCGTTCCGACCTCTACCATTTCGAAGCTGACCACGAACTCAACGACGACTGGAAGGCCCACTTCGGCTACAGCTGGAACCGTGAAACCTACGACGCCAGCCAGGTGCGTGTCACCGCCATCAACACCAAAAACGGCACACTGACCCGCAGCATGGACGGCACCCAAGGCGCGATCAGCACCGACCGTTTCACCACCGCCAGCCTTGAAGGCAAAGTCAACGTGCTGGGCCTGCAGCATGACCTGGTGTTCGGCGTCGACGACGAATATCGCAAGATCTACCGTGCCGACCTGATCCGCCAGAAAAGCCTGAGCACTTTCAGCTACGTCAATCCGGTGTATGGCCGTGAAGTCGAAGGCACCACCGTCAGTGCCGCCGACAGCGCGCAGACCGATGAACTGCGCAGCGATTCGATCTTCCTGCAGGACTCGATCCACCTCACCGACCAGTGGATTCTGGTCGCTGGTGGGCGCTTTCAGGAGTACGACCAGTACGCAGGCAAAGGCATGCCGTTCAAGGCCAACACCGACAGCAACGGCCAGAAGTGGGTGCCACGCGCCGGTCTGGTGTATCGCTACACCGACGCCTTGTCGTTCTACGGCAGCTACACCGAATCGTTCAAACCCAACTCGACCATCGCCCCGTTGAGCGGCAGCAGCACCGTGCTCGACGGCAGCATTGCACCGGAAGAAGCCAAGTCATGGGAGCTGGGCGCGCGCCTCGATATGCCGGGACAAATCACCGGCAACATCGCGCTGTTCGACATCAAGAAACGCAACGTGCTGGTGGCCAATTCCGAAGGCCCGACGACGATCTACAGTGCGGCCGGCGAAGTGCGCTCCCGTGGTCTGGAAATGGATCTGACCGGTCAGTTGAGCGAGCACTGGAGCATGATCGGCAGCTACGCCTACACCGATGCCGAAGTCACCGAAGACCCGGACTACAAAGGCAAGCGTTTGCAGAATGTGGCGAAGAATTCCGGTTCATTGTCGGCGGTGTATGACTTCGGCAGCGTGATCGGCGGTGATCAGCTACGCGTTGGCGCTGGCGCTCGTTATGTCGGTGAGCGTGCCGGTAACGCGGTGAATGATTTTGATCTGCCGAGCTACACCGTGGCCGATGCGTTTGCCACTTACGACACCAAGGTTGAAGGGCAGAAGGTCAAGTTTCAGCTCAATGTGAAGAACCTGTTTGATCGCACTTACTACACCTCGGCGGCGAGCCGGTTCTTCGTGTCGATGGGCGATTCGCGGCAGGTTTCGCTGTCCAGCACTTTGGAGTTTTAAGCCAAGATCAAAAACCCCTCATCGGAACGCCGCCCGCCTAACCCTCTCCCGGGGGGAGAGGGGACTGACCGGGGGATATTCCAAAGGTACACCGACTTGAACGTGATGCTTTGAATACATAATCGCTTCGGTGTTTCAGGTCGACGTATAGCGCCAGACACCTCGGTCGGCTCCCTCTCCCTCAGGGAGAGGGCTGGGGTGAGGGGAAAAGGCTTCAACGCAAAAACGCCAGCCGATATTCGCCCGGCGTCCCGCCCAGAACCTGCTTGAACCGATTAGTGAAATGACTGGCACTGGCAAACCCGCACGCCAGCGCAATCTCCCCCAACGGCAGCGAAGTGCTGCGCAACAACTCCCGCGCCCGGCTCAAGCGCCGCGCCAGCACGTATTGATGCGGTGGCAGGCCGAAGCTCGTACGGAACATCCGCGCAAAGTGGTATTCCGACAACGCACACAGTCCCGCGAGTTGACCGAGGCTGATCGGTTCGGCCAACTGACTGTCGATGAACTCCACCAATTGCCGGCGCTGATGCGGCGCCAGGCCGCCCTTTAGCCGCAAGCCCTGACGAGCACCGACCTGGCTGAGCAGCGTGTGGCTGAGCAGTTCATGGGCGAGGCTGCTGGTCAGCAAACGTTCCGCGGGCTCATCCCAGTTCAACGTCAGCAACTGGCGAAAGCGCTGCGCCTGCTGCGGGTCTTCAAGAAAGGTCTGTTCACGCAATTGCATTTCCCGTGGCTCGCGATCCAGCAGCGTGACGCAACCCAGGGCAAATTGTTCGGCGCTGAAATACAGGTGCGCGAGGCGAATATCGCCGTTGATCACCCAGCCGGACTGGTGATCCGCCGGCAGAATGCACAACTTGTCCGGCCCGCCTTTGTGCCCCGGTTGCCCGCGACGAAAGGTGCCGGTGCCGCCCGCGATATAGCAGGAAAGAGTGTGATGACTCGGCGCCTCGTATTCCTGGGCGTCATGGTGATTGGTCCACAGGGCCGCAGACAAACCGTCACCGAGTTCGGCGCTATGCACGAGACGTGCATTGGGCGAACGGTTAAGTGCCTGAAAGACTTGCAGGGTATCGATGGCGGACATGATCGTTTCTCTCCAACGCCTTGCATCCTACTCCGTAGGCGCCGCCCTGCCAGCCCGGCGGGCGACAAAAGCGCAAGATTGTGCAAGCGCAGTCTGGCAGATGCAGTCGACACTCAAGGCCTATCGAGGAGCCTCTGTCATGAATCTTTCGTTGTATCTGCTGACCGTGCTGATCTGGGGCACCACCTGGATTGCCCTGAAATGGCAACTGGGCGTGGTGGCGATTGCGGTGTCGATCGTTTATCGCTTCGGCCTCGCTGCACTGGTGCTGTTTGCATTGCTGCTGCTCAGTCGGCGTCTGCAACCGATGAACCGGCGCGGTCACCTGATCTGTGTCGCGCAGGGGTTGTGCCTGTTCTGCGTGAATTTCATGTGTTTCCTGACGGCCAGTCAGTGGATTCCCAGTGGCCTGGTAGCAGTGGTGTTTTCCACCGCGACATTGTGGAACGCGCTGAATGCGCGGGTGTTCTTCGCTCAGCGTATTGCGCGCAATGTGCTGATGGGCGGTGCGCTGGGGCTGTCTGGCCTCGGCATGTTGTTCTGGCCGGAACTGGCCGGGCATCAGGCTACCCCGCAAACCTTGTTCGGTCTCGGTCTGGCGCTGTGCGGCACGCTGTGTTTCTCGGCGGGCAACATGCTCTCGAGCCTGCAACAGAAGGCCGGCCTCAAGCCGCTGACCACCAATGCCTGGGGCATGGCCTACGGTGCTGCGATGTTATCGCTGTGGTGCCTGGTCAAAGGTATTCCGTTCGACATGGACTGGTCATCACGCTATGTCGGGGCGCTTTTGTATCTGGTGATACCGGGTTCAGTCATCGGCTTCACCGCTTATCTGACGCTGGTCGGGCGCATGGGGCCGGAACGGGCTGCCTATTGCACGGTGCTGTTCCCGGTGGTGGCACTGAACGTTTCTGCGTTTGCTGAAGGTTATCAGTGGACAGCGCCAGCACTGGCCGGCCTGGTACTGGTGATGCTGGGTAACTTATTGGTATTTCGCAAGCCTCGGCCAGCGCAACTTTCAGCGCAGGAAAAGTTAGCCTGATCGCTTTGAAGATCGAGCGCTTATTTATCACTGCTCGATCTTCAGAATGATAAAAATCATTAGCGGGAATATAAAGTCGACTATATGCCTTGCCCAGTCCTTGGCGTTCCAGATTTCCGAGTTGTCCATGTCGAACCATTCGACGCCAACGACTTGCAGGCAGAAGTAGTAAATGAATATTGCGATCAACAAGCCGATAACCGCATACTTTTTGGCTTCATGAAAAACCGCTGCCGATTGTTTTATTTTTCGGTAAAGGTGATAAGTGCCCACGAGGCAGAAACTTGTATAGAGCGCCTCCAGCGTTATGATCAGCCAGTAGATCCGGTGGTGCAGCATGGGGGAAGTGATTGCCCGATAGCGTATATTGGGGTTTTTCAGACTGGTGTCCATGCTCAGAACATGGCCGACATACTCATAATTTGAAGCATAGTCGGTAAAGTTGCTGAACATCACCAGAATTCCAAAAAAGCTTATAAGTGCCATGAGGATGACTTTACTATATCGTACTATTTCGTCGGTGCTAAGGCTGTTCAAGGTTAAATCTCTCCATAACTTATTGTCGTGAATTCGATAGTTGAGGAGAGTTTATAACGGTTGTTTCGGGTTTTGGTTCGGGTTCAATTACAAGGTGTGTGTTTCATTGTGTTTTTTAATAAAACGGGCAAGTACTGTCGTACTTGCCCGTTCTGTCATCCGCGCCAGACTTGCGGGTTGACCAGATCCTGCGGGCGTTCGCCGAGCAAGGCGCTGCGCAGGTTGGCGAGGGCACGGTTGGCCATGGCTTCGCGGGTTTCATTCGTGGCCGAGCCGATGTGCGGCAGGGTTACGGCGTTTTTCAACTGGAACAGTGGCGACTCGGCCAGCGGTTCTTTTTCGTAAACGTCCAGACCGGCACCGCGAATGCGGTTGTTTTGCAGGGCTTCGATCAGCGCGGGTTCGTCGACGACCGGGCCACGGGAGATGTTGACGAGGATGGCGCTTGGTTTCATCAAGGCCAATTCGCGGTGGCTGATGAGGTGGCGGGTTTTGTCGCTGAGTGGCACGACCAGGCAGACGAAGTCGGCTTCAGCCAGCAGTTGGTCGAGGCTGCGAAATTGCGCGCCGAGTTGTTGTTCAAGGTCGGTTTTGCGGCTGTTGCCGCTGTAGATGATCGGCATGTTGAAGCCGAGGTGGCCACGGCGGGCGATGGCGGCACCGATGTTGCCCATGCCGACGATGCCGAGGGTTTTGCCGTGTACGTCGCTGCCGAACAGCGGGGCGCCGACGCTGGCTTGCCATTGGCCGGCCTTGGTCCAGGCGTCGAGTTCGGCGACGCGGCGGGCGCTGCTCATGATCAGTGCAAAGGCCAGATCAGCGGTGCTTTCGGTGAGGACGTCGGGGGTGTTGGTGAGCATGATGCCGCGGTGGTTGAAGTAGTCGAGGTCGTAGTTGTCGTAGCCGACGGAGACGCTTGAGACCACTTCGAGTTTGGTCGCGGTTTCGAGTTGGGCCTGGCCGAGTTTGCGGCCGACGCCGATGAGGCCGTGGGCGTGGGGCAGGGCTTCGTTGAATTGGGCGTTGATGTCGCCGGTTTTTGGGTTGGGGACGATGACGTCGAACTCTTGTTGCAGGCGTTCGATCATTGGCGGGGTGATGCGGCTGAAGGCCAGGACAGTTTTTTTCATTGGTTTTGGCTCGTTGTCGGGCTTGATGCCAAGCAAGCTAACATTTTTGCCTTGGGGATGTCTTGGCGGCCTTTGGGCCGGCCATGTTCTTGGGGTTTTGGGTGTATATCCGTTTTTTTTGGGGTTGCGACTGGCGGTTTCGCCCTTACGGCGAGTCACCTTTTCCAAACGCCGAAAAGGTAACCGAAAAGGCTTTGCTCCTGCGTTCGGCCCGCTCGCTGGGGCTCGGGGTTCCTTCGCTCCGGGATCGATCCGGGGGGCAGCGCCTACGGTTTGCTTCGCTGCACCTCCTCTCGCTGTGTTTGGCTGCGCCAAACGGTCGCTGCGCTCCCACCCCCGGATCAATCCCTCCACTCAGCCTTCCGACGTCGCTCGTGGATCAAGATCAAAAGCTTTGTCGAGCTTGCGCTCATCCTGTGTAGGAGCTGCCGCAGGCTGCGATCCTTTGATCTTGCTTGTGCTTTTTGTAGGAGTAGAGCTTGCTCGCGAAGGCGGCCTGACAGCCGACCCATTTCTTTCAGACCGCACACAATTCCTGTGGGAGCCTGGCTTGCCAGCGATGGCGGCCTGACAGCCGCCCCATTTCTTTCAGACCGCACACAATTCCTGTGGGAGCCTGGCTTGCCAGCGATGGCGGCCTGACAGCCGCCCCATTTCTTTCAGACCGCACTCAATCCCTGTGGGAGCTTGGCTTGCCAGCGATGGCGGCCTGACAGCCGACCAGTTCCTGCCAGATGTACTCAATCCAACTGTAGGAGTGAGCCTGCTCGCGATAGCGGTGTGTCAGACGCCGTAAATATTGAGTGTGCTGACGTCTTCGCGAGCAGGCTCGCTCCCACAGGGGAATCAGTTGTGGGTTGGGGGTTGGGCTATTTCGTGGTTATCCAGCACTCGATTCACCGCCAGTTCAGCCAGCATGATGATCTGCTGGATCGCCAGGATCGTCCGTCGTTGCGGCAGGTCGATGTAGGCGGCGATGTCGCTGGTCATGAGGCTGGCCTGTGCCAGGGATTCGCAGGCGTGGACCAGCAGGCTTTCGCTGTCCTGTTCCGGGGCGACCTGGAACATGGTGCTGGGTTTGTGGAAGCGCAGGGTGAGGGCGTTGGGTTTGAGGTAGTGGTCGAGGGCGCGTTCGGCGGCTTCGTGGAATCTTTTTGAGCCGGGGAATTCGTAGGGGGTGGTATCTTCGTTTGCAGATGGATTTTGAGCAGGATTGAGCACGGTGAAACTCCTTGAAGTGCTCCATTCATAATTCGGACGACCAAGCCCGGTCGCTGATTCGTCAGCGACACCCAAAGCCTATCCACCTCACTTCCGACAGACAACCGACGCGACCTGTCGGAAACATCCGCGAAATCCTCAATCTGTAGGAGCTGCCGTAGGCTCGGGCCGCGTTCGGACGATCTTTTGATTTTTAAACGGCAAGATCAAAAGATCGCAGCCTGCGGCAGCTCCTACAGGGGCGTGGTGTGTTTAAACGTCAGTTGGCGACTCGGGCGCCGGCGAGGCTGCCGCTGAGTTCGTAGGCGGCCAATTCGGCTTGATGCGCCGCAAGAATTTCCGGCAACGACCCACGCAAATACTCAACCCACGTCTTGATCTTCGCATCCAGATATTGCCGCGAAGGGTAGATCGCATACAGGTTCAGTTCTTGCGAGCGGTAGTTCGGCATCACCCGCACCAGTGTGCCGTTGCGCAAACCTTCGATCGCCGCATACACCGGCAACACGCCCACGCCCATGCCGCTGGTGATCGCGGTTTTCATCGCATCGGCGGAGTTCACCAGAAACGGCGAACTGTTGATGGTGACCATTTCCTGGCCTTCCGGGCCGTCGAAGGCCCACTTCTCCAACGGAATCACCGGGCTGACCAGGCGCAGGCAGGCGTGGTTGAGCAGGTCGCTGGGCTTTTGCGCGGCGCCGTTGGCTTTCACGTACGCGGGGGAGGCGCAGACGATGCTGTAGGTGATGCCCAGGCGTTGCGAGACGAAGCCCGAGTCCGGCAATTCGCTGGCGAGCACGATGGACACGTCGTAGCCCTCGTCGAGCAGGTCCGGCACGCGGTTGGCCAGGGTCAGGTCGAAGGTCACATCCGGGTGAGTCTTGCGGTAGCGGGCGATGGCGTCGATGACGAAGTGCTGGCCGATGCCGGTCATGGTGTGCACTTTCAATTGCCCGGCCGGGCGCGCGTGGGCGTCGCTGGCTTCGGCTTCGGCCTCTTCGACGTAGGCGAGGATCTGTTCGCAGCGCAGCAGGTAGCGTTTGCCCGCTTCGGTGAGGGCGATGCGCCGCGTGGTGCGGTTGAGCAAGCGGGTTTGCAGGTGGGCTTCCAGGTTGGAGACCGCGCGCGAGACGTTGGCGGTGGTGGTGTCGAGTTGCACGGCGGCGGCAGTGAAGCTGCCGGCTTCGGCGACACAACTGAAGGCGCGCATGTTTTGCAAAGTGTCCATGGGGTGCTCTCAAGGGAGATGGCAAATTGTGACACGAAGTTTCAGGGGCGAGACCCCCGACCAAGGGATTATCTCGTTAACCGTAACAAAGATTCACAGAAATCCCAGCTTATCGCCATTGAGGGCGCCCCCTAGAATTGCGCCGATTCCTGTAGGAGCTGCCGAAGGCTGCGATCTTTTGATTTTGTTTTAAGGGAATCAAGATCAAAAGATCGTCCGAACGCGGCCCGAGCCTGCGGCAGCTCCTACAGAGAACACGCCCCGCCTTATCCTCTTCTCAGGAATTCGCAGCTGTGCCGCGTCGCATCAACAGAGCGCTTTTGCCGCTCAGTGTTCTGGCTTTTACCCTGGGTCTTGGCGGCTGCATCTCAACGGACGGAATTGCCCCGCAGGGCAACGCGTTGGACGCCAATACACTGGCCACCGACGACGCCATCGCCCACGCCGCCCGTGACGCCAACTGGCCCACCGCGCAATGGTGGCAAGCCTACGGCGACCCGCAACTCAACCGCTGGATCGACCTCGCCGTGCAAGGCAGCCCGACCATGGCCATGGCCGCCGCGCGGGTGCGTCAGGCCAAAGCCCTGGCCGGCGTTACCGAAGCGGCGGAGTCGTTGCAGATCAATGGCGAGTCGACCCTAAAACGACACAACTGGCCGACCGATCAGTTCTACGGTCCGGGCGAGCTGGCCAACACCACCACCTGGGACAACAACGCGGCACTGGGTTTCAGCTACGCCCTCGACCTCTGGGGCCGCGAAAGCAATAGCAGCGAGCGGGCGGTGGATCTGGCGCACATGAGCGCCGCCGAGGCGCGGCTGGCGCAGCTGGAATTGCAGAACAACATCGTTCGCGCCTACATCGAACTGTCGCTGCATTACGCGCAGCGCGACATTGTTGACGCGACGCTCAAGCAGCAACAGCAGATTCTCGATCTGGCGCAGAAGCGTTTGAACGGCGGGATCGGCACGCACTTCGAAGTCAGCCAGGCCGAGACGCCGCTGCCGGAAACCCATCGGCAAATCGATGCGCTGGACGAAGAGATTGCCCTCAGTCGCAATCAGTTGGCAGCGTTAGCCGGTAAAGGGCCGGGCGAGGGCGCGCAGTTGCAGCGCCCGACACTGTCTCTCGGCGCTGCGCTGAAACTGCCGTCGGCATTGCCCGCCGAACTGCTCGGCCAGCGTCCGGACGTGGTCGCCAGTCGCTGGCAAGTCGCGGCACAGGCTCGCGGGATCGATGTGGCGCACGCCGGGTTTTATCCCAACGTCGATCTGGTCGGCAGCCTCGGTTACATGGCCACCGGCGGAGGCGCGCTGGAGTTTTTGACCGGCAAGAAACTCAACTACAACGTCGGCCCGGCGATCTCGCTGCCGATCTTCGACGGTGGCCGACTGCGTGCCGAATTGGGTGAAGCCTCCGCCAGTTACGACATCGCCGTGGCGCATTACAACCAGACGCTGGTGAATGCACTGAAGAACATCTCGGATCAGTTGATCCGCCGCGAGTCGATGGACAAGCAGCAAGGCTTCGCTGCCGAGTCGGTGGCCACGGCGCAGAAGACCTACGACATCGCGATGATCGCGTATCAGCGCGGCCTCACCGATTACCTCAACGTACTCAATGCGCAGACGTTGCTGTTCAAGCAGCAGCAAGTGCAGCAGCAGGTGCAGGCGGCGCGGTTGAGTGCGCATGCGGAGTTGGTGACTGCGCTGGGCGGGGGCCTTGGTGCCGGCAACGACGTACCGTCGGCCGAGAAAACCCAAGCGCCGAAAACCCCGGCCCTCCTACGTTGAACACACAACCCATTGTAGGAGTGAGCCTGCTCGCGATAGCGGTGCATCAGTCGACAGAAATGTTGAATGTGAAATGGCTATCGCGAGCAGGCTCACTCCTACAGGGACCGCGTCTTGCCTGAATCCATGAGCACAATTAAATGACTCCCTTGCCCGCACCTCTGCGCTGGCTCTACTCCCTGGAATGGCGCCGTGGTTTCTTCGACTGGGCGCGCAGCGATGGCGTGACCTGGGTCTACATCTTCAAGGTGTTGCTCGCCGCATTCCTCACGCTGTGGCTGGCCATGCGCCTGGAATTGCCGCAGCCGCGCACGGCGATGATCACCGTGTTCATCGTCATGCAGCCGCAAAGCGGCCAGGTGTTCGCCAAGAGTTTCTATCGCTTCCTCGGGACGCTGGCCGGGTCGGCGATGATGGTCGCGCTGATTGCGTTATTCGCGCAGAACACCGAACTGTTCCTCGGTTCGTTGGCGATCTGGGTCGGCATATGCTCGGCCGGTGCCGCGCGCTGCCGTAACTTCCGCGCCTACGGTTTTGTCCTCGCCGGTTATACGGCAGCGATGGTCGGCTTGCCCGCACTGGCGCACCCGGACGGCGCATTCATGGCGGCGGTGTGGCGGGTACTGGAGATCTCGCTGGGTATTCTCTGCTCGACCCTGGTCAGCGCCGCGATCCTCCCGCAAACCGCCAGCGCCGCCATGCGCAACGCCTTGTATCAGCGCTTCGGCGTGTTTGCGCTGTTCGTCACCGATGGCCTGCGCGGGCGCAGTAAAGCCGAGTCTTTCGAGGCGAGCAACGTGCGCTTCATCGCCGAAGCGGTGGGCCTTGAAGGCTTGCGCAGTGTGACCGTTTTCGAAGACCCGCACATGCGCCGACGCAACGGTCGCCTGAGCCGTTTGAACAGCGAATTCATGGGCATCACCACGCGCTTCAACGCCCTGCATCAGTTGCTTGAACGCCTGCGCGTCAACGGCGAAGAGCACGTTGTCGCGGCGATCAGACCGGGCCTGCAGGATCTCGCCGAAGTGCTCGACGGCTTCAGCGGCCGCGCCCTGACCAGCCCCGATGCCGCTCGTTTGGCGACAGCGCTGGCGAGCTACAAAGAAGGCCTGCCGACGCGTGTGCGAACCCTTCGCGGGATCTTTCAGGACACCGATCCAAGTGAAGCCGAACAACTGGATTTCCACACCGCGTACGAATTGCTCTATCGCTTCGTCGACGACCTGCACAGTTATGCACAGACTCACGCCTCATTGGCCGATCACCGCCACGAACGCGAGCGCTGGGACGAGCCCTTTACTCCGCAAACCAACTGGTGGGCCGCCGCTGCCTCGGGCATTCGCGCCTCGTTCATTCTAGTAGTGTTGGGCAGTTATTGGGTTGCCACCGCATGGCCAAGTGGCGCGACCATGACCCTGATCGCCGCCGCCACCGTGGGCCTCTCCGCCGCTACGCCGAACCCGAAACGCATGGCATTTCAAATGGCCTGCGGCACCTTCCTCGGCGCATTGATCGGCTTCGTCGAGATGTTTTTCATCTTCCCGTGGATCGACGGTTTCCCTTTGCTTTGCGTGATGCTCGCGCCAGTGATCGTGCTCGGCTCGTTCCTCACCTCGCGGCCGCAATACGCCGGGGTCGGCCTCGGTTTGCTGATCTTCTTCAGTACCGGTTCAGTGCCGGACAACCTGACCATTTACAACCCCTACACCTTTATCAACGACTACATCGCCATGGTCATGGGCATGCTCGTTTGCGCGGCAGCCGGGGCAATTATTTTGCCGCCGAACAGCCGCTGGCTGTGGAAACGTCTGGAGCAGGATCTGCGCGGGCAAGTGGTCTACGCGATCAGCGGCAAACTCAAAGGCCTGGCCTCGAGTTTCGAGAGCCGCACCCGCGATTTGCTGCATCAGGCCTACGGTCTCGCGGCGGGTGAGCCGAAGGTGCAAAAGAACCTGCTGCGCTGGATGTTCGTGGTGCTCGAAGTCGGCCACGCGATCATCGAGTTGCGCAAGGAGCAGGCGATCCTGCCGGTGCACCCGGCCTATGCCGAAACGCAGCCGTGGCGCCAGGCAATTCGCGTGATGGGTCGCGCGCTGGTGCGATTGTTCCTGCAACCGAACTCCAGCAATCTCGAACGCGCACTGGTCGCGGTCGACCATGCGATCAGTCGTGTAGCGGCCACTGACGAACCGTTTGCGCCGCACTTCGATACCTCGGCGTTGCGCCGGGTGAAGAGCTATCTGCACTTTATCCGCACCTCGCTGCTCGACCCGCAATCACCGCTCGCCGCGTTCGCCCCCGCCAAGCCCGAAGGACTTGCCCATGCCTCGTGAAATCGCCTTCCACGGCGTGTACATGCCGACCATGACCCTGATGTTTTTCATCGCTGCGGCACTGGCCTGGGCGGTGGACCGGTTTTTGTCCGGTTTCGATTTGTACCGTTTTTTCTGGCACCCGGCGCTGCTGCGTCTGAGTCTGTTCACCTGTCTGTTCGGCGCGATGGCGCTGACTGTCTACCGTTGAGAACGTCCCGATGAAAAAGTTTTTCAGCCTGCTCGCGACCCTGCTGGTGCTGGCCCTGGCATTGTGGATCGGCCGCACGTTGTGGGAGCACTACATGAACACGCCGTGGACCCGCGATGGCCGCGTGCGTGCCGATATCATCAACGTCGCCGCCGACGTTACCGGCGAAGTGATCGATGTGCCGGTGCGCGACAACCAACTGGTGAAGAAAGGCGATTTGCTCATGCAGATCGACCCCGAGCATTACCGCATTGCGGTCAAGCAGGCGCAGTCGCTGGTCGCTTCGCGCAAGTCGACGTGGGAGATGCGCAAGGTCAACGCCCATCGCCGCGCCGACCTCGACAACCTGGTGATCTCCAAGGAAAACCGCGACGACGCCAGCAACATCGCCGACGCCGCCCTGGCCGATTACCAACACGCGCAGGCGCAACTTGAGGCCGCCGAACTCAATCTCAAACGCACCGAAGTGCGCGCCGCCGTCGACGGTTATGTGACCAACCTCAACGTGCATCGCGGTGACTATGCGCGCATCGGCGAAGCGAAAATGGCCGTGGTCGACATGAACTCGTTCTGGGTTTACGGCTTCTTCGAAGAAACCAAACTGCCCCACGTGAAAGTCGGCGACAAAGCCGACATGCAGTTGATGAGCGGCGAAGTGCTCAAGGGCCATGTGGAAAGTATTTCCCGTGGCATCTACGACCGCGACAACCCGGAAAGCCGTGAGTTGATCGCCGATGTGAATCCCACCTTTAACTGGGTTCGGTTAGCGCAGCGCGTGCCGGTGCGCATTCACATCGATGAAGTGCCGGAGGGTGTGCTGTTGGCGGCGGGGATTACCTGTACGGTGGTGGTGAGTCAGGAATCTGTTGATAACTGATAGATCGCGTCGTCTGCATCGCGAGCAGGCTCACTCCTACACACCGAAGATCCCTGTAGGAGTGAACCTGCTCGCGATAAGAGCGACCCGGTATTTCAGACCAATACCGAACCATCACTCAGCGCAAAACGTCTCCTGCAAATGCCGCCAGACCACCCGCCCGGCGGCGGTCTGTTCAAACACCACCGTCGAACGCCGATCCGTATTCAATCCACTCGCGTCCGTCTGCTGCTCGCGGTAACTCACCGTCGCACCGCGCTCGTGTAATGCAATCCCGCAGAGTTCGCTGAGCTCAATTTTGAACCCGCGCTTCTTACCTCCAGCCATCTGAAACAAGCCGCTCAACACCTCGAAATCCAACACCCGGCCGAGCGGCGAAACCATGGAGAACTCAGGCGAAAATCGCGCTAGCAGTCGCTCCAGCTCAGCGTCGTCTCCCTCCACGGCAAACCATCGCTCGATGGCTTCGTGTGCCTGAATCACTTCCTCAAAATATTCGCTGTAGTCAGTCATGTAGATTTTTCCTTGGGTAATTGTGAAGTCAGCAGCGCGAGCACTGCCGTCGAATCGAACCGCAAAACACTGACCATCGGCAGCAACGTGAGCAGCGCAGCGGCCAGGAAGCAGTAGCGAAAACCCTCACCACCCAAAGCCCCCAACAAGGAGCTGAGCAACGCCGCGCCGAGGCAGAAACCGAGCTGACGATTGATGTTCCACAAGGCACTGGAGTGGCCCATTTTTTCTGGTGTGATACCGACAAACGCCAATGTCTGCGCGCTGACGCTGCACAGGCTGCCGCCCAGGCCCATCAGGGCGTAGGCGATGATCAGCGGCGTGCTGGCGGGTTGTTCGATGCGCATCAGCAAGACGATACCGAGGCATTGCAAAAGCATGCCGGCACTCAGCAACGGCTTGGGCCCGACTCGGTTGAAGCTGCGTTTTCCGAGCAGGATCGCCACGCCCGAACCCACTGCCCATGGCAGCATCAACGCCCCGATTTGCGCTGCACCTAAGCCAAGGTTGTGCAGGTACAACACGGCGATCATGTGGGTGCCGGTGAAGACACCAGGCACGCACAGGTAGATCAGCATCGCCAGGCGCAAAGACGGATTCTTGATCAGTTGCAGTTCGAGGATCGCGTCGGGTTTGCGCCAGCCGTCACGCAGATAAATACACAGTGCCAAGAAGCTGAGCGCGAGGGTGAAGAGGCCGGGGATGCGGGTGTCTGTTTCACTCACCAGGCTTACGGCGATTAACAATAAACTCAGCGCCGTCGCGGCCAATAGCAGGCCGCGAGCATCCAGCGTCGGGCGTTCAGTCGAAGGCTGATCGGGTTTCAACCAGAACAGGCCAAGGCCAAAAGCGAGCAGCGCCACCGGCAAATTCAGGTAGAAAATCCACCGCCAGGACAACGCCTGAACAATCAATCCGCCCGCTGCCGGCGACAGTGCCGGCACCATCAGCGCCACCAGCAACACCACACCGGTGAAATGCGCGCGCTGCGACGGCGCAAACTGTCGATACGCCAACGCCTGGCCGACCGGCAGCAGCAACCCGCCACCCAGCCCTTGCAACAACCGCCAACCGATCAAACTTTCAATCGAGCCCGCTTGCGCCACCAGAGCAGAGCCGAAGCCAAACAACAGCAGCGATGCGAGGATCAGTCGACGTTCACCGAATCGCGCCGCCAGCCATACGCTCAGCGGAATGATCAGCGTCAGGCCGAGCATGTAGGCATTGGTGATCCACGCCAGTTGTGTCACCGACGCTTGCATTTGTCCGGCGATGTCAGGGTAGGCAATGCTGGCGACGAACATGTTCAACAAGTCGAGGGCGAACCCCAACAGATACACCAGCGCGACTTTCGAGCGATAAGCCATGGCAGCTTCCCTGTGATGAGACGTGCAGGGTAGGGGGCTTTCAGTCATAGGAAAACGCTGGTTTGGCTGCTAGTTTGTCAAAATATTTTTGACATGGGGGTGGGCTGAATATGGTCAGTCTGGATCGTTTTGACACCTTTAAAGCCGTGGTCGAGGCCGGGTCGTTGACCGCTGCGGCCGAAACTCTGGGCCAGACGCGAGCGGTGGTGAGCTTCAATCTCAAACGGCTAGAAGAAGAGCTGGGCGTGACTTTGCTCACCCGCAATACGCGACAACTGGCGCTGACTGACGCTGGCGAACGTTTTTATCGACGCTGTTTACGTACCCTGGACGAGGCACGATTGGCGATCGAGGAAGCGCGTTCGGAGCATTCACAGCTCAAAGGCACGTTGCGCATCACCACCACGGTGGAGTTTGCCCTGGCACAGGTGGTGCCGGCGCTGGAGGTGTTTCGTCAACAGCAGCCACAGTTGAATATTCACCTGTCGACCTCCTCGACTCACGCCGATCTGATCTCCGAACGCTTCGACATGGCGATTCGCCTGGGGCGCATGCACGACTCCAATCTACGCGCGGTGCAGCTGTCGACATTCGAGGTGTTTGCGGTGGCCACGCCTGCGTTGATCGAGCGTTTTGCCCCGGTTGCCACACTGGCGACGCTGGAGTCGATGCCAACGCTGGGGCACGGACGGGTGCCGGAAATGACCGTGAGCGATCCACACGGCGTGGAGCATTTCTACCAGCCCAAACCGGGTACCACGGCTATCGTTGCGGACAACTCGGCGACGCTCAGGGCGTTTGCGTTGACCGGGCAGGGTGTGGCGATTTTGCCGCAATGGCTGATTCAGGACGATCTCGATGCGGGACGGTTACAACGGTTGTTGGCGGACTACCGTTTTGCTCAGCAAGGGGTGTATGCGCTGTATCCGGATACCCGGCATTTACCGTTGAAGGTGCGAGCGTTCATTGATTTCATGAAGGGTTGGGGCTGAGGGTATGCGTTGCCAGGCCAGGCCTCTTCGCGAGCAGGCTCACTCCCACAGGAAAACGCATTTCAAATGTGGGAGCGAGCCTGCTCGCGAAGGCGTCAACCCGGTCTCAAAGTTGCCCACCCAACCCGAACCGCTTCATCAACACCGACTCCAGCAACCCCTTCGGCAACAACGCCGCCAACAGCGGCAACGCCCGGCTGCCATTGCCAATGCGGATCAGCCGTGGGGGCGTGCTCTGTTGCACGGCTTGCAGCAACTCGGCAGCAAACTCGCTGGCCGGCGTCGGCTTATCCTGCGAGGCCTTGGCCCGGGCGCGAATGCCCTCGCGCAACGGAAACCACGGCGATTGTTCATTGATCAACTGCTCGGCCTCGTGCCCTGCATTCTTGGCAAAGCTGGACTGAATCGCCCCCGGCTGCACCTCCATCACACGAATACCGAACGGCGCCAGCTCCATGCGCAAGGCATCGGTCAAAGCATGTACGGCGGCTTTCGACGCGCAATACGCACCGGCAAACGGGGTGACCAAAACCCCGGACACACTGCCGATGTTCACCACCAGCCCCTTGGCCCGGCGCAATACCGGGAACAGTGCACGCGTGACGCCGACAATCGAAAATACATTGGTCTCGAACTGGCGTTGCATTGCCGTTACACCGCCATCGAGCAGTGGCCCCATGGCGCCATAACCGGCGTTGTTGATCAGCACATCGAGGCCGCCATGTTGCTGGTTGATCCGCTCGCCGAGTTGCTCCAGCGCCACGCTGTCATTGACGTCCAGCTGCACCGCAGTAAATCCGGCACGGCTCAGAGCTGCTACATCGTCAGCCTTGCGCGCACTGGCCCAGACTTCATAACCCGCCGCTTTGAACGCATCGGCAAGGGCGCGGCCAATGCCGCTGGAACAACCGGTAATCAACGCAACGGGCATGGCGCATTCCTTGTGCAAAAAATCGGAGAAGGTCGATCAGTCGGAGAAACTGCCTTGCAAACGCTCGGCGCGAAACTCCAGGGTCTGCGGGCGATAGCCGGGGCGCAGCGGCGGCAGCGGCAGACAATCCTGCCAATTGCCGCCGGCCTGTAATTCACCGGGGCCGCGATAACGTGGGGCAGTGTACTGATTGTCGGCAAGGTTGACCGTATCGCCCGGCGCGTAGGCGGCGATGCGCCAGCGCAATTCGGTCAGCGGTACATTGTTGCCATTGTTCATTTTCAGCTGCAAGGGACGATCAGCCGGGCACTGTTCGGGCGCATAACTGATGCGCAACTCAAGCCGCGCCAATTGCTTGATCTCGCGGTTGTCCAGCCAGACGACCCACATCGCCACCAGACCGAGACCTATCGCGGCGGCCACCGAAACCGGCAAGGCCTTGGCCGGGTAGCGCAGTAACAGGACCAGCCAGGTGATGACCAGCAGGATGCCGATGAACATGTTCGAGTCTCCGCAATCACGTGAACTTCATCCTACCGAAGGGCAAAGCAAATGGACATGAACGCGAGCGGGATTTGCCGCCGGTCGGCACTGTCATTTCTGTCAGTAGCCTGAGCGTTGTCCAACTGCTCAGATGCTCTGCAGCAGTTGAAATCGACTTGTCCTGCGGAGTAGCGCTATGGATTTGCACTACAAAACTCCTCGACTCGTAGTGGTCGACCCTCGCGGGTTAACCATTTGCAGCCTCGATTACTGGCGTGCCGACGCCAGTCTTGCGGCGCAATCGCGTACCAGCCGAATGGTCTGTGACGAGGCCGGGCGCACGATCCGGCAGTGGGATCCGCGATTGTGGGCGCAGCAAGCCACCGACCCGCAAACACCGGCCAACCTGACGACGGTGTATGCCCTCAGCGGTCAGGAGTTGCGCACTGACAGTGTCGATGCCGGGACGCAAATCGAACTGCGGGGGCTCGCGGCTGAGGTGCTGATGACCTGGGACAGCCGCAGCAGTGTGCGTGAAATTGAATATGACCTGATGCGGCGTCCGCTAGCGGTGTTCGAAACTGCTCCTGCGCAGCCGCGGTCATGTGCCGAGCGTTTTGTCTACGGCGCGCCGGGTCAAGGCGAGCAAGCGCGAAACCAGTTCGGTCAGTTGATCCGTCACGACGATCCGGCCGGCAGCCTGCAGTTCAACCGTTTTGCACTCAGCGGCCATCGCCTCGAAAGCACTCGCCACTTCACGTTGCAACTGACCAGTGCGGACTGGCCCGAACCGATCGACGAGCGTTTGCAGTTACTGGAGCCTGGCGACGGTGCGGTCAGTAGTTGGTGTATCGGAGCACACGGGCAAGTACTCGAACAAATCGATGCCCGTGGCAATCGGCAGAGGTTCACCCAGACTGTCGATGGCCGGTTGCACGCTATCCGGTTGCAACTCAAGGACGAGCCCGTCGAGCAGGTTCTGGTCAGTGATATCCACTACAACGCCGACGGCCAGGTCGAGCGGGAAACGGCCGGCAACGGTGTGCGAACGAGTTTGCAGTACCGGCCGCAGGACGGTCGCCTGATGAATCGTCACGCGCGCAAAACTGGCGGTGTGATATTGCAGGATCTGATCTACGCCTATGACCGCATGGGCAACGTTGTCAGCATCAGGGATCAGGCAATGCCGATCCGCTATTTCGCCAACCAGCGTATCGATCCGCTCAGCGAGTTTGTCTACGACAGCCTTTACCGGTTGATCGTGGCGACCGGGTGGGGGACGGGTGCAGCGAGTCAGGGGGCGAGTACGCCCGGTCGTACTGACCCAGCGGCAGTCAGCAACTATCAGCAGACTTATCACTACGATACGGGCGGCAATCTGACGAAGCTGAATCATCTCGGCGGACAAGGCCAAGGACGTGAGTTGCAAGTTGCCCGTTACAGCAATCGCGGTTTGCCCTATCTCAACGGTGTGCCGCCCAGCGAAGCGCAGATCGCGGCGGCCTATGACATTCGTGGCAATCTGCTCGCGCTGGATCAAGGGCATAACGTGCAGTGGAACCTGCGTAATCAGTTGCAATCAGTCACCCCGGTGGAAAGGCGCGGCGGGCTCGACGATCGCGAAGTGTATGTGTATGACGCCAGTGGTCAGCGTGTGCGCAAGATCCGTTCGCTGCAGACTAACGCGCGCACCGTCATCAACGAAGTGCGCTATTTGCCGGGGCTGGAGTTGCGTACCGACAGTGCTGGCGAGGTAATGCAGGTCATTTCGGCACAGACCGGACTCAACAGCGTAAACGTGTTGCACCCGCAGGATCGACCATCTTCGGACAATGATGATCAGTACCGTTACCACTTCTGCGACCACCTCGGATCGGCCAGTCTTGAACTGGCCGAAGACGGGCGAATCATCAGTCAGGAAACGTTCTACCCATTCGGCGAGACGGCATGGAACCGGGAGTCTGAAGTCAGTTATCGAACGATTCGCTACTCCGGTAAAGAGCGCGATGCAACGGGTCTGTATTACTACGGCTATCGGTATTACATCCCGTGGTTACAGCGCTGGATGAACCCGGATCCCAAAGGCTATATCGATGGGAGCAACCTCTACACAATGGCACTGAACAACCCCGTTACCTATATCGATAGCGACGGAGCGGTTACCCGTAAACAGTTGGCCAATGGCTTGTGGGAACCGGTCATTGCCACAGCTTCCGATCGCCAGATCCCCGCCCTCGCATTCAAGGATAAAGGCGAACCCAATCGATTTGTACCTGCGATGGGCAACCCGACCAATATCGGCAAGGCATTGCAAGCACCCGAGTTCGGCAAGGTTGTGGTCGACACCAAGTATTTAGACCCGACGCCTGGACGTTATTCCAAAGCTGTCGTCAACGGCCTCAGTAATACCGCGGGCGGCGCCGAATTCATCTTCACGATGGATAAACTGGCTTACTCAGGCGCAAGCAGTGGTGCTTTCAACGCATTGAGAATTGTCGACATCGCTGCCGGCGAGATGCCTGATAAAGCCAACGCGGTCGCCGGCTATTGGGCACCTCAGGGGGGCTATGTCGATATCCCCGTCAATCCGTCCGGGGTCCAGCCGGATCACGTTTTCACCCCGGCCTTCAGTGGCTGTTCGCTGACGGTCGAGCAGTTGAACAAAAATGTGCTTCGAGTGCGTCATGTGGAAGGTGGCAAGGAAGATGCCCAGTTCAATAACCTGCCTCGTAGCGAACGTGGTTTGGGTCTCGGTGCTGCGATGGAGTACCCCGATTACGGTTTTGCCGTTAACGACAGTGGACAAATGCAGGAGTTTAAAAACGCTTTTGCATTCATGAAATTCGATCGAAAACTGCAGGCATGGAATATCCATTATCAGACCGTTGAAGGAACTGCCAGTATCACCCGTTATCAACCGGGCAAGAGAGGCTTGTTCACCAGAACAAATGCCAGTGTATCTGCGCATGCCTTTACTAAAATCCGCCAGTCGATGAGCAAGCGTGTGGCGATCGCGCGTTAACTGGCAAGGGTATGAAAAAGCGTTCGATATCGTCTTCATTGGCGCGGCAATCGAATGCGACCGTGGGTCGTAACTGTAATTTCTGACAGTAGGCATCCGGGCGTCCGAGCGGTTATATGTCTTCGCTGGGACGAAATGGCGCAGTCATTGAATGTAGGGTACGAGACATATGGGGGTCCATTACAACACTCCGACGCTTACGGCGAGCGACCCTCGTGGGCTTTTGATTCGCACGGTCGACTATTGGCGCGGCGATGGCGTCGGCGCCACTCAAAGTCGCATCCACCGCACCTTGCATGACATGCCCGGGCGCGCTGTTGCGCAGTGGGACCCGCGTTCGTGGGCACTGCAAATGTCCGACCCACAGACCCCGGCCACTCTGGCCACGGTTTACTCGTTGAGTAACCAAGTGTTGCGCTCGGATAACGTCGACGCTGGTACGCAGGTCGCGTTGTACGGTCTCGGCGGGCAATTGCTGCTTGATTGGGACAGCCGGGGAACCCGTCGTGACGTGGAATATGACGTATTGCTGCGACCGGTGGCGATCTTCGAAGAAACCGTAGCGACGCCGCGCCGGTGCGTCGAGCGTTACAGCTATGGCCAGCTCGGCGCCGGTGACCCGAACAGAAATCAGCTCGGCCAGTTAATCCGCCATGACGATCCGGCGGGCAGCGTGTTGTTTGAAACCTTTGCGATCAGCGGCCAATGCAACGAAAACACTCGCCACTTCACCCAGGATCCCGTCACCCCCGATTGGCCCGAACTGATTGAAGAACGTGCACGGTTGCTTGAGCCGGGCGAGGGCGCCACTAGCCGATGGCGCTTTGGCCCGCTTGCTCAAGTGCTCGAACAAGTCGACGCGCGAGGTAATAGGCAGGGGGTTGAACTGACAGTCGACGGGCGTTTGCGTGCCGCGCATTTGCAGTTGAAGCACCAGCCCGATAGCCGACCGATGGTCAGTGACATTCGTTACAACGCCGACGGGCAAGTCGAGCATGAGTTGGCGGGCAACGGTGTACGCAGCACATTGGCCTATCAGCCGCAGAACGGTCGTTTGACCAGCCGCAGTGCTAGCAGCACCAGCGGCCAGTTATTGCAGCAATTGGTCTACGCCTACGACCCGATGGGCAATGTGTTGAGCATTGAGGACAAAGCCCAGCCCATCCGATTTTTTGCCAACCAGCGCATCGAGCCGATCAGCCGATTTACTTACGACAGTCTCTATCAATTGAACGAGGCGAGCGGCTGGGAGGCGGGGGCGCGGAACCAGGGGCCGGAGTTTGCCGGTCGCGCCGATCCGGCGGCATTCAGCAACTACCGGCAAACCTATCGATATGATGCCGGCGGCAATTTGCTCGAGTTGACGCATGTCGGCGTTCAGGCGCACGGACGCCAAATCAAGACCGCCCGCTACAGCAATCGCGCTCTGCCTTGGTGCAACGACCTGCCGCCGACCGAGGAGCACATTGCAGCTGCCTTCGATGCACGCGGCAATTTGCTCGAGCTGGATCAACGCAGACGGGTGCGATGGAACATGCGCAACCAGTTGCAATCGGTGAGCCCGGTGGAGCGGATCGGCGAATCTGACGATCAGGAAACTTATCTTTACGACGCCGGGGGGCAACGCGTACGCAAGATCAGGTCTTTGCAGACTAATGCGCGCACGGTGCTCACCGAGGTGCGTTATCTGCCGGGACTGGAGTTACGTATCGACAGCGCTGGCGAGACACTGCAGGTTGTTTCGGTACAGGCCGGGCTTAACAGCGCCAGTGTCCTGCATTGGCAAACGCTGCCTCCGCCCGGTGGCAATGATCGCTATCGCTACACCTTCACCGATCATCTCGGCTCGGCCAGTCTCGAGTTGGGCGAAGACGCGCGGATAATCAGTCAGGAAACCTACTATCCATTCGGCGAAACGGCGTGGAGCAGCGAGTCCGAGGTCAGTTACCGTACCGTGCGTTATTCGGGCAAGGAACGTGATGCCAGCGGGCTGTACTACTACGGCTTTCGGTATTACATCCCGTGGTTGCAGCGCTGGATAAATCCGGATCCGGCTGGGGCCATTGACGGTCTGAATCTTTATCGGATGGTGCTTAACAATCCCGTAACGCTTGTTGATGGTGACGGTAGGAAACCACAAAAACCGGATGTGTCGTCGTTGCCACCGCCCCGTCCACCGCCACCACGGCCTGCCCCCCCGGCGCCGCCCGGTGCCGGCCCGATGGCTCCGCCTCGGCCTCCGCTTCCCGGCGCGGGCCCCATGGCGCCACCACGACCACCGCCGCCGGGATCGGTAGCGCAAGCCCCGAACGTGTTTCAGCCTGTAATCCTGGCTCCCGGGAAACAATCAGCCAACGTCGCTTCAAAAAGCTGGCGAACTCAAGACTATGTAGATCTTTCCCGTCTCGCGAAGACAGCGAATCAATTGTTTGGATTACAGGTGGGGGCGATCAATGTTGTCGATGTGACGCATGAACAGCTCACCGAAAAGATCCGTGAGATTCCCGGTAATGGCAGTATGTACTTCAATAAAGAAAATCTTGCCGCGAATCCTCCTGCGTGGACTTCGCCCAAGGGCGTTATCTATATGGGGGTCACTGCGCCGGATTATTCGGAAAATGGCCGGCTCAACGCCGACAAGATACGCTCAACGATCGTCCATGAAGCCATGCACTACCTTTCACATGCACATGTTGGCTTTCAGCCATTAACGGATACGAGCGTTGCCAATAGTAACTATGACGAATACATCGCCGATTTTTTTGCCTACGAAGTGTTCACTGCGATGTACCCGGGGGCCGAGTATCAAACGGCCTACTTCACCACGAATGTCGGGGGGGGACCTCAGCATTGGGGCGGAAACATGGCGAAATTCATGATCGATTCAGGTCATGTGACCAAGCAGGAATTGCACACAGCGTTCTTTAAAACCGGAAAGCTCAAGGCGTTGTCGAGTCAGCAGTTGGACAACTGGAAAACGTTCGCAAAGCAGAAAGCAAGGCCTTTGAAAATGGGCTGATTCGAAAGAAAAAGCCCCCGCCCAACCCACTGCGGATAGGGGACGCAGCGGGCTGGACGGGGGCTTCTTGTCTTGCTGAACGTTATTGCGCGATGGTTTTCACCGACACGCCGCGCTCGACCGGGGTGGAGCGACCGTAGATATCTTCGAAGCGTTCGATATCGTCTTCGCCCAGGTACGAACCCGACTGAACTTCGATGATTTCCAGCGGGATCTTGCCCGGGTTGCGCAGGCGATGCACCGAGGCAATCGGGATGTAGGTCGACTGGTTTTCGCAGAGCAGGAACACGTTTTCATCGCAGGTCACTTCGGCGGTGCCGCTGACCACGATCCAGTGTTCGGCGCGGTGGTGATGCATCTGCAGCGACAGGCACGCGCCCGGTTTCACTGATATGTGCTTGACCTGGAAACGCCCGCCCATGTCCACCGAGTCGTACGAGCCCCACGGACGGTAAACCTCGCAGTGGTTCTGGGTTTCGCTGCGGCCTTGCTCATTGAGCGTATTGACCATTTGCTTGACGCCCTGAACCTTGTCTTTGTGGGCGATCATCATGGCGTCTTTGGTCTCGACCACGACAATATTTTCCAGACCGATCACCGACACCAGTTTGCCGTTGCCGTGGATCATGCAGTTCTTGCTGTCCTGAATGACCACGTCGCCTTTGCTGACGTTGCCGTTGGCGTCTTTCTCGTTGACTTCCCACAGCGACGACCAGCAGCCGACATCGCTCCAGCCAGCGGTCAGTGGCACTACGCAGGCGCGCTGGGTTTTTTCCATCACGGAATAGTCGATGGAGTTGTCCGGGCAGCAAGCGAAGGTGGCTTCGTCGAAGGTCACGGTGTCATTGTCCTGCTCGCTGCGCTCAAGGGTCAGCAGGCAGGTGTCGTAGATGTCCGGATCATGCTTTTTCAGCTCTTCGAGGAAGCGGCTGGCGCGGAACAGGAACATGCCGCTGTTCCAGTAGTAACCGCCGGATTCGACGTACTCGGTGGCACGTTTGACGTCGGGTTTTTCGACGAAGTGCGAGACGCGGCTAACGCCTTCGGGCAGCAGCGAATCGCCGGTGGACTTGATGTAGCCGTAACCGGTTTCCGGTTTGGTCGCCGGCACGCCGAACAGCACCATTTCGCCGTTTTCGGCGGCGACGGTGGCCAGGGCCAGAGCGCGTTGCAGGGCTTTCTGATCTTCCAGCACGTGGTCAGCCGGTAGCACCAGCATCAGTTCGTCACGACCTTCATTGACCAGCATCATCGCGGTCAGCGCCACGGCCGGCGCGGTGTTGCGGCCGAATGGTTCCATCAGGATGCGCTGGCATTCGAGATTGCGATTGGCCAACTGCTCGTTGACGATGAAGCGGTGATCCTTGTTGCAGACCACGATCGGGGTGTCCATGCCTTCGAACACCAAGCGCTCGAGGGTCTGCTGGAACAGTGTGTGTTCGCCGGTCAGGGCGAGGAATTGCTTAGGGAACTGCTTACGCGAAAGCGGCCAAAGACGTGAACCGCTACCACCTGACAAGATCACCGGAATCATATTGTTTACTCCATAAAATCGATTGGTTAGAGGCACGAACGCTGTGTCGTTTCACTCTTGTTTTTGTTTCGTACCCGAACTGACAACCCGGTCAAGGGTGGGAGCGAGCCTGCTCGCGAAAGCGGCGTATCAGTCAACATTGATGTTGGATGTCAGACCGTATTCGCGAGCAGGCTCGCTCCCACATGGGGGGACTGCGTCAGTTCGGGAAATTTGTTAGCGGGTCGATACCGGGCGTTTCACCCAGACTGGCGACAGGCTGCTGCCGCTGCCGGTGACGTACAGCACCGCGGCTTCACCGCGTTCCAGGGCGACCGGTTTGACGTCGCCGACTTTCTTGTCGCCTTCGTACAGCGCCAGGCTGACTTTCACCGGGTTGATTTCACGCTCGCCACGGCCCTTGGCAGCCACGTTCGGCACCACGTCGGTCTTGCCGTCGGCGGTCTTCAGGGTCAGCGGCTTGTCGCTGAGGTTCTGCACGCGTACCAGGGATTTCTGCTTGTTCTTGAACGGCGGCTCTTCGATCAGTTGCGGCGCGCCGGAAGCGTTGTTGACCAGGGTGTAGTAATGGTCACCGGCGAGATTCACCGGCAGGGTCTGGCTGCCGACCTTGGCGCTGTAATCACCGCCCGGCATGAAGCTGAAGTCACTGCTGGCCAGTGGCGCAACGTCGCTCAGATTGGTGCTGCCGACAGTGGCGCTGACTTCAGCGTTGCTGGCGTTATAGACGCGCACAAAGGACGAGCCTTTCGGTGCGGTCGGGCCGTACAGCGCGGCGTCGCCACCGGCGAAGGCAGGCACGGAAAGCACGCTGAGGCCAGCAACCAGAGCGAAGCTTTTAGCGAGACGACGAGGAGTAGTAGTGAAAGTCATGGTGTACCTCTCTTTCAGTTTTGCGCCCGATCGGGCGTCTCGGATTTAGTGTTGATTGCTACGTTTTGTTGGCGTGCGCCGGCTTGTTTAAGCTCTGCGACCCACTGCGGGTCGGCGTCGCCGATTTCGTTGTTCACAGGCAGATAACGTTCAGGAAACTCCCAGATCAGCACCTGTGGCGGGCTGTTCTTGAAGTCATCGCTTTTCAGGTAGCTGAGCATCGGCAGGATCGGGCCGTGGCCGTCTTCGGCGTAGCTCACCACGTCGCTGTGCAGCGCTTGTTTCAGCGCACCGACGAAGTTCCAGTTGGGGTTGGCGCTGTAGCTGGTGCCGACCAGTGCCACCGGCACTTCGTTGCTGGCGAACAGCGCGTCGTCACCGGCAGGCTGCTCGCCGGCCGCGACGGTGTTGCGCTTTTGCAGCGGCTCTTGCGCCGGCATCAGGTTTTCAAACAGCGGATCGAGCGGCAGAAACAAGCGCAGATCGCCCTTGTGCGTAACCTTCTCCGCCGGGGTGGTGACGAAGCGCTGCGGCTCGCCACTGAGCGGGAACTTGTCGGCGATGGTTTTCGCCAGGGTGTTGGCAGCGATCTCGGCGCCTTCCGGCGTCCAGTGGGTGTCGGTGCGCAGGAACACTTGCTGACCATTCTGCTTGGCCTGTTGCAGTGGCTTGAGCAGGTCAGGGGCGAGGATCTTGTCCGCCGCGACGCGGTGGTGGAAATCCTCATAAAGGTTTTCGTGAATGCTCGCCGGTTTCACTTCACCCAGATGCTCCGGGTACAGACGAACCTTGGCCGGCACGATCGCCATCACCAGTTTCACGCCTTTGTCTTTCAGGGTCTGGCGCACGCCTTCGACCAGCGCGTAGTTGCCTTGCAGGTTCAGCTCTTCGTTGACGATCGGGTTGAATTCCTCATCGCTGTACAACCACTGATCGCGACCGAGCACCACGCCCGGACGACCTTCGTTGAACAGTTTGAAATCCAGCGCGGCCCAGAGGTTGGTGCCCAGACGCTTGATCGGGAATTCTTCGTCGTAATGGGTTTCCACAGCTTTGGTCCAGCGGCCGTTGAGCACCGTCGCATCGGCATTGGTGCTGAAGCCGAAGAAGCTGCGAACCGACCACACACCGAGGACCAACAGGGTCACCAGGAACAGGGCGATGTAGAAGATGCGTAATGAGCGGGTCATGTCAGATCCCTCAGAACTGGAAGTAAAGGAACGGCGAGAAGCTTTGCGCCGAGAGTTTGAGAATCGAGGCGATGAACAGCAGCAGGATCAAGCCGCGCATCACGTAGCGCGACCAGTCAGCGCTCCAGTAGGCCGGTTGCACCTGGGCTTCGACGCCGACGGTGTAGCCAGGCTCATGGATGCTTGCCGGGTTTTCGCCAGGCGCTGCCTTGATCATCCCCGGGGTCGCCGTCGCAGGGCCGTTGGCCTCGACGTTGACTTCAGGTTTGGTTTTGGCTGGTGGCTGATTGGTGTACAGATCGCGCAGACCGAAGAAGGCCAGCGTCACGTACGCCACGACCAGAGTCGCCACTTGCAGACCGGTGAGGCTGGCCTGATTGAGTTCCGACAACGACCATTCACCAAAGCTGAACATCGCGCCGTACATACGACCGGCAACGTGCAGGTTCTCGGCGCGGAAGATCACCCAGCCCATGACCACGAGCAGGAAGGTCAGCGCCCAGCGGATCGGGTTGAGGCTGCGCGGCGAGGTGTTCAGGCCCAGCGCTTTTTCAATCGCCAGCCACATGCCGTGCCAGGCGCCCCAGACGATGTAGGTGATGTTCGCGCCGTGCCACAGACCACCGAGGAGCATGGTCAGGAACAGATTGCGATAGGTCATCAGCGTGCCTTTACGGTTACCGCCGAGGGTGATGTACAGGTAGTCACGCAGCCAGGTCGACAGGCTGATGTGCCAGCGACGCCAGAACTCGGTGATCGATTGACTGATGTACGGCTGTTTGAAGTTTTCCATGAAACGGAAACCCATCATCAAGCCCAGACCAATGGCCATGTCGCTGTAACCGGAGAAGTCGAAATACAGCTGCGCGGTGTAGGCCAGCGCGCCGAGCCAGGCATCACCCGTAGTCGGGTTTTGCAGGGCGAAGCAATGGTCAGCGACCACCGCGAGGGTGTCAGCGATGAAGACCTTCTTGATGAAACCCTGCATGAACCGCGTGCAGCCCTCGGAGAACTTGTCGAGGGTGTGCGTGCGGTTGTTGAACTGGTCGGCGAGGTCGCGGAAACGCAGAACCGGGCCGGCAATCAAGTGCGGGAAGATCGCCACAAATGCCGCGAAGTCGATCAGGTTGCGCGTGGCCGGGGTGTCGCCGCGATACACGTCGATGATGTAACTGATCGATTCGAAAATGTAGAACGAGATACCGATCGGCAGCAGCACGTGGGTGAGGATGAACGGCTCAAGACCGACCGATGTCATCATCGCGTTGATGCTGTCGACGCCGAAGTTGGCGTACTTGAAGTAGCCGAGGATGCACAGGTCGACTGCGACACCGAGCAACAGCCAGCGCTGCGCCGGTTTGGTTCGTACGCCGGCGGCACCGACTTTGAGGCCGATCCAGTAGTTCCACAGCGTGACGGCGGCGAACAGCGCGAGGAAGTCCACACGCCACCAGGCATAGAACACGTAGCTGGCGATCAGCAGCAGCAAATTGCGATAGCGTTGCCCGCTCAAGTAGTACAAGCCGAGAAAGATCGGCAAGAACAGAAACAGGAACACGTTGGATGAAAATACCATCCCGATCTCTCCATGTTTGAACCAACAGTCAAGGGCCAAAGCCCCCCCAAACCCCCCACGAAAAACCGGCGGGCTATGTGATCGTTCCCACGCTCTGCGTGGGAATGCCTCTTGTGACGCTCTGCGTCACGTTTTGGGACGCAGAGCGTCCCGTGCTGCATTCCCACGCAGAGCGTGGGAACGATCAGCGACTAACTGCCTTTGTTGCCCTTTTCATGGGATGGGTCATAGACCTTGGTCAGGTCGCCGCCGAGGCGGAAAGTCTTGAACGGCTGCATGCCGTGCTTCTTCTCGATGACATCCGGCGCACAGGTGTAGAGCGTGCAGAACGGTTCGAGCCAGGCGAATTTCATGTCCTCTTTCAGATCGGTCATGTCCTGCTCTTTGCCGTTCTTCTTCTCGAATTCATCCGGGTCTTTCACCCCCGCCAACACCCGATCACCGAGTCGCTTCAGCGCACCGTTGTTTTCCTGACGCAAATCGACCCCGTTGACCTGGGCGAAACTGGCGATCATCGCCAGCGGCGGCAGGGCGTAGTTGTGATAGGCGAGGGCGCGTTGCTGGCGCTTGAGTTCGTTCGGCAGGAAGCCGTCGGCGTCGACCTGATTGACGCCAACCTTGTATTCCTTCACCGCCCAGTCAAACAGGTCGCGGCGGTTGGTCGCGACCGACGTCGCCATCACCGACCATGCGGCCCAGTACGAGTGGTTGTTGGTTTTTTCCAGCGGCAGATTGTCCCAGTCGCTGACCACCTGATCGGCCATTTTGCTGAACCACGCCTCGATCAACTGCGCTTCCTGCTGATGCTGGGCCAGCGGATGCGAGTCGGAAAATTTCAGGCGGATGTACGAAGAGGCCATGCTGCCCAACGCCCATTTGCGCATCGACTTGCCGGTGTGGTTGAAGTCTTTCGACATCAACGCATCGGCCTTGGCCCACGCGGTCAGCCAGTTCAGCGTGCAGTCGAGCTGTTCCGGACGACCGTCGCGCATGAACTGCATCACCCGTTTGGCGGTGCCGCGTTCCAGCGTGGTGATGTCTTTGGTGGTGTCGCGAAAGGCCTTTTCCGACTGCACGTTCAGCGTCGCGCGGGCCTTGTCCGAACCTTCGTATTTGCTGCGAAATTGCAGCGGCCCGGTGTACGGCGTCGGCATCGCATCGCAGCCTTCGCTTTTGTCACCGGTCTTGAATTTATCCACAGGCGCGAAATAGCCCTGAGGTGGACGCAGTGGCGCGGCGGCCTGCGCGGTGCCGGCGAAGATCGCCAGCCCGAGCAGCGTTGGCGCTAAAAGAGTTTTCAGTTTCGAGTTTCGCATAGCAGACCTCATTGCCCGACCTGAGCGGTTTGTTGCCCAGCGCCCGGGAATACGTTGCGTTTGCAGATTTTCGCTTCGACTTTCTGTGGCGCGGTACCCGCTTCCGGGCCCTGGACTTCGACCGCCAGCAGCTTTTGCGAGGCCCAGTCTTCGTCCGTGAGCAGCTCAAAGGCGTAACGACCGTCGGTGTCGGAGGTTTCCGGTTTCTCGATCTTGATGTCCTCGTGGCGACCGTTCATGTACCAGAGGGTGGCTTGCAGGGTTTTCACCGAAGGGTCGGCGAAGCGGATGTCGACCTGATGGCTGCTGTTCTGCAGGTTCAGGTTCTTGCTGTTGACCAGCAGTTCTTGTTTGCTGCCCGGCTTGAGCGTGGTGCTCGCGGACATTTGCGCGTCTTTGCCTTCGCAGCCGTTGTCGAGAAGAGACATCATCTGGCGATAGATGGTTTCCTGATCGAGGCGGTACAGCGGCGAGAATTCCCAGATGAGAATCTTCGGCGGGGTCTTCTGGAATTCGTCGCTGCCGAGGTACTGCAACATCGAACCTTCCAGGCCACCGCCGGGGAAGGCGACGTTGAGAATGTCAGCGCCGATGGCCTCTTCGAGGAAACCGGCGAAGTTGTAGTTCTTGCCGCTGTGCGAAGTACCGACGAGGGTGATTTGCGGGTTGCCGGAATCACCGAACAGATCGCCGTCACCGGCCTCGCCCTTAGGCTCGGTGGTGAACTGGTCCATGTACTGAATCGCGTAACTGGTGCCACAGAGTTGCCCGGCCATGTTGTGCAGGGTACCGGTCTTGCCCATGCGTCCGGAGCGCTTGGTCTCGAATTCACGCTTGGGCACGTCGGCGAAGGCCGGGATCTGCTTGACCTTTTCAGCGACGATTTTCGCCGTGCGCTGCGCACCGTATGGCGTCCAGTGCTGGTCGCCACGGAAGTAGAAATCGTGGGCGGGCAGGGTGTCCGGCAGCGATTCGTTGGTCAGCGGCGACAGGTCCGGCACCACGTAACCCATCTTGGCGAAACGGCCGAGCATGGTCTTGTAGTTGCCCAGCGCTTTCTCGTAATCGAACGCGGCTTTTTCCTGCGGGTTGAGCTTGTTGCGGTTCACCAGGCCACGGGTCGGCTGGTAGACGATCACCAGTTCGACACCTTTGGCTTTGAACGCATCGTGCAGCTGTTGCAGGCGTTTGTAGCCGGCCGGGGTGGTGTTGAATTCGGTGCGCAAATCTTCCTGCGTCCGGAACAGCCAGTCGCCTTGCGCCTGCACCAGGGTGGTGAAGTTCTGCTGATAACGCGTGGTGTAGTTCTTCGCGTCATGCGCCGCCGGGCACAGGTTGCAGCACGGTTCGGCGCTGAACTTTGGCGGCGTCGCGCCAGCTGCGTCATCGGCACGGGCGCCGTTACTGGCCGCGAGAATGCCCACGGTCAGGGCCGACAGGCTGAGTAATCTGATCAAGTGTGGGTGCATAAAATTATCCTCAGTCCTGCATTTCGGTCTGGCGTTCGACAGGGTCGATCAGCACGGCTTTCTGCTGGCGCACCAGCAGGTCGAGAATTTCATCCTGGCGCTCGCCGAGGATGCCGTTGAAGCTGATGCCGCTGGATTTGGTCGGCGCCAGCATCGACACGCGATACAGCTCGACACTCAACGGTGAATCGATCGACAGCGGTCCGCTGCCGTTGGCCGCCAGTTCACCGCCAACGACGATCAGCGACACCTGCGCATCGAACGGATCGAGCTTGATGTCACGGTCGGTGTCGGTCAGATCTTTGATGTGGCCGTAGACGCCGGTCAGACCGTTGGCCATGGCAACGTTTTCGTAGAGGCGGATGTTCACGCTGTTACGAATGCGAATGCCGTGGCGCTTGTTGCTGATGACCTTGTTGCCCCACAGCAAATTGTCGGCGGACTCGTAGAGGGTGATGCCGTCGGTGTGGTTCTTGTAGATCTCGTTGTAGGCAATGATGTTGTTGACGCTGTTACGGTCGATCACCAGGCCCGAGAGGTGGTTGTCGAAGCTCTTGTTGTTGAAGATGAAGCTGTCGTTGACCTCACGGGAAATAATGATCCCGTGCTTCTTCTTCGTACCGTGCACGGTGTTCTCGGCAATGATCAGGCCGTGGGAACGGTCGTGCGGGTCGATGCCGTAGACGATGTTGTCTTTGTAGGTGTTGCCCTTGACCACAAAGTCGCGGGTCTCATAGCAGTAGAAGCCGTACCACATGTCGGAGAACTCGGAGCCGACGATCCAGCCGGTCGGTTCAGGTCGCTTGAGCACCTTGGCCATGTTCGGCGTGTACTGGGAAATACTCACCCCGTAAGACTTACTGTTGGCATAGCCGAAACTGGCCATTTTGCTGTTGACGATGTAGGTCTCGGTGCCACCCCAGGCGAGCAGGAACGGACGGAATTCCTTCGGCGAACGGAAGGTTGCCGGGCCGTTTTCCTTTTCGCGCCAGCCGGTGACTTTGGTGTCACGCACGAACAGTTGGCCGTCGTTGACCATGAACGCACCGGCCTCTTGCGACAGGCGCAGTTCCTGGGTCTGGCCGTCGATTTCGAGGATGCCTTTACGGCCCACAACGATCGGCAGCTTCGACAGGTAGACGCCCGGCGCGGTCTCGCTGAAGTACTGCTTGGGCAGTTTCTTGGCCAAGTCCTTGAGGTTCATGTAACCGTCGTCGACGAAGATCGCCTGCGGGATGCCGTGCTGACGCACCACCCATTCGGCCATCTTGTTGTCGCCGCCGATGAAGTCCTTCAACGCGTCTTCCTGCATCATCCGGCGCACGCTGATCTTGCCCGGTTTGCTGCGGTTGATTTTCGCCGCAGCGGCTTCGGCGGTGTAGCCGGAAATGTCCGGCAGTTTCGGCGCGGCCAGATTCAGCGCCTCGGTGGGTGCGCTGCTGACGGTATACGTCTTGGCCTGCTGCAGCTCCTTGGCCGTGGTCGCAGGCTTGGCCGGCTCCACATTGGCGAAGGCGCCAGCGCTGGCCAGCAGCATCGCGCCGGCCAGCAGGCTGAGTGAGCCTATCCTGGTGCTGATCATGTCGGGCACTCCCTTGGCGGTTTGCATCAGAAGCGCCAGATCACGTCGATGAACGCGCGGTGCATGTACGAATCAACCTGCTTGCCGTAGGCATCGCCCGGTTTGAACACACCGCCACGGAAACGCACGAGGGCCGAAGGCTCGTCGATCGACTGGCTCAACGCCGCCGGCAACAGGCCTTGCTTGAAGTACTTGGTGACGACCAGATCCATCTCCTGACCGAGGTCCTTGTTGCCGTCTTCAAGCGGCAGCGAGGTGCTGGAAAGGATCGCGCCGGTGGCGTCGTCGGTGTTGTTTTCCACCGCGTTGATACCGTTGCTGCCGACTGGCTTGTTGCCGTCGACACGCCAGAACTTGTGGTAGATCAGGCTGGCGTCGTACTCGTCGTTGACCATCCACGAACCGAACAGCGTTGCGGTCTGCATGTTGTTCATTTCGCCACGGAACGCTTCGCCGAAACGGTGCACCCGCGAGCGCGTACCGGTGTAGTTGGAGCGGTTGCTCTCCAGACCGTTTTGCTCGTAATCGGCGCTGGCGCGGGCATAGGCGCCGCCGACTTGCCATTGCGGATCGAGGCGCAGACGCACACCGATGTCAGTAGCCCAGCCGTTGACGTCATCGCTGCGCTTGGCTTGCGCCGGGCGCGAACCATCGGCGTTCAGCGCGTTGACCGTGTCGCGGTCGCCGCTCATGCCGGTGATGCTGCCCCAGTAGTTGACGGTGTTGGTGTTGCGCCAGTTGTAGGCGTCGCTGTCGGCAGTCAGGCCGATCCAGCTGATGTCACCGTTCTCGGTCTTGTCCAGCGAGTCGCGCGGAACACCGGGTTCGGCGTAATCGAGTTTGCCGTCATCGTGGGTGTGGTGACCACGAATGCCGACCCATTGCCCCGGTGTCCACTGGTAAGCGGCATCGGCGTAGGCGTGCAGGCGATCCTTGTCTTTCGGCGCCAGCTCTTTGAGGTCGGTGCGGTATTCGCTGAAGCGTTCGGCGACACCGGCGTTGGCGCGCAACAGGGTGGTGTCGAAGGTCCAGTTCAGCGCTTCGATGTTGGTGTCGCGCCATTGGCCGTCGTCATTGCGCAGGCGCTGGCGACCGAACTTGAGCATCTCGCCTGGGTACGGGGTAAGGCCGCTGTAGCCGACCCAGAACTCGCGCATCGCCAGGTAGTTTTTCTTGGTTTTGCGATCACTGTTGTCGGTGGCTTGTTCACCGTCGGATTGTTGCAGGGTGTCGGTTTCGATGATGTCGGTCGAGGTCACGGCCTGGCCCATGGCGTAGGCGCTCCACGCGCCGCTTTCGCCGTAGATCCACGGGCGCAGGTCGAGGCCGACGCCGTTGACGTCGCCGCCGCTGGCGGTGCCAAGATCGCGGTCGTCTTCGGACTGGCCAGTGACTTTCACTTCGAGGCCGAAGTTCTTGGTTTCAGTCATCGCGGCCAGTGTCGGGCAAGACCAGATCAGCGCGAAAGTGAGGCCAATACCGGCCTTCACGAATGGATTCAACTTCATAATTTTTCCTCGCCGTCTTCTTCTTGCAGGGCGTGCAGTTGCAGCGTGTTCGGGTTCAGAGCGCCACGGCTGGCTTGCTCCTGTTGCAGCAGACGCTGGGCTTCGGCGAGACGCTCGGGCGGCAATTGCGCGGCGAGGGTGGTCGCCAGCTCATCGGCTTGCGGAGTGTTTTGTGCCTTGGCCAATTGGCTGAACACGTAGGCGTTGAGCGGGTCGGGTTTGGTGCCCTTGCCTTGGGAAAACAGTTGCGCGATGGCGAAGTCGGCGCTGTTCTGGCCGTTGCGCGCAGCGGTCAGCAGATGGTCGAGTGCCTTCTGCGGATAGACCTTGCCGAGGTAGCCACGGCGATAGATCTGGCCGAGGTAGTAGTCGGCGGCGACTTCACGGCCGACGGCTTTCTGGAAATGTTCTTCAGCGACTTTGGCGTCGGCCGGGACCATTTTCCCTTCGTAGTAGAGCTTGCCCAGCAACAGTTCGGCGCGCGGCTGGTCGGCGGCGCGGCCGTTGTCGAGGTACTTCATCATCTGATCGACGTCGCCCAGTTCCGGGTAGTCGTAAAGCAATTGCGCGAGGGTCACCCACGACGCCGGGTAGCCCGGAGCGATTGGTTCAAGCAGCGACTGCGCGGTTTTTTCGTCAGGCTTGCCCAGGGTCGAATCGGCCAGTACACGGGCCACGGAATCAACGCGTTGCGCAGTGACGGTGCCACGGGCGTAACCGGCCTGCATTTGTTTGATCAGCTCGGCCTGTTGCTCTGGCTGCGCGCGTTTCTGGTACACGGTCGCCAGTTCGACGTAGCAAATGTCGGTGGTGTTCAGCGCGGCTTTGCAGATCTTTTCCACGTCATCCAGGTGCTGGTCGTAAGTGCCCTGAGTGCGATACAGCAGCACCTGCGCCAGACCTGCTTCCGGGTAACCGGATTTGCGCCACTGATCGATCTGCTGCTGCGCGTTGATGTTGGGGAAGCTGTGCGGGTATTGCAGGTAGAGCATCGCCAGCGGGATCAACGTGTTGCCTTCGCCATTGGCGGCGGCTTTTTTCAGCAGGCTTTCGGCTTCCTGATGCTCGGCTTCGGTGGAACCCGGTTTGGCCACCAGCAGACGGCCAAGACGTGCCTGCGCACGCGGCGAAACACTGGCGGCAGCGCGATAAGTCGCTTCGGCCTGTTTCATTTGTGCAGGGTCGCGGCTGTCGACCTGGATATCGGCGAGGCCGACTTGCGCTTCGCTGTAACCCAGATCGGCCAGTTGCTGATAGTTCTGCGCGGCGGTGGCGGTGTCGCCACGCTTCAGCGCTTCGTTGGCCAGACGCTGATCGGGCAGGCCGGCGCAACCGGCCAGGCTCACCGCCAATGCCAAGGCACACACGGTCCCCATGTAGGAGTGAGCCTGCTCGCGATTCAGGCAACTCGGTACATCAGACAAACCGCGGCGCTCCCATCGCGAGCAGGCTCGCTCCCACAGGGTTGGCGGTGTGTTGAAGATAGGAGTAGTCACAGGCATGTCCTCGACTTAAAGACCGGCAGCCATGGCTTTGTCGATCAGCCAGTTCAGGTTCGGGCCACGGTCGCTGTTCACTTCCACCGGACGGCCGGCGAGGCTGCTGTCGAGCGGCTCGTCAGGCTGGATCTGCACGCGGATGTCGGAGGACAGGTCGGCGCTTTTCAGGCTGGTGCTGCTGACGATCTTGCCGGTGCGGGTCTTGTCTTCGCCGGCGATCTGGAAGCTCACCGGGGTGCCCGGACGCACGTCGCCGAACTGGCGATAAGAGAAGCGCGCATCGACGGTGGCCTGGGTGTTGCGCGGCACCAATTGGAAGATCACATCACCTTTGCTTGCGTACTGACCGTCCGCCACCAGTTGCTGGGCCACGGTGCAATCGCACGGCGAAGTCAGGGTGCCGGTCATTTGCTTGCCGAACAGTTCTTCAACCTTGGCCGGGGACAGTTGATCTTCTTCCAGATGGCCTTTGAGCACATCGAGCATGCTGGTGCTGAAGGTCGCCAGTGGCGCGCCTTTGGCTGCTACGCCGTCGGACTTGACCAGGCTCTGCACGGTGCCGTCGCGCGGCATGGTGATGTTCATCCCCGGTACGCTGACCAGACCGGCCTGCGCGTGGCTGACGAAGTACATGCCGTATACCGATTTGAAAATGAACCCCGCCGCGACCAGACCGACCGCGAAGATACCGGCGCTGAAGGTCACTGCTTTCAGGCGCCCGAACGGGGTCATGCCGGAGCCGCCGTCCTTGACCTTGCGCGCTTTGGTGAAGTTGTCGCGCTGCAGGGTTGCCAGTACTTCGCCGATGCTGACGATGTCGCCGGCCAGGTGCGAAGTGATCAAGTGGCGCAGGGTGGAAATGTCCTGCGGCTCAAGGTTCTGGAACTGGCAGCCGGCGCGGCCGGTCTGGCGGTCGAAGGAACGTACTTGCAGTTCAACGTCCATGGCGATGCCGAGGTTGTCGATGACGAATTGCAGACGCGCCTTGTACACCTGGCCAATGGTCAACTGAAGTTGCCCGGCGTTGAACGCCAGACCACCGGCAGACAGGTCGATGACCCGCGCTTCGACCGGCGTCCGGTCTGGACCGAAGAAGCGCAGCTTGGCCGGGATTTTCACGCGGGCGTGTTGGCGCTGGGCTTCGGATTCATGCACTACGTTGGCGTTGACGGCGGTATTCATAGGGGCGATTTCCTTGTTAATTCAATAGGGGCGGGTCAGACCATCATCAGCAGCACGGCGACAAAAATGCTGCCGGCGGAGAAGGTCATGGTCCGAGACGACCAGGTGTTGAACCAACGTTGAAAGCTGGCGAGATCACGGGTCAGGGATGTGGGTTGGCGAGTCCAGGATTGTTGGTCGAGGCGGAAGAACACGTAGATCTTCACCAGTGCACCGACGATCTGGTTGTAATACAGAATCGCTGGGTAAGCCGGGCCGATGCGGTGACCGGAACACGACAACAGCAAGGTCAGGATCAGGCGGGTGATGCCGATCCACAGCAGGTAAACCAGGATGAACGCGGTGCCGTATTTGAAGCTGGCGATGAGCGCCACGGTCAGGCCGAGCAAGGAGGTCCACATCGATACGCGTTGATCGAACAGCACCACCGAGGTGAAGGCGCCGAGGCGTTTCACACCCAGGCCCAGCGCTCGCGAGTTCTGCCGCAGGTTGTTGCCGTACCAGCGGAACATCAGTTTGCGGCTGGCCTTGATAAAGCTTTTTTCCGGCGGGTGTTCCACGGTGTTGATCGCCGCGTCAGGCACGTAAAAGGTGTCGTAACCGAGGCGCATCAGGCTGAACCAGCTCGACTTGTCGTCGCCGGTCAAAAACTTGAATCGGCCCAGACGCCAGTGTTGCAGCGAGTCGCTTTCAACGTCGGCGATGAATTCCGGGTTGGTCACCACGGTGGCGCGGAACACCGACATACGACCGGTCATGGTCAGTACGCGCTTGGACAGGGCCATCGAGCACATGTTGATGTGGCGCTGGGCGAAACGCAGCTTGTGCCATTCGCTCATGATGTAGCCGCCGCGCACTTCGCAGAATTCGTTGGTGGTCAGGCCGCCGACGTTGCCGAACAGCTGGAACCACGGCACGGTCTTGCGCACGGTGCCTTCGCCGAGCACGGTGTCGCCATCGATCACCGCGACGACTGCACGGTCGTCCGGCAGGTGACGGGAGATCGCGCGGAAACCGTAGGCCAGGCCATCACGTTTGCCGGTGCCGGGAATGCGCACGAAGTCGAGCTTGACGCGATCTGGCGGATTCATCCGCGCCCACAGTGCCTTGACCAGCAGCTCATCGGACATTTCGACGATCGAGCAGACCACGGTGGTCGGCAGTTCGCAGTCGATGGCTTCACGGATCACCGAGCTGTAGACCTGCGCCGTGGTCAGCGCGTCGATACGGAAACTGGTGACCATCAGGAACACATGCGACGGGTCCGCCGCCTTACCCAGCTTGCGCACTTTGCGGCGCAGGTGCGGGTAAACGATGTAGAGAAAAATCATGCCGCGCACAAAGTGCGTTGCACCCATCGAGTAGCGCCAGATACCCACGGCGCCAATCAGGAAAATGAAGTCCTTCGACTCGGAGTCGAATGTGGACGTGGGCAGCATCAAGGCCAGGCCCATCAACAAACTTAGGTAAAACAGCCAACCGGCGGCCTGAAGTAGGCCGTGCTTTAGCCTGTGCATAATCTGCATCCGTCTCTATCTCGGGCCGGGCCCGATGGGGTTAAGGCAGGCTTACAAAAACTTGCAAGGACATGTAGGAGCTGCCGAAGGCTGCGATCTTTTGATCTTTCGCTTGGGATTTTGGTGTTCCCGAAAAGATCGCAGCCTCGTTTCACTCGACAGCTCCTACAGGGCTGCTTTACCAGCAGATACCTTCGGTGCGAGTACCGGCGTCGGTGGCTTTGGCCATGAAGCCGACCAGGTCGATGACCTGTTTGCCGTGCGGCGCTTGTTGGGCCAGCGCGCGGAATTTCTCGTCGCGGTTGCCGAGGATGATCACGTCGGAGTTGTCGATCACCGAATCGAAGTCCGCGTTGAGCAGGGACGATACGTGCGGGATTTTCGACTCGATGTAGTCCTTGTTCGCGCCGTGAACACGGGCGTACTCGACGTTGCTGTCGTAGATGCTCAGGTCGTAACCCTTGCCGATCAGCATCTCGGCCAGTTCTACCAGCGGGCTTTCGCGCAGGTCGTCGGTGCCGGCCTTGAAGCTCAGGCCGAGCAGGGCGACTTTGCGTTTGTCGTGGCTTTCAACGATGTCGAAGGCGTTCTGCACTTGCGATTCGTTGCTGCGCATCAGCGAGTTGAGCAGCGGCGCTTCGACGTCCAGGGAACCGGCGCGGTAGGTCAGCGCACGCACGTCTTTCGGCAGGCACGAGCCGCCGAAGGCGAAGCCCGGGCGCATGTAGTACTGGGACAGGTTGAGGGTCTTGTCCTGGCAGACCACTTCCATCACTTCACGGCCATCAACGCCGACCGCTTTGGCGATGTTGCCGATCTCGTTGGCGAAGGTCACTTTGGTCGCGTGCCAGACGTTGCAGGTGTACTTGATCATCTCGGCGACAGCGATGTCCTTGCGGATGATCGGTGCGTCGAGTTCTTCGTACAGCGATTGCAGAACGTCGCCCGAAGCCTTGTCGAACTCGCCGATGACGGTCATCGGTGGCAGGTCGTAGTCGGCGATGGCGGTGGATTCACGCAGGAACTCCGGGTTGACCGCAACGCCGAAGTCGACGCCGGCCTTCTTGCCCGAGCAGTCTTCGAGAATCGGGATCACCACGTTGGCAACAGTGCCCGGCAGTACGGTGCTGCGTACGACGATGGTATGGCGGGTGGTCTTTTCACGCAGAACAAAACCGATCTCGCGGCATACCGCTTCGATGTAGTTCAGTTCGAGGTCGCCGTTCTTTTTGCTCGGCGTACCGACGCAGATCATCGACAGGTCAGTGTCACGAATCGCTTCGGCGAAGTTTGTCGTGCCACGCAGACGACCGGTCTGGATACCCTGTTGCAGAAGTTCGCCCAGGCCCGGTTCAACAATGGGGGATTTGCCAGCGTTGATCATGTCGATCTTGTCTTTGGCAACATCGACGCCAACCACGTCATGGCCCCGTGCAGACAGGCAACCGGCACATACTGCGCCAACGTAACCCAAACCAAATATGCTGATGCGCATCGCAATTACCTCTGTATATATCAGGCCTAAGAACGCCGTAGTTAATGGTGTTCAGCGTTCATTAGTGCACTCGAAAGTGCTGCTTACAGGCGCCACAATGCCGTGTGCAGGCATACTAAGTTTCGAGTGTCTAAATAAGTGCACTCAAGATGTGCGCAACCAGGCCTTGTTGTTATGACTTGCCCTGTTATGCAGCCGATCTTCCTTGTGGAAGACTCTTGTGCAATCGTCTTGCGCGCTCGATGGCAGGATGAAAGTCCCGTAAATCAAGCGGTTTGGTGCTCAGGCGAGCACGTTTATAGGGGCGCGGCCATGGCCTTTGTAGGGGATATTAATGGTGCGTATCTCCTGTCCATCGTTCCGTAATCAGACTAGTTAGTCATTCGGGCAAGTTGCTGTGACAACTTGGTTACATGGCTTTCTGCTCTGCGTAAGTTATCTCGTACAAACTCGGCGAGAATCGTTACCGGTGGTATGAGCTATGCATTCGGACGAAGTTCCTGTCCGCTCATCGCGAAATCTGAAATTTCTTGAAATATTGTCAGAGATGGCACTAATCTCAATTTGATAGCACTTTCGTTTCCGACCTTTATTAACAGGCGAATAATCACGTTAGATAGTTTTGTGCCACTACGGTGAAAAAATTTAGGTGCCACTACTGAAAAAAATGATCAGTGTCGAGTGAAACTAATCTTAGAAAAGACAGGGAGGTTTTTCTGGCGTCATTAAAATGGCGAAAACAGGCGGGGGATTTTTGACATCGTGCGAGCTGCACGACTCTTTATAGAAAGAGTCGTGCATTGGGCATGCTTTATTCAGGTGCGTGGTCGCGCAAAAACACCAGATTGTCGGGTTTCGACTGTTCAGCGCTGTAGCGATAACCCTGTACATCGAATTGCTTGAGCAGCGCTGGATCGTTGATTTTTTCCTGGATCACGAAACGGCTCATCAGGCCGCGAGCCTTCTTCGCGTAGAAGCTGATGATCTTGTACTGGCCGTTCTTCTGATCCTTGAACTCGGTGTTGATGATCTGCGCGTTCAACGCTGTGCGTTTGACCGCCGAGAAGTATTCGTTTGAGGCGAGGTTGAGCAGAATGTCGTCGCCCTGATCGGCCAGCGCTTCGTTCAGCCATTCGCTGATGCGCGTGCCCCAGAAGGCATAAAGGTCTTTGCCACGGGCGTTGGCCAGTTTGGTGCCCATTTCCAAGCGATACGGTTGCATCAAGTCCAGCGGACGCAGCAGGCCGTAGAGGCCGGAGAGCATGCGCAGGTGTTTTTGCGCGTAATCGAAATTGGCTTCGCTGAAGGATTGCGCGTCGAGACCGGTGTAGACGTCACCCTTGAAGGCGAGCAGTGCCTGCTTGGCATTCTCTGGGGTGAACGCGGGCGTCCAGCTGCCGAAACGCGCGGCGTTGAGCCCGCCGATCTTGTCCGATACGTGCATCAGCTCGCTGATCTGCGCAGGCGTCAGGTCGCGCAGTTGCAGGATCAGTTCCTGGGAGTGGTCGAGGTATTGCGGCTGAGTGAAGCGCTGGGTCGCCGGCGGTGTTTCGTAATCGAGGGTCTTGGCGGGGGAAATCACCATCAGCATGAAGTCGTCTCCTTTAATCGTGGGGGCGATTCTAGGGGGTTGTCGGTGTTGACTCCAGCTATGAGCGTGATAGGTGATCGACGGCTTGGCGCATTCCCTGTAGGAGTGAGCCTGCTCGCGATAGCGGTCTGACATTCAACAGGGTGGTGACTGATCTATTGCTATCGCGAGCAGGCTCACTCCTACAGGGATCAGCGTCGTGGCTTATCAGCTATAGTGCCGCGCGGGTTTTGTTACGGAGACATCCCTTTGCGCATTGTTCTTTTATTCACCGCGTGGCTGTTGAGCTTCGGTGCCGTTGCGGCGCCGGGCGATGTGGCGACGCTGGATCGCAGCACCTGGCCGGAACAACTGACCAGTCCGACCTTGTTCGACGTCGCGTCCCGGGCAGAAATCCTCATGTTCGCCCGTGGCCTGCTCGGCACCGAATCGATTGACGAAGCTGCTTTGGCTCAGCGTCTGGGCCTGCGCACGATCAATATCGACGCGGTCAACAGCCTGCGCCAGCACCTCTGGCAGCGGCTGTTGACCAACTACAACTACGCCCAGCAAAGCTGCGACCAGGATGCCTCGTTCTGCTTCCTCGTCGAAGACCTGCCGACCCTGCGCGAGCAGGCCGCGAAGTTCGTGGTCAGCGACGACAGTTATTACACCAAGTGGGCCGAGCCGAGCCGGATCTTCCATTTGCAGTATCTGGACGAATTGATGCGCAAGGCGGCCTTGTCACCGCAGACCAGCAACGAATTCGATCGTTTCGGCGACTACGAGCGCAATGGCGACGAGATGCACGACCGGCTGTTTCTGCTGACCTTCGACAGCGCCGCCAACCTGCAGCCGGACAACACCGACTGGCTCACCGAGTACCTGCGCAAATCGAACCTCAGTGGCACGTTCTTCGTGTTGGGCAAGGATATCCAGGCGCGGTTGGCCGATCGCTCGGTCACCAGCCTGCAAGCGAGCTTCTCGAAACAATGCGTCGGTGTGCAGGGTTGGGAGTTCCGCTCCCACAGTCACTGGCAGGACTGGCAGGATTCAGTGCGCCGCAGCGCCGATCTGGTGAAGACCAAACTGCCGGAAAACTACGTGCCGCTGTTCCGTCCGCCGGAGGGCCAGCGCCGCAGTGATGCACAAGGCTTCTTCAATAGCCAAGGGCTGCAAGTGGCACTGTGGGACATCGATGCCCAGGACGGTGCCGGCAAACTCAAAGGCGCGGCGAGTGCACGGCGAGTGCTGACCCTGATGCTGCTGTGGCGTCACGGGGTGATCAATTTCAACATGAAACAAGATGCGGTGAAGACCTCGTTGCCGTGGCTGATCACGCAAACCGCGCAGAGCGGCATCGGTTGGGAAGACTGTCAGGACGCGTTTCGCTGAGAAACGGCAAAAGCCCGGAAACATTGGGCGTAGGGCGATTTTTTCAGAGGATTTGATGCAGGCGGACTTCCGACTCTAACGGTGTCGACGGAGTCCGCCAAGGGCTTTTCGTCACTTTGCAAAATAAACTTAAAAAAACCGTCAAAGTACTTTTTTATGTCATCGGTTTTGGAGTATTACGAAGACAGACCGCCGAAACCTGCAACACAGGTGGCGTCTTCCAAGACCCGTTTGTTTGCAGTCACTTGAATCTCCGCAGGTGAGATTTCGGCAGTCACTTCGAGGCGCAGCACCGCTCAGGTATTGCGTCTACTGGCTCTGACATAGGTGACCGAGTATGGATGATCACGGACGTAGCCCTTCCTCCAACCAGCCAATCCTGTATGTACTCGATACCAACGTATTGATTCACGATCCAAACGCCCTGCTGAATTTCGAAGAACATCACGTCGCGATCCCGATGACCGTGCTTGAAGAGCTGGACAAGCTCAAGAGCGGGCATCACAGCGTGGCCGCCGAATGCCGTCAGGCCATCCGGCTGATCGACAAGACCCTGGGTGATGCTTCCCCGGAAGACGTCGAACTGGGTGTACCGATCCAGCGCGGCAAGGGCGGGCCGAAGGGCTTGCTGTCAATTCTGATGAGCAAGCAGGCTGAATCGAACCTGATTCTGCCCGAGCACCTGAACGACAACAAAATCATCAACCAACTGATCGACCTGCACACCCGCGAGCCGAAAAAACCGGTGGTGCTGGTCACCAAAGACATCAACATGCGCCTCAAGGCGCGCGCCTGCGGTATCGCCTCCGAGGACTACAGCACCGACCAACTGGTCGACGACGTGTCCCTGCTGCCCAACGGTTACCACAACATGACCGGCTCCTTCTGGGACCGCGTGAGCAAGGTTGAAACCCGTCAGGATCACGGCCGCACCTGGCACCAGGTGCAATTGATCGACAATTTGCCGGCGGTACACATCAATGAGTTCATCATTGATGAGCAGGGCTTCGTCGGCTGGATCAAGGAGATTGAAGAAGACCGCTTGCTGATTCTCGACCTGCACCAGGAACCGCTGCTGCACCAGGAAGCGTGGGGCCTTAAACCGCGCGACATTTATCAAAGTCTGGCGCTGTACGCGCTGCTCGATCCGGACATTCATCTGGTCAACCTGTCAGGTGCCGCAGGCTCCGGTAAAACCATTCTGGCACTGGCTGCTGCGATCGAGCAGACCATGGTCAGCAAGCGTTATCGCCGCATCATCGCGACCCGCAGCGTGCAGGGCCTGGACCAGGAAATCGGCTTCCTGCCCGGCACCGAAGCGGAAAAAATGGAGCCTTGGCTGGGCGCCATCACCGACAACCTCGAAGCCTTGCACATGGATGACGAAAACACCCATGGCAGCGTCGATTACATCCTCAGCAAAGTGCCGTTGCAGTTCAAATCGCTCAACTACATTCGTGGTCGCAGCTTCCAGCAGAGCCTGATCCTGATCGACGAATGCCAGAACCTCACGCCGCACCAGATGAAAACCATCATCACCCGTGCCGGCGCCGGTTCCAAAGTGGTGTGCCTGGGCAACCTCGCACAGATCGACACCCCTTACCTGTCCGCGACCAGCTCCGGGCTGACCTACCTGACCGAACGCTTCAAGGATTTCCCCAACGGTGTGCACATCACCCTGCAAGGGGTGCCTCGCTCGATTCTGGCTGAATACGCCGAAACGCATTTGTAACTGCATCACAACCAAAACCGGACGGCCGCAAAGCCGCCCGGTTTTTTATGCCTGAACACAAAACCATTGTAGGAGTGAGCCTGCTCGCGATAGCGGTGTGACATTCAACATGAGTGTTGGCTGACACACCGCTATCGCGAGCAGGCTCACTCCTACAGGGGATTTGCGGGGTGACGGTAATCTCACTCGCAGAAATTTGACCCGCAGGTTTACAATCCACGCTCCTGATCAGGAGTAATCCCGTGCTGACTCATCTCGATTCCCAAGGTCGCGCCAACATGGTCGACGTCACCGAAAAAGCCGTGACGTTCCGTGAAGCGACGGCCCAAGCGCTGGTGCGCATGCTCCCCGAAACCCTGCAGATGATCGTCAGCGGCGGCCATCCCAAGGGTGACGTGTTCGCCGTGGCGCGCATTGCCGGCATTCAAGCGGCGAAGAAAACCAGCGATCTGATTCCTCTGTGCCACCCGCTGCTGCTCACTGGCGTCAAAGTCGAACTCAGCGCCGAAGGTGAAGACGCGGTGCGCATCGTCGCCCGCTGCAAGCTGTCCGGGCAGACCGGCGTCGAGATGGAAGCGCTGACCGCCGCCAGCGTCGCCGCCCTGACCATCTACGACATGTGCAAAGCCGTGGATCGCGGCATGACCATCGAAAGCGTGCGCCTGCTGGAAAAGGTCGGCGGCAAGAGCGGGCACTTTAAAGCGGAGCAGCCATGAACCTGACCGTGAAGTTTTTTGCCCGTTACCGTGAAGCGCTGGGCGTCGATTCGGTGACCGTTGAAGGCGATTTCGCCACCGTTGAAGACGTGCGCGCATTACTGGCGAAACGTGATGGCGCTGAAGTACTGAGCGAGCAGAACCTGATGTGCGCGCGCAACGAAGACCTCTGCCAGCTCGACGAGCCGGTGGTCGATGGCGACGAAGTGGCGTTCTTCCCTACCGTGACCGGAGGCTGAGCCATGACGATTCGTGTGCAGGCCACGCCGTTCGATCCGGGCGCTGAAGTCAACGCGATGCATGCGGCCAATGTCGGCGTCGGCGCGGTAGTGAGTTTTGTCGGCTATGTGCGCGACTTCAACGATGGACTGGATGTGGCGGGAATGTTCCTCGAGCACTATCCAGGCATGACCGAAAAAGCCCTCGGCAAGATCGTCATCGACGCCGAACAGCGCTGGCCGCTGTTGAAACTGGAAGTGCTGCACCGCATCGGCGCACTGGAGCCGGGCGAACCGATCGTTTTCGTCGGCGCCGCCAGCGCCCATCGCCAGGCCGCGTTCGATGCCTGCGCCTTTGTCATGGACTACCTGAAAACCCGTGCGCCGTTCTGGAAGAAGGAAAACACCAGTGACGGGCCGCGTTGGGTTGAGGGGCGGGACAGCGATCATGCGGCTGCGGATCGCTGGAAGAAATAAACCCTGAGTCGCCCTCTAGTCAGCCATCGCGAGCAGGCTCACTCCTACAATTGGAATGCGTTCCCCCTGTAGGAGTGAGCCTGCTCGCGATGACGTCATCTGCAACACCAAAAACCTCTGTCTTTGCCTGATTGACTGCCTATACATATAAGTCCAATATGGATTTATAAGTACAAAAAAGTATCTCCCTCCGTTTCAGCTCTTTCTTGCCAAACCAACAACAACCCGCGAGAGAACGAACATGAAGAAACTCCCCCTCATCACCGGTCTGGCCCTGAGCCTGTTGGCCTCGGCCAGCGCGTTCGCCGCCGAACAAACCCTGCGCATCGGCATTGAAGCCGCTTACCCGCCATTCGCGTCGAAAACCGACAAGGGCGAAATCGTCGGTTTCGACTACGACATCGGCAACGCCCTGTGCGCGCAGATGAAGGTCAAGTGCGTGTGGGTCGAAGGTGAGTTCGACGGTCTGATTCCTTCGCTGAAAGTGAAGAAGATCGACCTGGCGCTGTCGTCGATGACGATCAACGAAGACCGCAAGAAGTCGGTGGATTTTACCCACAAGTACTACTTCACTTCGTCGCGTCTGGTGATGAAGGAAGGCGCCACGGTTGATGATCAATACGCCAGTCTCAAGGGCAAGAACGTCGGCGTGCAGCGCGCAACGACTACTGATCGTTACGCCACCGAGGTGTTCGAACCGAAGGGGATCAACGTCAAGCGCTACAGTAACAACGAAGAGATCTACATGGACCTGGCGGCGGGGCGCCTCGATGCGATTTTTGCCGATACCATTCCGTTAAATGACTTTTTGTCGATGCCACGCGGCAAGGGTTATGCGTTTGTCGGGCCTGAGCTGAAGGATCCGAAGTACGTGGGCGAGGGCGCGGGGATTGCGGTGCGCAAGGGCAATGGCGAACTGGTCAGCCAGTTGAATGGCGCCATCGATGGCATTCGCGCGAGTGGCGAGTATCAGAAGATTTCCGAGAAATATTTCAAGTCTGATATTTACGGCGACTGATAGTCCGTCATCGCTGGCAAGCCAGCTCCCACAGTGATTGAGTCGTACACAGATGTTGTGTGCAACAAAAAAACTGTGGGAGCTGGCTTGCCAGCGATGGGGTCGGTTCAATCACCGCAAATCTCTAGCCCTTCATTTCCTTCAAATGCTTGTACACCGTCGCCCGCCCCATGTTCAGCACATTGGCCACATAGTTCGAGGCGCTCTTGCCCTTGAACGCGCCTTCGGCGTGCAGTGCCAGCACCAGCTCCCGTTTGTGATCGCGGGTCAGCACATTCAGGCTCAGTTGCCGCTCGCGCAGCCAGGCGTGGAGGAAGGTGTTGATGCGTTCCTGCCAGTCATCGCGAAACAGTGAATCCGGCTGCGGGATCAGTTTGCTCGGCGACAGGAACAGGTCCAGCGCAGCCTTGGCGTTCTCGAACAACGAAATATTCAGGTTGATGCACAGCACCGCCAGTGGCAGACCTTCGCTGTCGCGCAGGACGCTGCTCAGGCTGCGAATCTTCTGACCGTCCCAGTTGAGCTTTTCGTACGGGCCGATATTCCTGTCGCTGACATCTTCGCTGAGCATTTCTTCCAGCGATGAGTCGTCACCGATCTCGCGCTTGGACAGGTTGTTGGCGATGTAATCGACCTTCTGCGTGCGCAGATCGTGCAGCACCACTTCGGCGTGCGGAAAGAACAGCGTGGCGATGGCATCGGCGATGGCACGGAAGTTATCCAGGGCCGGGTCGAATTCAGGGGCGGTCATGACAGTGGAACTCCAGGCAGCGTCAACGCCTCCGTGATCAGGAGGCGCTGCGAGTGTGCCGCAATCCGTTGGGCGCGTCATCCGGATGGGGCGATCAGGCGAGGCGGGCAGGGGAGAGCATGGCGCTGCTCAGGCCGAAGTTGCGCAAGTGCTCGGACAGTGGCTCGCCACGCACCAACGCCGCGCTGGCCTGGCCCATTGCCGGCGAAGTCTGAATGCCGTAGCCACCTTGCGCGGCGACCCAGAACAACCCCGGCACCTGTTGATCAAAACCGCTGAGCAGATCGCCGTCGGCGACAAAACTGCGCAGACCGGCCCAGGTGCGGGTCGGGCGGCGGATGGTCAGCGTGGTGGCCTCTTCGATCTGGTAAATGCCCATGGCGATGTCCAGTTCTTCCGGTTGCACGTCGTGAGGTTCGACTGGGTCGGCGTTGGCCGGCGAGCCGAGGAACATGCCGGCGTCGGGCTTCATATAGAAGGACTCATCGAGGCTGACCAGCATCGGCCAGTGATGAATGTCGACGCCTTCGGGGCCGGCGAAGATGAACGCGGCGCGGCGTTTCGGCTGCAGGCCCAGCGGCTTGGCGCCGGCCAACACGCCGATTTTGTCGGCCCAGGCGCCAGCGGCGTTGATGATCATCGGTGCGCTGAAAGTCTGGCCGTTGGTTTGCACCTGCCAGAGGCCGTCGGCGTCGCGGCTCAGGCCGAGCACTTCGCACTCGGTGTGGACTTCACCGTTATTGCGACGAATGCCACGCAGGTAGCCCTGATGCAAGGCGTCGGTGTCGATGTCGCTGGCGCTCGGATCGTAGATCGCGCCGTGGACTTTTTCCCGGCGCAGGATCGGTAGCCGCGCGCAGGCTTCGTCGGCGCTAAGCAGTTGCATCTCCGGCACCGTGGCTTTGGCGCTGAGGTATTGGTTGTTCAGTTCGGCGGCGTCGCCGGTGAAGTCCACGGTCATTTCGCCGCGCGGGGTCAGCAATGGATGTTCACAGAAACCACTTGGCGGGTTGTCGAAAAACGCTCGGCTGGCCTGGGTCAGTGCGCGCACTTGCGGCGTGCCGTAGGCGGCGGTGAACAGCGCAGCGGAGCGCCCTGTGGAGTGATAGGCCGGGTGGGATTCGCGTTCGAGCACGATGACTTTGGCGTGGGGCGACAGCCAGAAACCAGTGGAAGCGCCGGCAATCCCGCCGCCGATGATGATGAAATCTGCCTGGCTCATGAGGTTCTCCAGTGAGTACGCAATATCCAATAGTTCGCTATCCCCTGTAGGAGTGAGCCTGCTCGCGATAGCGGTGTATCAGGCAACAATAATGCTGAGTGTAAGACCGCTATCGCGAGCAGGCTCACTCCTACAGGGATTTTTGGCGTTAGTGGGTTAAGTGGTAAACCGCATTGGCGAGAGCAATGTCTTCCAGGCCCAAGCCGATTGAGCGGAAAAACACGTGACGGTCGTAACCCGGGCGCTGCACTTTCTCGCTGAGCAGGTCGGCGAGGTCACCGACAATCGAATCCTGGCTCCAGCCATGCTGTTCACTGGCAATCAACATCTCACCCGCCGACCCCGGCGTGGTCAGACGATAGTCACAGAACACCTGCATGTCATTGAGACTCTGCGGCGGGACTTCATGGGCGCGCGGGGCGTTGGTGCTGATCGAGGTGATCAGCGTCGGTTTGCTCAACGCGGCCGGATCGATCACCGGCCCGGCTGAGGAGGTGCAGAGCATGATCACATCAGCTTCGGCGATGGCCGCTTCACGGCTGTCAGCGATCTTCAGATTGGGCGTAATGGCTTTCAACAGTGATTGAGTTTGCATGTCGGCGGACAAACTTGGCGAATACAGGCTGATGCTCTGCCAGTCACGCAGCGATTTCACATAGTGCAGATGCGCCTGAGCAACCTTGCCGCTCCCAATAATCGCCAAATGTTCAGCGTCCAAAGGCGCGAGCGCATCAACCGCCACCGCTGTAGTCGCCGCCGTACGCGCAGTGGTCAATTCACCTGCATCACACAGCAACAACGGCTGACCGGTTTTCATCGACATCAACAGCGTCCACGCTGTCACCAGCGCACCTTGCTCGCGAACGATGTACGGCGAAGTCTTGACCCCGTAAACGCCATCCTCGGCCAGCACGCCTAGATAATTGATGAAGTCGCCAGCACCCTGCGGGAATTCCACCAGCTGCTGCGCCGGTTGCACGGCGTTACCCGCTGCAAGGTCGCGAAACAACTTGCGCAGGATCTGCGGCACATCGAGACGCGCCAACAACTCGCGGGCCTGATGCTGGTCGATCACGTAGGGCGTACTGGACATGTCAGGCTCCGGAGTCTTTATTTAAACTTATTTGTCCATTATGGACTTTTAGTTGTGTCTCGCAAGCTCCGATCAAATCCCGGGCGAAAAAAAAGCGCAGTCCGTTGCCGGCTGCGCTTCGCTTTCAAACGGCGCTTACTGCGGACGTTTGCGCTCAACCGCACGCAACAGGTGCGTCGGCGGCGTTTCACAGCTGATCTTGCGACCGAGCTTCTCTTCGATGGACGGCAACTGGTAGGAGTCGTCTTCACCGGCGAAGCTGATCGACACGCCGTCAGCGCCCGCACGACCAGTACGGCCGATGCGGTGCACGTAGTCGTCCGGCACTTCCGGCAGGGTGAAGTTGATCACGTGGCTGATGCCGTCGATGTGGATGCCGCGACCGGCAACATCGGTGGCGACCAAAACGCGAATCTTGCCCTCGCGGAAGCCTTCCAGGGTTTTAATGCGTTTGTGTTGTGGCACGTCGCCGGACAACTGCGCAGCGTTCACACCGTCGCGCACCAGACGCTCTTCGATGCGGCGGACTTCGTCCTTGCGGTTGGCGAAGACCATCACCCGCTCCCAGCCATTGTCGTTGACCAGGTTGTAGAGCAGTTTGTACTTGTCGGCACCGGCCACGGCGTAAATATGTTGCTCGACGTTTTCGTTGGCGACGTTGGTGATTTCGATTTCGACGATGGACGGATCGGTCGTCCACTGCTTGGCGAGGTTCATCACGTCTTCGGTGAAGGTCGCGGAGAACAGCAGCGTCTGGCGTTCGCTTTTCGGTGGGGTCTGACGAATGATCTGCCGCACTTGCGGGATGAATCCCATGTCGAGCATGCGGTCGGCTTCGTCCAGCACCATCACTTCGACCATGTCCAGGTGCACGTCGCCACGCTGGTTGAAGTCGAGCAGGCGGCCCGGGGTTGCCACAAGAATGTCGCAGTGACGCGCTTCGAGGTGCTTGAGCTGCTTGTCGAAGTCCATGCCGCCAACAAACGTCATGACGTTGAGGCCGGTGTACTTGGTCAGGTCGGCGGCGTCCTTGGCGATCTGCACCACCAGCTCACGGGTCGGCGCGATGATCAGCGCACGGGGTTCGCCCATGTAGCGTTCTTTCGGCGGCGGTGTTTGCAACAGTTGGGTGATGATCGAGATCAAAAACGCGGCGGTTTTACCGGTACCGGTTTGCGCGCGGCCAATGGCGTCTTTGCCGGCGAGGGTGAAACCCAGCACTTGCGCCTGGATCGGCGTGCAATACGGGAAGCCCAGATCCTGAATGGCGTGCATCAGTTCTGGAGCCAGTTTGAAATCGTGAAAGCGGGTTTTACCTTCCTGTGGCTCGACGACGAAATCTTCGAGCTTCCACGGAATGACCGGAGCCTTGGGCTTCGGTTCGCGACGCGGTCTGGCCGGTTTCGGCTCTTCACTGCGTGCAGGCTCGGCGACGATTGGCGCGGCCGGAACGGGTTTTGGGTCTTGCTTCGGTGCTGCTACGGCAGCGGGGCGGTCGGCCTGGGGCGCATCGTGGCGATGACCGGGGGCGTGCGACGGCACACTGGGAACTGGCGCGAGCTGCTCAGCCTCGCTTTTACCGAACATTTTCTTGAGTGCTTCGAGCACGGTCATCTCATCAATTGGTTAAGGAATGTACGCCGGCCAGTGTAATGCAAGAAACGGGCGCGGCGTAGTGGGATGATCAAAGGACAGGCAATGCTGGCGTGATCAGCGCAGACGCTCGCTCAACCAGACGCCAATGTCGCGAATTTCCTCGGGTAACACTTCGTGCTCCATTGGGTATTCCTGCCATGTCACGGTGACACCATGCTTCACCAAATGCTCGTAGGCGCTGCGTCCCATCGAGTTCTGCACCACGCCATCAAACTGGCCGTGCAGGCATATTGCGGGAATCCGCTGCTGACTGGCTGAAAGCTGCATCTCATCATTAAAGGTCGGCGCATACGTCGACAACGCCAGCACACCGCCCAACGGCCCCTGCCATTTCACAAATGCGCTGTGCAGGACCACGGCGCCACCTTGGGAAAACCCTGCGAGGAAAATCCGCGAGGCGTCTATTCCGCTGGCGCGCTCGTTTTCGATCAATTCGATGATGCGATCAGCAGAGGCTTCCAGCTCATCGCGATCAATCGCTCGCGCCGGGCTCATCGCCTTGATGTCGTACCAGCTTGGCATGGCATATCCGCCATTTATCGTCACTGGACGAGTCGGCGCCTGCGGTAGCACGAAACGCGTGCTCAACAGGCTTTCCTGCAAGGCTTCCGCTACGGGCAGGAAGTCATAGCGATCGGCGCCGAGGCCGTGCAGCCAGATCACGCAGGCGTCTGCGGGCTTAACAGGCTGAAGAATCAAGGGCTCGGTCATGTCTGCTCCAAATATGTGCGGGCGCTCTCATTGAGTGCGTGATTCGAGTGCGCGTCTGGTTGATCCGTTAAGAAGATGTCGCAAGGTTACAAGTTTTGCTATTGACCTGTCGCCGAATCGTTTCCGCAGTCGGTGTGGTACGGGCTTTGCTATGGAGGGAACTGTACGAAAGATCCTACGCCCGGCGGTAACACTATCAGTGTACGACTGGCGACGGGATTGCAAAAAATCCGGTGATGGATGTTCGCCAATGGCCGCTACGGGCGCAGCGAACGTGAAAGGGCTACAGCCCGTTCGGCCGATTGGTGAGAAGTGAGTTGTCCATGATGTGGATTTTCTCCTACTAGACTCATAGCGAAGGTCTTACGTCGGTTGACCCCAAAAAAAGCCAACACGGGTCAACAACGCCTCAAAAGGGTGCGACTGGACTCAAGCTCCGACACAACAAGAGCAAAACTGGAGGTTTGAATGAAGATGTTGAAATCCACCCTGGCCATCGTGACTGCAGCAACAGTACTCGGTGTCAGCGGGTTCGCTCAGGCGGGTGCAACCCTGGATGCAGTGCAGAAGAAAGGTTTCGTGCAGTGTGGCGTGAGCGACGGTCTGCCGGGCTTCTCGGTACCGGACGCTACCGGCAAGATCCTCGGGATCGACGCTGACGTCTGCCGCGCTGTGGCCGCTGCCGTATTCGGCGACGCGACCAAGGTCAAGTTCAGTCAGTTGAACGCCAAGGAGCGCTTCACCGCGCTGCAATCGGGCGAGATCGACATCCTGTCGCGCAACACCACCATGACCAGTTCCCGCGATGCGGGCATGGGCCTGAAATTCCCGGGCTTCATTACCTACTACGACGGCATCGGCTTTCTGGTGAACAACAAGCTGGGCGTGAAAAGTGCCAAAGAGCTGGACGGTGCAACCATCTGCATCCAGGCCGGTACCACTACCGAACTGAACGTTTCCGACTACTTCCGCGGCAACGGTCTGAAATACACCCCGATCACTTTCGATACCTCCGATGAAAGCGCCAAGTCGCTGGAATCCGGTCGTTGCGACGTACTGACTTCCGACAAGTCTCAGCTGTTTGCCCAGCGCTCCAAGCTGGCATCGCCGAAAGACTACGTGGTTCTGCCGGAAACCATTTCCAAAGAACCACTGGGTCCGGTCGTGCGTAACGGCGACGACGAGTGGCTGGCCATCGTGCGTTGGGTTGGCTACGCGCTGCTCAACACCGAAGAAGCCGGCATCACCTCGAAGAACGTCGAGGCTGAAGCCAAGTCGACCAAGAACCCGGACGTCGCTCGTATGCTCGGTGCCGACGGCGAATACGGCAAAGACCTGAAACTGCCGAAGGACTGGGTTGTGCAGATCGTCAAGCAAGTCGGCAACTACGGCGAAATCTTCGAGAAAAACCTCGGCAAGAGCACTCCGCTGGAAATCGACCGTGGCCTGAACGCCCTGTGGAACAACGGCGGCATTCAGTACGCACCACCAGTGCGCTAATGGTTCTATCACCCGGCGGGCCAACCGCCGGGTGATGTTCTGTTCCATTTCTTGCGGGGCACTTCATGCAAAATTCAATCGGCGCACCAAAGCAGAGGCTCAGCCTCAGCGATCCACGAGTGCGTGCGTGGCTATTCCAGATCATCACCGTTGTCGCGGTGGTCTCGATGGGCTGGTACCTGTTCGACAACACCCAAACCAACCTGCAGCACCGGGGCATCACTTCCGGCTTCAGCTTTCTTGAGCGCAGTGCCGGCTTCGGCATCGCTCAACACCTGATCGACTACACCGAAGCGGACAGCTATGCCCGCGTCTTTGTCATCGGTCTGCTCAATACCCTGCTGGTGACCGTCATCGGCGTGATTCTGGCGACGATCCTCGGTTTCATCATCGGTGTGGCGCGCCTGTCGCAGAACTGGATCATCAGCAAGCTGGCGACGGTGTATGTGGAAGTCTTCCGCAACATTCCGCCACTGCTGCAGATTCTGTTCTGGTACTTCGCGGTATTCCTGACCATGCCAGGGCCGCGCAACAGCCATAACTTCGGTGACACCTTCTTCGTCAGCAGCCGTGGCCTGAACATGCCGGCCGCGCTGGCCGCCGACGGTTTCTGGGCGTTCGTGATCAGTATCGTGGTGGCCATTGTCGGCATCGTGCTGATGACACGCTGGGCGAACAAGCGTTTTGAAGAAACCGGTGTGCCGTTCCACAAGTTCTGGGTTGGTCTGGCGATTCTGCTAGTGATCCCGACCCTGTGCGCACTGATCTTCGGTGCCCCGTTGCACTGGGAAATGCCTGAGCTCAAAGGCTTCAACTTTGTCGGCGGCTGGGTGCTGATCCCGGAATTGCTCGCCTTGACTCTGGCCCTGACCGTATACACCGCGGCGTTCATTGCCGAGATCGTGCGTTCCGGGATCAAGTCGGTCAGCCATGGTCAGACCGAAGCGGCGCGTTCGCTCGGCCTGCGCAACGGCCCGACCCTGCGCAAGGTGATCATTCCGCAAGCCCTGCGCGTGATCATTCCGCCGCTGACCAGCCAATACCTCAACCTGGCGAAAAACTCTTCGCTGGCCGCCGGTATCGGTTACCCGGAAATGGTCTCGCTGTTCGCCGGCACGGTGCTTAACCAGACCGGTCAGGCGATCGAGGTGATTGCCATCACCATGAGCGTGTACCTGGCGATCAGTATCAGCATTTCTCTGCTGATGAACTGGTACAACAAGCGCATTGCGCTGATCGAGCGGTAAGGAAAAGCGCATGAGTACTCATACTTTCAAACCCGACATGCCTCCACCCAACAGCAGCATCGGCGTGGTGGCGTGGATGCGCGCGAACATGTTCTCCAGCTGGCTCAACACCCTGCTGACCCTGTTTGCGTTCTACCTGATCTACCTCGTCGTGCCACCGATCCTCAGTTGGGCAATCATTGATGCCAACTGGGTCGGTACCACTCGCGCCGACTGCACCAAGGACGGCGCCTGCTGGGTGTTCATTCAGCAGCGTTTCGGCCAGTTCATGTACGGCTACTACCCGCCGGAACTGCGCTGGCGCGTCGACCTGACCGTGTGGCTGGCGGTGATCGGCGCGGCGCCATTGTTCATCGCGCGTATGCCGCACAAAGCGATCTACGGGCTGAGCTTTCTGGTGTTGTACCCGATCATTGCCTTCACCTTGCTGCATGGCGGGTTCGGTCTGACCAACGTGGCGACCAGCCAGTGGGGCGGCCTGATGCTGACCCTGGTGATCGCCACCGTCGGCATCGCCGGTGCCTTGCCGTTGGGGATTGTGCTGGCGCTGGGGCGACGCTCGAACATGCCGGCGATTCGTGTGGTCTGCGTGACCTTCATCGAGTTCTGGCGCGGCGTGCCGTTGATCACCGTGCTGTTCATGTCTTCGGTGATGCTGCCGTTGTTCCTGCCTGAGGGCATGAACTTCGACAAACTGCTACGGGCGCTGATCGGCGTGATCCTGTTCCAGTCGGCCTATGTGGCTGAGGTGGTGCGCGGCGGTCTGCAAGCGATCCCCAAAGGTCAGTACGAAGCGGCTGCGGCGATGGGCCTCGGTTACTGGCGTTCGATGGGCCTGGTGATCCTGCCGCAAGCCCTGAAGCTGGTGATCCCCGGCATCGTCAACACCTTCATTGCGCTGTTCAAGGACACCAGTCTGGTGATCATCATCGGCCTCTTTGACCTGCTCAACAGCGTCAAGCAAGCCGCTGCCGATCCGAAATGGCTGGGCATGGCCACCGAAGGCTACGTGTTCGCCGCCCTGGTGTTCTGGATTTTCTGTTTTGGTATGTCGCGCTATTCCATGCATCTGGAACGCAAGCTCGACACTGGCCACAAGCGTTAGGAGTTGTGTAAATGAGTGAAGCAATCAAAAAGCCTGCAGGTCCTGAAGGCATTATTCAGATGCAGGGCGTCAACAAGTGGTACGGCCAGTTCCACGTGCTCAAAGACATCAACCTCAACGTCAAACAGGGCGAGCGTATCGTCCTGTGCGGCCCTTCGGGTTCGGGCAAATCGACCACGATCCGTTGCCTCAATCGTCTGGAAGAACACCAGCAGGGCCGCATCGTCGTCGACGGCGTGGAACTGACCAACGACCTCAAGCAGATCGAAGCGATCCGCCGCGAAGTCGGCATGGTGTTCCAGCACTTCAACCTGTTCCCGCACCTGACCATTTTGCAGAACTGCACCCTGGCGCCGATGTGGGTACGCAAGATGCCCAAGCGCAAGGCCGAGGAAATTGCCATGCATTACCTGGAACGCGTACGCATTCCGGAGCAGGCGCACAAGTTTCCGGGGCAACTGTCCGGCGGTCAGCAACAGCGTGTGGCGATTGCCCGCGCCCTGTGCATGAAACCGAAAATCATGCTGTTCGATGAACCGACTTCAGCGCTCGATCCGGAGATGGTGAAAGAGGTTCTGGACACCATGATCGGTCTGGCTGAAGACGGCATGACCATGCTCTGCGTGACTCACGAAATGGGCTTTGCCCGTACCGTGGCCAACCGCGTGATCTTCATGGACAAGGGTGAAATCGTTGAGCAGGCGGCGCCGAACGACTTCTTCGATAATCCGCAGAATGAGCGGACGAAGTTGTTCTTGAGTCAGATTTTGCATTGATGGTTTGTGAGTAAAACGAACCCGGCCTTGTGCCGGGTTTGTTTTTTGGAGTCAGGAAACGCTGAGGGTTTCGTGTTCCTTGTGTACGGTGTGCGTGAAACCTCGCAGGTCTGCGCCTTCAGCCAAGGTCTGGATATCGACGAGCATGTAGGGATGACGATCCAATAGACGCATCAGCAGCACCAATGCTTTGGGTGGAAGTAACTCGCCGCGTTCGTAGCGAGAGAATGCGTTATGCCCGCCACCAGAGAGCAGTTGTACCGTCTCTTTCTGCGTCAGGTGCAATTTGCGTCGAATACGTTTCATCTCGGCGCCGATCATTTGTCTGCCAGCGAGAACCAGCTCGTCACCGGCATCACAATAACGCTCAGCACTATCGGTGTCGAAATCCCATTCCACTTCACCGCACTTCTGGCACTCCCAACCAGATAGATCGTCTACACGGCGCTCCATGCCTTTGACACTCAGGGTTTCTCCGCGACCCTGGAAATGCCTCATTCCCTCACGTGCACCGCAGCTGACACATTGCTGGGTTTTCATGGGTTCTTCTCCTTGAAGGAGATTACCGGTGGGCTGCCGCCGGGGCGGTAGGTCACCTTGATGTAAATCTCCTGATCTCGTGAATTGATGTGATACACGTCTTGCCAGATTCGATGATCGTCATAAGTAGTCATCGATTTGTACAACATCCTGGTTTTTAGCTCGAAAACGATCTCTAGCATTTCGCTGAGGTTGAAGCCGAGCTTCTCCGCTGATTTGACCGAAGCTTTGGTGAAAGCTTTTTGACCTAACCGCCTCACCTCAGCCTTTATCACCGCCAGCTCATAATGGGGTGTGTTCTTTTCCATAAGAAACCAAAACCCTGTCCCTGAAATTACCCTTAAAGGGTAATTTTGACCAATCGAAAATACCGCTTCATGGGTCTCCGATTGACCCTAGGTGGTTGCCGTCCTACACGGGTCTGACTAACATGTCAGAAAATTCATCCTATGATTGGATGAAAGGGCGAATCCTATGTCAGACATTTCTCCACTCATCAAACGATCCCTGGTCGATCAGGCCTTGGATCAACTCCGTCAGCGCATCAACAGCGGTACCTGGCAAGTCGGCGAGCGTCTGCCGACCGAACCCGAGCTGTGCGCTGAGCTGGGCATCAGCCGCAACACCGTGCGTGAAGCCATGCGGGTGCTGGCGTTTTCCGGGCTGATCGAGATTCGTCAGGGCGACGGCAGTTATTTGCGCGCGCTGGTCGATCCGCTCGACACGCTGAAGGCGCTGTCGTGCTGCTCGCTGGATCAAGCGCGTGAAACCCGGCACATCCTCGAAGTCGAAGCCATCGGTTTGGCGGCATTGCGCCGCACCGATGAAGACCTCGCTGCGTTGCGCGAGGCCCTTGGCACCAGCGGCAGTCACTACCATGGCGACCTCGACACCTACATTGCCTGTGATCTGGTGTTCCACCGCCGGCTGGTCGACGCCGCGCACAACCCGACCCTCAGCGAGCTGTATCGCTATTTCTCCAGCATCGTCGGCGCGCAATTGCGCCAGACCCTGAACATCGTCCCGCGCCGTCAGGAAGTGTTCGACCTGCACATCGCGTTGCTCGATGCGGTCGAACAACGCGACCCGGAACGGGCCAAAGCCTTGTCGAGGCAGTTGATCAATGAACCTTGAAACCGAGAAATCCATGTCCCGCAGTGAGATATCCACAACCCCCAAACGCACAACGGAGCTTGAAGAGCTGCTGATCGATGCCGAGGCCGATGACGAGCAAGTGCAACAAAGCCATCCGCTGGTGCGCCGGCCCTGGCTGTTGCTGCTCGGCTTGATTCTGGTCGCGTTGAACCTGCGTCCGGCCCTGTCGAGCATGGCGCCGCTGCTCAGCGACGTGTCGAAAAGCCTCGGTCTGTCGGCGGCTCAGGCAGGATTGCTGACCACGCTGCCGGTGCTGTGCCTCGGTTTGTTCGCACCGCTGGCGCCGATTCTGGCGCGGCGTTTCGGTGCTGAACGTGTGGTGTTGGGGATTCTGCTGACACTGGCCGGCGGCATCATTTTGCGCAGCAGCTTTGGTGAAATCGGTCTGTTCGCCGGCAGCGTACTGGGCGGCGCGAGTATCGGCATCGTCGGCGTATTGCTGCCGGGCATCGTCAAACGCGACTTCGCCAAACACGCCGGCACCATGACCGGCGTCTACACCATGGCCCTGTGCCTGGGCGCGGCAATGGCGGCGGGCACGAGTGTGCCTCTAAGCGAGCATTTTGGCGGCGACTGGACAATTGGCCTGGGCTTCTGGGTCATCCCGGCGCTGGTGGCGGCGTTGTTCTGGCTGCCGCAGGTCGGCCAGAAACACGGCGCACACAATGCCGCCTATCGCGTGCGCGGTTTGCTGCGTGATCCGCTGGCCTGGCAGGTGACGTTGTACATGGGCCTGCAATCGTCGCTGGCGTACATCGTGTTCGGCTGGTTGCCGTCGATCCTCATCGGTCGTGGATTGACGCCGACTCAGGCAGGTCTGGTGTTGTCCGGTTCGGTGATTATCCAGCTCGCCAGTTCGCTGGCGGCGCCGTGGCTGGCGACCCGTGGCAAGGATCAGCGTCTGGCGATTGTCGTGGTCATGGCGTTGACCCTCGGTGGCCTGTTCGGCTGTCTCTATGCGCCGATCGAAGGTTTGTGGGGCTGGGCGATTCTGCTGGGTCTGGGGCAGGGCGGTACGTTCAGTCTGGCATTGACCCTGATCGTGTTGCGCTCACGCGATTCCCATGTTGCGGCGAACCTGTCGAGCATGTCTCAGGGCTTCGGTTACACGCTGGCGTCGATGGGGCCGTTCGCGGTCGGCGTGGTGCATGACTGGACCGGCGGCTGGAACGCGGTGGGCTGGATCTTCGGCATCATTGGCACAGGTGCGATCCTCGCCGGCCTCGGAGCCGGGCGTGCGCTGTACGTGCAAGTGCAGAGCGAAAGAATCTGACCCCTGTAGGAGCTGCGGCACGCTGCGATCTTTTGAATTTTATCCTTGGTAAATCAACATCAAAAGATCGCAGCGTGCCGCAGCTCCTACAGGAGTTTTGTGTGTTGCCGTATTCGGTGGGCGAATGCCGATAGTGTTTCCGCCCATTGCAGATTATCGTGCTGGCAATCTGTACCTATCTGGAGATTGCCCATGAGTGAAGTCCACGCCGAGTTGATCACCCGCTTCTACGAAGCCTTCCAGCGTCTGGATGCCGAGGCCATGGCCGCGTGCTATACCGACGACGTGGTGTTCAGCGACCCGGCCTTTGGCGAACTGCGCGGGCGCGATGCCGGCGACATGTGGCGCATGCTTACCACTCGGGCCAGGGATTTCTCGCTGACCTTCGACAACGTCCGCGCCGACGAGCGCAGCGGCGGAGCGCATTGGGTCGCGACTTACCTGTTCAGCCAGACCGGCAATATCGTCATCAATGATATCCAGGCGCGTTTCGTCTTCCGTGACGGCAGGATCTGCGAGCATCACGACCACTTCGATCTGTGGCGCTGGTCCCGTCAGGCACTGGGGTTCAAAGGCTTGCTGCTCGGCTGGACGCCGCTGGTACGCAATGCCGTGCGAGCGCAGGCGTTGAAGGGACTGAGGGCATTTCAGGCCAGTCGCTGATAAGATCGCCGCCTGTTTCCTACACGTTCTGATCCCGAAGTGACCAGCCTTAGCGAAAAATCTGTCGATGTTGCCGAGCCGGTGAGCAAATCCTGGTTCGTCTACCTCGTTCGCGCTGCCAATGGTTCGTTGTATTGCGGGATCAGCGACGATCCGGTGCGTCGTTTCGCCAAGCATCAAAGTGGCAAAGGCGCACGGTTCTTCCTCTCCAGCCCGGCCATGGCATTGGTTTACACTGAACTGTGCCGCGACAAAAGTGATGCGTTGCGCCAGGAACGGCTGATCAAAAAGTTGCGCAAGAGTGCCAAGGAATGTCTGGTCGCGTCTTATCAATCTGACTGATTGGTTCCCATCAGCCAGATCTGTAGGCTGCTAAGCAAATGCACGCTAAGCTGCCAGCTCACTATCTGAGCGGCGGAGCCGAGCATGTCCGAGTTGATTCTGCATCATTACCCGACCTCTCCATTTGCCGAGAAGGCCCGCCTGCTGCTGGGCTTCAAAGGCTTGTCGTGGCGCTCGGTACACATTTCGCCAGTGATGCCGAAACCTGATCTGACCGCCCTGACCGGCGGTTATCGCAAGACTCCGGTGCTGCAAATCGGCGCAGACATCTATTGCGACACTTCGCTGATCGCCCGTCGATTGGAGCAGGAAAAAGCCCTGCCGAGCTTCTTTCCTGAAGGTCAGGAAATGACCACCGCGAGTTTCGCCACCTGGGTTGATTCGGTGGTGTTCCAGCATGCCGTAAGTCTGGTATTCCAGCCGGAATCGGTGGCTGTGCGTTTCGCCAAGCTGCCACCGGAAGCGATCAAGGCGTTTATCGCCGACCGTGCAGGTCTGTTCTCGGGTGGCAGTGCCACGCGTTTATCCGCCGAACAGGCCAAGCATCAGTGGCCGACGATCATGGCGCGGCTGGAGCAGCAATTGCAGCGCGAGCAGGGTGACTTCCTGTTCGGTGAGCCGTCGATTGCCGACTTCGCACTGGCGCATCCAATGTGGTTCCTCAAGGCGACTCACGTCACGGCGCCGCTGGTGGATGAGTATCCGGCCGTTTCGGCGTGGTTGGGTCGAGTGCTGGGCTTTGGCCATGGCGCGGCGAGCGCGATGACTTCTGAGGAAGCACTGGAAGTGGCGCGCAATGCGATGCCGGCAGATTTGCCGAACGAGCAGTTCGTTGACCCAAACGGCTGCAAGGCTGGCCAGCAGGTGGCAATCTCGGCGACGGATTACGGGGTTGATCCGGTGGTGGGTGAGTTGTTGTTTGCCGGTCGCGAAGAGTTGATCATTCGTCGCGAGGACGAGCGTGGCGGCGTAGTGCATGTGCACTTCCCGCGTTTTGGTTTCCGCATCGAAGCCCGCTGATCTCTCAAGTCTGTAGCAAAACTTTGTAGGAGTGAGCCTGCTCGCGATAGCGGTGTGTCAATCGGCGGATTTATCGACTGAAACACCGCTATCGCGAGCAGGCTCACTCCTACAGGTTATTTCAGGGCAGCGAGGATTTCGTCCGGGTCAAACCCGCGAATCAACGTGCCGTTGACATCAATCAACGGAATCCCGCGTCCACCCAATGCCTCATACGCCTTGCGCGCCTCGGCATCCTTCTCGATATCGAACTCCTTGAAGGGAATTCCCTTGCTGTCGAGAAAGCGTTTGGTCTGCTTGCAGTAGCCGCACCAGTCGGTGGCGTAGAGCACGACATTGGCTTGCGCGCGCGTTTGCTCTGCAACCATTTGCGAAGGGTTGAACACCCGCTCGATCTTGCCCCAGTTCTGATAAACCACGACCACCAGCAGAACCAGCGCAACCTTCTTCAGCACATTGCCGAGCATCAGTTACGGCGCTTCAGCTGATCGGTGAGCGAGGTCGGCAGGCCCTTGATCACCAAGGTGCCGGCTTCTTCGTCGTACTCGATCTTCGAGCCCAGCAGGTGCGCTTCAAAACTGATCGACAGGCCCTCGGCACGGCCAGTGAAGCGGCGGAATTGATTCAAGGTGCGTTTGTCCGCCGGAATCTCTGGCGACAGGCCGTAATCCTTGTTGCGGATGTGATCGTAGAAGGCTTTCGGGCGCTCTTCGTCGATCAGCTCGGATAGTTCTTCCAGGCCCATGGGTTCGCCGAGTTTGGCCTGGCTGCTGGCGTAATCGACCAGGGTCTTGGTCTTCTCGCGGGCGGATTCTTCCGGCAAGTCTTCGCTCTCGACGAAGTCGCTGAAGGCCTTGAGCAGTGTGCGGGTTTCGCCGGGGCCGTCGACGCCTTCCTGGCAACCGATGAAGTCACGGAAGTATTCCGAGACCTTTTTGCCGTTCTTGCCCTTGATGAACGAGATGTATTGCTTGGACTGCTTGTTGTTCTGCCACTCGGAGACGTTGATGCGCGCCGCCAAGTGCAACTGACCGAGGTCGAGGTGGCGCGACGGGGTCACGTCCAGCTCATCGGTCACCGCCACGCCTTCGCTGTGGTGCAGCAGGGCGATCGCCAGGTAATCGGTCATGCCTTGCTGATAGTGGGCGAACAGCACGTGGCCGCCGACCGACAGGTTCGATTCTTCCATCAGCTTTTGCAAATGCTCGACCGCGACTTTGCTGAACGCGGTGAAGTCCTTGCCGCCTTCCATGTATTCCTTCAGCCAGCCACTGAACGGGAACGCACCGGATTCCGGATGGAACAGACCCCAGGCTTTGCCCTGTTTGGCGTTATAGCTCTCGTTGAGGTCGGCGAGCATGTTTTCGATGGCTGCAGACTCGGCCAGTTCCGTGTCACGGGCGTGCAGAACTGCGGGCGTGCCGTCGGGTTTTTTGTCGATCAGGTGGACGATGCAATGACGGATCGGCATGGGCTTCTCGGCTGTTGGAAGGGAGGAGGGCAGGCTCCCCCGAAAAAGCGCTAAGTGTACCCGAATCTCCGGTCGAGACTCTCTGTAGGAGCCGCCGAAGGCTGCGATCTTTTGATCTTGTTTTTTTCAAAAGCCAAATCAAAAGATCGCAGCCTTCGGCAGCTCCTGCATAACCGGGAAACTGTGTCGACGGCAGTATAAACGGGGGGTTGTAGGGCAAAACCGGGTCGTGCCGCCGGGCTTATGCAGTTTTTTACCGATTTAGAGCAATAAAGCTGACCAAATGGGTAGCTAGAGGCGGATATTTCCCCGTCTCTGTGCTAGTTTTGCCCGGTCTTACGCGAAGTCACTGCGTTAAGCGTGCAATCAGCATTTGTCAGGTCGAACCAAACCCTGATTTCGGCATCTATAACCCGACTCGTCGTGGTTATCGCCGAGGGTGCCAGATCCAGAAGATCGGGCTCGATGGCTGACACTGCACTCTGCAATCCATATGAATTTGATAGGGAAGGAACACTACATGGCTCTTACTAAAGACCAACTGATCGCCG
>NZ_JBIUVX010000005.1:156932-161269 GCF_044743175.1 Pseudomonas sp. NPDC087690
CTGAAAGTGACCGAGCGTCCTGCCCGCACTGGCCGTAACCCTTCGACTGGCGCTGCCATCGAAATCCCTGCGAAGAAAGTGATCAAGCTGGTTGTGGCCAAAGGCCTGACCGACGCTGTGAACAAGTAAGACGCAGCAATAAAAAACCGTGCTCCGGAGTGATCCGGGCACGGTTTTTTTGTGTCTGCGATTTGGCGAGGCGTTACGCCGCCTGTAGGAGCTGTGGAGTGAAACGAGGCTGCGATTTTTTGATCTGGCTCTTCAGGGTCAAGATCAAAAAAGATCGCAGCGTGCCGCAGCTCCTACAGGGACAACGACGCAGGTGTCAGCGCGTCCAGCGCTCGCGGCGCCAGATCTGCTGCTCGGACTTGGTCTGGAACGTCCACGCCACGAAGCGGCTCTGCTTCTGCCCCTGCGACATCTCTACGACCTGGCTTTCCAGTACGCCAGCCTTCTTCAGCGCAGTTTCAATGGCGGGCAGGTTCGAGGCTTTCGAGACCAGCGTGCTGAACCACAACACTTTGTGCTGGAAGTTCGCGCTTTCGGCGATCAGTTGCGTCACAAAACGCGCTTCCCCGCCTTCACACCACAACTCCGCCGACTGCCCGCCGAAGTTCAGCACCGGCAGTTTACGTTTCGGATCAGCCTTGCCCAGTGCGCGCCATTTGCGCTCGCTGCCCTTGGTCGCTTCGTCCATCGAGGCGTGGAACGGCGGGTTGCACATGGTCAGGTCGAAACGCTCACCTGGCTCCAGCAAGCCAATCAGGATGTGCTTGCGGTTTTCCTGTTGGCGCAGTTGGATGACCTTGCTCAGGTCGTTGGACTGAACGATGGCCTTGGCAGCAGCCACGGCCGTCGGGTCGATCTCCGAACCGAGGAAGTGCCAGCGGTATTCGCTGTTACCGATCAGCGGATACACGCAGTTGGCGCCCATGCCGATGTCCAGCACGTTGACGATGGCGCCGCGCGGGACCTTGCCGTCGTTCATGCTCGCCAGCAAATCCGCGAGGAAGTGCACGTAATCGGCACGGCCCGGCACAGGCGGGCAGAGGTAATCCGCCGGGATGTCCCAATGCTGGATGCCATAAAACGACTTGAGCAGCGCCCGATTGAACACGCGCACCGCATCGGGGCTGGCGAAGTCGATGCTTTCCTTGCCGTACGGGTTGGTGATCACAAACTTCGCCAGTTCCGGCGTGGTCTTGATCAGCGCCGGGAAGTCATAACGACCCTGATGGCGATTGCGCGGGTGCAGGCTGGCCTTTTCGCGCGGTGCAACGGCTTTGGCCGGGGTCGCGGAGTCAGGCTTCTTGCGCGCAGGTTTGGGTGTGCGGGGGGCGTTCATGGGCGTGGTCGATTCGGGTATGGCTGAAAGTGGCGGGTATTGTCCCACATCTAAAGGCAACACCGTTCAAACTGTGGGAGCGAGCCTGCTCGCGAAGGCGGTTTCACATCCGGCAGATTTGTCGACTGACCCACCGCTTTCGCGAGCAGGCTCGCTCCCACAGGGGATTCGTGGTGATCAGGAATAAAAAAGGGAGGCCACCCGGGCCTCCCTTTTTCATTGCGATTTGCCCTTACAGGCTGGCAATCCGCGCATGCTGCTCGGCCAGTTTGCCCAGGGCCTGTTCAGCCTCGGCCAGTTTGGCGCGTTCTTTCTCGATGACTTCAGCCGGGGCCTTGTCAACGAAACCGGCGTTGGACAGTTTGCCGCCAACGCGCTGGACTTCACCCTGCAGACGCAGGATTTCCTTGTCCAGACGCGCGAGCTCAGCGCCCTTGTCGATCAGACCGGCCATCGGCACCAGCACTTCCATCTCGCCAACCAGCGCGGTCGCGGACAGCGGCGCTTCTTCACCAGCCTTCAGAACAGTGATCGATTCCAGACGCGCCAGTTTCTTCAGCAGCGCTTCGTTCTCGGTCAGACGGCGCTGGTCTTCAGCGCTGACGTTCTTCAGGTAGATCGGCAGAGGTTTGCCCGGGCCGATGTTCATTTCGCCACGGATGTTACGCGTGCCGAGCATCAGTTCCTTGAGCCACTCGATGTCATTTTCGGCGGCCGGATCGATGCGTTCTTCGTTGGCCACTGGCCACGCTTGCAGCATGATCGTCTTGCCCTGAATGCCGGCCAGCGGCGCGATGCGCTGCCAGATTTCTTCAGTGATGAACGGCATGAACGGATGCGCCAGGCGCAGCGCCACTTCCAGTACCCGCACCAGCGTACGGCGAGTGCCGCGCTGACGCTCAACCGGGGCGTTCTCGTCCCACAGCACTGGCTTGGACAATTCCAGGTACCAGTCGCAGTACTGGTTCCAGATGAACTCGTACAGCGCTTGCGCGGCGAGGTCGAAACGGAACTGATCCAACTGACGGGTCACTTCGGCTTCGGTGCGTTGCAGCTGCGAGATGATCCAGCGATCCGCCAGCGACAGCTCGTAGGCTTCGCCGTTCTGGCCGCAGTCTTCACCCTTGTCCAGAACGTAACGTGCGGCGTTCCAGATCTTGTTGCAGAAGTTGCGATAGCCTTCAACGCGGCCCATGTCGAACTTGATGTCGCGACCGGTCGAAGCCAGCGAGCAGAAGGTGAAGCGCAGGGCGTCGGTGCCATAGCTGGCGATACCGTCGGCAAACTCGTCGCGGGTCTGCTTCTCGATTTTCTTCGCCAGTTTCGGCTGCATCAGGCCTGAGGTGCGTTTCTGCACCAGTTCTTCCAGCTCGATACCGTCGATGATGTCCAGCGGGTCAAGGACGTTGCCCTTGGACTTGGACATTTTCTGGCCTTGGCCATCACGCACCAGACCGTGCACATAAACGGTCTTGAACGGCACCTGCGGGGTGCCGTCCTCGTTCTTGATCAGGTGCATGGTCAGCATGATCATCCGGGCAACCCAGAAGAAAATGATGTCGAAGCCCGTCACCAGCACGTCGGTGGAGTGGAATTTCTTCAGGAATTCGGTCTGCTCAGGCCAGCCCAGCGTGGAGAAGGTCCACAGGCCGGAACTGAACCAGGTGTCGAGTACGTCGTTGTCTTGCTGCAGCGCCACGTCCGGGCCGAGGTTGTGCTTGGCACGCACTTCGGCTTCGTCGCGACCGACATAGACCTTGCCCGACTCGTCGTACCAGGCCGGAATCCGGTGGCCCCACCACAGCTGACGGCTGATGCACCAGTCCTGGATGTCGCGCATCCACGAGAAGTACATGTTTTCATACTGCTTCGGCACGAACTGGATACGACCGTCTTCAACGGCGGCAATCGCAGGCTCGGCCAAAGGCTTGGTCGATACGTACCACTGGTCGGTCAGCCACGGCTCGATGATGGTGCCGGAGCGATCGCCTTTCGGCACTTTCAGGCCGTGGTCGTTGACGCTGACCAGCAGGCCGGCGGCGTCGAACGCAGCGACGATCTGCTTACGCGCTTCAAAACGCTCAAGGCCGGCGTATTCAGCCGGAATCGCGCCATCAATGCTGTCGTTCAGCGTGCCGTCGAGGTTGAACACCTGGGCTGCCGGCAGCACGTTGGCGTTCTTGTCGAAGATGTTCAGCAGCGGCAGGTTGTGGCGCTTGCCGACTTCGTAGTCGTTGAAATCGTGGGCCGGGGTGATTTTCACGCAGCCGGTGCCGAATTCAGGATCGCAGTAGTCGTCGGCAATGATCGGGATGCGGCGGCCAACCAGTGGCAGCTCGACAAACTTGCCGATCAGGGCCTGGTAGCGCTCGTCGTTCGGGTTAACCGCGACGGCGGAGTCGCCGAGCATGGTTTCCGGACGGGTAGTCGCGACGATCAGGAAGTCGTTGCCTTCAGCGGTTTTCACGCCGTCGGCCAGCGGGTACTTCAGGTTCCACAGGAAGCCTTTTTCGTCGTGGTTTTCCACTTCGAGGTCGGAAATCGCCGTGTGCAGTTTGGTGTCCCAGTTGACCAGACGCTTGCCGCGATAGATCAGACCGTCTTCGTGCAGGCGCACGAACGCTTCTTTGACCGCTTCCGAGAGGCCGTCGTCCATGGTGAAGCGCTCGCGGCTCCAGTCAACGGACGAGCCGAGGCGGCGGATCTGACGGCTGATGTTGCCGCCGGACTGATCCTTCCACTCCCAGACTTTCTCGAGGAATTTTTCGCGGCCCAGATCGTGGCGATTCTGGCCCTGGGCTTCGAGTTGACGCTCCACCAGCATCTGCGTGGCGATACCGGCGTGGTCGGTACCCGGCTGCCACAGGGTATTGCGACCCTGCATGCGGCGGAAACGGATCAGCGCGTCCATGATCGCGTTGTTGAAACCGTGACCCATGTGCAGGCTACCGGTGACGTTCGGCGGCGGAATCATGATGGTGTAGGAGTCGCC
>NZ_JBIUVX010000005.1:161279-166878 GCF_044743175.1 Pseudomonas sp. NPDC087690
AGTCGCCCGCGCCTTGCGGGGCGAAGTAGTTCTCGGACTCCCAGGTGTTGTACCAGGAAGTTTCAATGGCGTGCGGCTGGTAGGTCTTATCCATGCGCGGCGGGACCCTATTGGCATTAATTCAGGAAAAGCCGACGAGTATAGCGGGGCATGGGGCCGAGGGCGAGCGGGGCGGGCCGGATGGAGATCTAAATGTAGGAGCTGCCGAAGGCTGCGATCTTTTGATCTTGTTTTAAGAAACAAAGGTCAAAAGATCGCAGCCTGCGGCAGCTCCTACACAAGCGGGTTATTCATACTGGCTGAGCAGCCGTTCCATCCGAGCATCGAGGCGGCGTTTGATTTCGGTCTCGATGTGCGGGGCGAAGTCGTCGATCACGTCTTGCATGATCAATTGCGCGGCGGCGCGCAGTTCGCTGTCGAGATGAAGCAAGGCGTCCGGGCCTTTATCCACCGGCGCGGCAGGTTGTGCGGCAGCTGTTGGCGCTGGCGCAGGTGCTGATTCGACGGCCGGCGGCTCGCTGCCGACAGAATCGAACAACATCGGAATCTGTTCCTGCTCACCGTCGTCGACCGTATCGGTCAGCAGTGGCGGTTGCAGGTTGTCATCGCCGAGCAACTGGCGGATCGATTCGAGATCGTCCAGCAGATGTGCGGATTTTTGCTGCGGTTTCGGAGTGTCCATTGGAATGCTCAGAGTCGCTGTAAACGGTGATCTTGCAGAGGATAGCCCTGTTCGCGGTAGAAACGGAAACTGTCCCGCGCAGCGGCTCGAATCGTCGGGTCTTCGACCACCACTTCCGCCACACGGGCGAATTTATTGGCGAATGCCGGGACTTTCAGGTCGAGATTGACCAGCAAATCCTGGTGTTGGCCGCAGTCATCACCCACGCCCAGAACGATCAGGCCATCGGGTTCGCTGTCAGCCGGGCCATGGGGAACGAAGGTTTCACCCTTGAATGCCCACAATCGCGCATCGAGATCGTCACGCTGGGCTGCGTCGCTGCAGTGCAGGTAGATGCGGTGGCCCATGCGCCAGGCTTTTTCGGTGAGCTTGCAGGCAAAATCCAGACGAGCCGAAGGGTCGGCGCTGGGCAGGATATAGAAGTCGACTTTGGTCATTGCGGTTCCTGAGTTGCCAGCGGCGCTACAGGAGAGTAACGCCGCCGCAAGTCATCGGTTTCAGGCTTTGGCGCGATCCAGCAGGTACTGGGTCAGCAGAGGCACCGGACGGCCGGTTGCGCCCTTGTCCTTGCCACCGCTGGTCCATGCGGTGCCCGCGATGTCCAGGTGCGCCCAGTTGAGGTTCTTGGTGAAGCGCGACAGGAAGCACGCGGCAGTGATGGTGCCGGCTTTCGGCCCGCCAATGTTGGCGATGTCGGCGAACGGGCTGTCCAGTTGCTCCTGGTATTCGTCGAACAGCGGCAATTGCCAGGCGCGGTCGTCAGCGGCTTTGCCGGCGCTCAGCAGTTGGTCGATCAGTTCGTCGTTGTTGCCCAGCAGGCCCGAGGTGTGCGCTCCCAGTGCAACGACGCAAGCGCCGGTCAGGGTGGCGATGTCGATCACTGCTTGTGGCTTGAAGCGCTCGGAGTAGGTCAGCGCATCGCACAGCACCAGACGGCCTTCGGCGTCGGTGTTGAGGATTTCCACGGTCTGGCCGCTCATGGTGGTGACGATGTCACCCGGACGGGTCGCATTGCCGCTCGGCATGTTTTCCGCGCAGGCGAGGATGCATACCAGATTGATCGGCAGTTTCAGCTCAAGCACCGCACGCAGGGTGCCGAACACGGAGGCCGCGCCGCCCATGTCGTACTTCATTTCGTCCATGCCGGCGCCCGGCTTCAGGCTGATGCCGCCGGTGTCGAAGGTGATGCCTTTACCGACGAGGGCGTACGGCTTCTCGGATTTCTTGCCACCGTTGTATTGCATGACGATCAGGCGCGGCGGCTGCTCGCTGCCTTGGCCGACGGCGTAGAACGAGCCCATGCCCAGCGCTTTGATCTTCTTCTCGTCGAGGACTTCGACTTTCAGATCCTTGAACTCTTTGCCGAGGTTCTTCGCTTGTTCGCCAAGGAACGTCGGATGGCAAATGTTCGGCGGCAGGTTGCCCAGATCGCGGGTGAAGGCCATGCCGTTGGCAATCGCGGTGGCGTGATTCACCGCGCGCTGCACTTCAGCCTGAGCAGCCTTGATGGTCAGCAGGGTGATTTTCTTCAGGGCGCGCGGTTCGGCTTTCTGGCTCTTGAACTGGTCGAAGGTGTATTCGCCATCCACCAGGGTTTCCGCCAGCAGACGGGTTTTGCCGTAGCTGTCGCGGTTCTTGACAATGATTTCATCCAGCGCCAGCACGGCGTCGCTGCCGCCCAGACCCTTCAAGGTGTTGAGGATGCCGGCTACGATTTTGCGGAAAGGACGGTCGCCCAGTTCTTCTTCCTTGCCCACGCCGACCAGCAGCACGCGCTCGGCTTTGAGGTTCGGCAGGCTGTGCAGCAGCAGGCTTTGACCGACCTTGCCGGCCAGATCGCCACGCTTGAGGACGGCGCTGATCGCGCCGCCGCTGAGTTCGTCGACTTGTTTGGCGGCGACGCCGAGTTTGCGGCCTTCGCCGACAGCAACCACCAGGGTGGCGGTTTTCAACGTTTCTGGGCTAACGCTTTTTACAACCAGTTCCATGTCCGGATCCCTGAATGAATGGTCAACACGCAGGCGTTCGACGGTGTCCGCAGTCGCCTGCTTATAGATAGAAGAGGCGCAGGCCAAAGCCTGCGACAAGGGCCGCAGTTTGAACCTCGCTCCCTGCGCCTGACAACCCTAGGGGGCGTTCTCAATTAGTTTTCACACCGCGTTGTCGTCTTAAAGCCAGCCAGGCAAGGCGCAGGCCGCTGGGAATGGTTGTTCCCTTTCCAAGGCCTGCAACGCAGACTGGCCGGCTTTAAGGCACAACCCGAAGGGCCGGGCCTGCTGTTGTGCAGGGCTGCGTTGCTCGAAGCTTATTTGGAATGACCAAACCACGCTTCTCGCGCCTTGCCCTGCACAACAGCAGACCCGGCGCGGTGTGAAAACTAATTGAGAACGCCCCCTAGGTTGTGCGATCTGCAAAGGATTACAGACATGGATGAGTGTGCGCAGTGACAGGCGACCTCAATCACAGGATAATGCCGCATCTTTTTCCGACGGCTCTGCGTTGCGGGCCGGTCGATGTGTTTGCTTGTTTGGCCGCCTTAGCCTGACAACCCTGGAGTGTCTGGTTTGATCGTCTTCCGTTATCTGTCCCGCGAAGTCCTGTTGACCCTCAGCGCCGTGAGTGCCGTGCTGCTGGTCATCATCATGAGCGGTCGCTTCATCAAATATCTGGCTCAGGCCGCTGCCGGCCAGCTCGATCCGGGCTCTCTGTTCCTGATCATGGGCTTTCGTCTGCCGGGTTTCCTGCAGCTGATCCTGCCGCTGGGCCTGTTTCTCGGCATCCTGCTGGCTTACGGTCGCCTGTATCTCGAAAGCGAAATGACCGTGCTGTCGGCCACCGGCATGAGCCAGCAGAAGCTGTTTCGCATGACCCTGTTCCCGGCGACCCTGGTTGCACTGGTGGTGGCGTGGCTGAGCCTGGGCCTGGCCCCGCAAGGCGCCAATCAATTCCAGTTGCTGCTGAACAAGCAGGACGCGCTGACTGAATTCGACACCCTCGAGCCGGGGCGCTTTCAAGCCCTGCGCGACGGCACTCGGGTGACCTACACCGAGACGCTGAGCGACGATCGCGTCAATCTGGGCAGTGTGTTCATTTCGCAGAAGAACCTCGGTGCCGATCAAAAGGATCGCGGAATCTCCGTACTGGTGGCTGAAAGCGGTCGCCAGGAAGTCCGCCCCGACGGCAATCGCTATCTGATCCTCGACAACGGCTACCGCTACGATGGCAGTCCGGGTCAGGCCGATTACCGCGCGATCCACTACGAAACCTACGGCGTGCTGCTACCCAAGCCGGACGTCAGCGAAGAAGTCACCGACCGTGACGCCATGCCGACCTCGTCTCTGCTGGGCAGCGATGACATCCGCTCCAAAACCGAACTGCAATGGCGCTTGTCCCTGCCGCTGCTGGTATTTATCGTGACCCTGATGGCGGTGCCGCTGTCGCGCGTGAATCCGCGTCAAGGGCGTTTCCTCAAGCTGCTGCCGGCGATTCTTCTTTATATGGCTTACCTGACCATCCTGATTGCCGCGCGCGGCGCCCTTGAAAAAGGCAAGATCCCGCCGGCCCTCGGCTTGTGGTGGGTGCATGCGATCTTCCTGATCATCGGCCTCGGCCTGCTCTATTGGGAGCCTTTGCGCCTGAAGATGGCCAGCCGTCGCAGCGCTGCGCTGGAGGTGGCCCGTGGTTAAACTCGACCGCTACATCGGCAGCAGCGTGTTCATGGCGATCATCGCCGTGCTGGCAATCATCCTCGGTCTGGCGACCCTGTTTGCCTTCATCGATGAGATGGGTGACGTCAGCGACACCTACACCCTCGTTGATGTTCTGAGCTTCGTGTTGCTGACCGCGCCACGCCGTCTCTACGAAATGTTGCCAATGGCGGCGTTGATCGGTTGCCTGATCGGCCTTGGCAGTCTGGCCAGCAGCAGCGAGCTGACGGTCATGCGCGCCGCTGGGGTATCCATCGGCCGTATCGTCTGGGCCGTGATGAAGCCGATGCTGGTGCTCATGCTGGCCGGCGTGCTGATCGGCGAATACGTTGCTCCGGCGACCGAGAGCATGGCCCAGGCCAATCGTTCGTTGGCGCAGGGCAGCGGCGACGCGCAAAGTGCCAAGCACGGTATGTGGCACCGTCAGGGTGAAGAATTCATCCACATCAACGCCGTGCAACCAAACGGCCTGCTGTATGGCGTGACCCGCTATCACTTCGACAAAGAGCGCCATCTGCTCAGTTCGAGCTTCGCCAAGAAGGCCGAATTCGACGGCAATCACTGGCAGCTCACCGATGTGGCGACCACCAGATTCAATGAGCGCAGCACGGAAGTCGTGAATACGCCGACCGAGCGCTGGGACGTGTCCCTGAGCCCGCAATTGCTCAGCACCGTGGTCATGGCTCCGGAATCGCTGTCGATCAGCGGTCTGTGGGGCTACATCCACTATCTGTCCGAGCAAGGTCTGAGCAATGGCCGCTACTGGCTGGCTTTTTGGGTCAAGGTGTTGCAGCCGTTGGTGACTGCTGCGCTGGTGCTGATGGCGATCTCCTTCATCTTCGGCCCGTTGCGTTCGGTGACCCTCGGTCAGCGAGTGTTCACCGGTGTGCTGGTGGGTTTCACCTTCCGTATCGTCCAGGATTTGCTCGGCCCGTCGAGCCTGGTGTTTGGTTTCTCGCCGCTGTTCGCGGTGCTGGTACCGGCCGGGGTTTGTGCGCTGGCGGGTGTCTGGCTGCTGCGAAGAGCCGGTTGATCGGCGCATTTTTGCCAATGTTTCAGCTTTGAGAACGCCTCGATCGACAGATCGGGGCGTTTTTGCATGCAATCCGGGTGACAGGCGAACGTGACGCTTGCGCCGTGTATCAGGTACAATTCCCGGCTATTTTTCGGCGGGCTATGCCTGCAGCCTTTTTGAGTGTTGATCCGTGAG
>NZ_JBIUVX010000005.1:166888-178071 GCF_044743175.1 Pseudomonas sp. NPDC087690
TTTATTTGAGTAATATCCGCAATTTCTCCATAAACGCCCACATTGACCATGTCAAGTCGACGCTGGCCGATCGCTTCATCCAGATGTGCGGCGGCCTGGCCGAGCGTGAAATGGAAGCCCAGGTACTGGATTCCATGGATCTGGAGCGTGAACGCGGGATCACCATCAAGGCCCACAGCGTCACCCTTTATTACACGGCCAAAGACGGCATCAAGTACCAGCTGAACTTCATTGACACCCCGGGCCACGTCGACTTCACCTACGAAGTCAGCCGTTCCCTGGCCGCGTGTGAAGGTGCTTTGCTGGTGGTCGATGCCGGTCAAGGTGTTGAAGCCCAGTCCGTGGCCAACTGCTACACCGCGATCGAGCAGGGCCTCGAGGTCATGCCGGTACTGAACAAGATCGACCTGCCGCAGGCTGATCCTGATCGCGTCAAGGACGAGATCGAGAAGATCATCGGCATCGACGCCACCGACGCCGTCACCTGCAGCGCCAAAACCGGCCTGGGTGTCGACGAAGTGCTCGAGCGTCTGGTGCACACCATTCCTGCACCGACCGGCAACATCGAAGATCCGCTGCAAGCGTTGATCATCGACTCCTGGTTCGACAACTACCTGGGCGTTGTCTCCCTGGTGCGCGTGCGTCATGGCCGCGTGAAGAAGGGCGACAAGATCCTCGTCAAGTCCACCGGCAAGATCCATCTGGTCGACAGCGTTGGTGTGTTCAACCCGAAACACACTGCCACGTCTGACCTGAAGGCCGGCGAAGTGGGCTTCATCATTGCCAGCATCAAGGACATTCACGGTGCACCGGTCGGTGACACCCTGACCCTGAGCTCGACCCCCGACGTTGAAGTGCTGCCCGGCTTCAAACGCATCCAGCCACAGGTTTACGCCGGTCTGTTCCCGGTCAGCTCCGACGACTTCGAAGATTTCCGCGAAGCGCTGCAGAAGCTGACCCTCAACGACTCGTCGCTGCAGTACACCCCGGAAAGCTCCGACGCACTGGGCTTCGGCTTCCGTTGCGGCTTCCTTGGCATGCTGCACATGGAGATCATTCAGGAGCGTCTCGAGCGCGAATACGACCTGGACCTGATCACCACCGCGCCAACCGTAATCTTCGAGCTGGTACTGAAAACCGGTGAAACGATTTACGTCGACAACCCATCCAAACTCCCGGATGTGTCGTCGATCGAAGACATGCGCGAGCCGATCGTGCGCGCCAATATTCTGGTGCCGCAGGAACACCTGGGCAACGTCATCACCCTGTGCATCGAGAAGCGTGGCGTTCAAGTCGACATGCTGTTCCTCGGCAATCAGGTGCAAGTCACTTACGACCTGCCGATGAACGAAGTGGTCCTGGACTTCTTCGATCGTCTCAAATCCACCAGCCGCGGCTATGCTTCGCTGGATTACCATTTCGATCGTTACCAATCGGCTAATCTGGTGAAACTGGATGTGCTGATCAACGGCGACAAGGTCGATGCCCTCGCGTTGATCGTGCACCGTGACAACTCGCACTACAAAGGTCGCCAGTTGACCGAGAAGATGAAAGAACTGATTCCGCGTCAGATGTTTGATGTGGCGATTCAGGCCGCCATTGGCGGTCAGATCGTCGCCCGGACAACCGTCAAGGCACTCAGAAAGAACGTATTGGCCAAATGCTACGGTGGTGACGTCAGCCGTAAGAAGAAACTGCTCGAGAAGCAAAAGGCCGGTAAGAAACGCATGAAGCAGGTCGGCAACGTGGAAATTCCACAAGAAGCCTTCCTTGCCGTGCTCAGGTTGGATAGTTAGGTCCTATGTCACTAAATTTCCCGCTGTTGCTGGTCATCGCCGTGTTCGTCTGCGGCCTGTTGGCGTTGCTTGATCTGTTGATCCTGGCACCGCGTCGGCGTGCTGCCATTGCCTCTTATCAAGGCAGCGTCAGCCAGCCTGATGGGGTGGTCGTTGAAAAACTGAACAAAGAGCCGCTGCTGGTTGAATACGGCAAGTCGTTCTTTCCGGTGTTGTTCATCGTGCTGGTGCTGCGTTCGTTCCTTGTGGAACCGTTCCAGATTCCGTCCGGCTCGATGAAACCGACCCTGGATGTCGGCGACTTCATTCTGGTGAACAAGTTTTCTTACGGGATCCGCCTGCCGGTGATCGACAAGAAAATCATCGAGGTCGGTGATCCGCAACGCGGCGATGTCATGGTGTTTCGCTACCCGAGCGACCCGAACGTCAACTACATCAAACGTGTAGTCGGCCTGCCGGGCGACACGGTGCGCTACACCGCCGACAAGCGTCTGTTCGTCAATGGCGAGTCGATTGCCGAGCAAATGATCGGCTCCGAGCCGGGCACGCTGGGCAGCGCCGAGCTGTACAAAGAGAAACTGGGCGCCGCCGAGCATCTGATCCGCAAGGAAATGAGCCGCTACCGCACCCCTCCGGATCACACATGGACCGTGCCGGCCGGGCACTACTTCATGATGGGCGACAACCGCGACAACTCGAACGACAGTCGCTACTGGGATGATCCGAACATTCCCAAGGATCTGCTTGGCATGGTTCCCGACCAGAATATCGTCGGCAAGGCCTTCGCGGTCTGGATGAGCTGGCCGGAGCCGAAACTCAGTCACCTGCCGAATTTCTCGCGGGTTGGCCTGATCAAGTAATCACACACGGCGCTGTTGACCACAGCGCCGACTGCATTTCTGGAGCCACCACAATCGGCTCCGGGGCATGAAGCCACGATATTCAGGATGTAATTTTTGAACACAGCGTTAATTGTCCCAGGCCTGCGCCGTATCCCGGCGATGGCGGTGGAATCCAGCCACGAACTCAGCGTGGGTAAACCGTGAGCGTTTCTTTAAGCCGTCTCGAGCGTCAGCTCGGATACACCTTCAAGGATCAGGAGCTGATGCTGCTGGCCCTCACGCACCGCAGCTTTGCCGGGCGCAACAACGAACGCCTGGAATTCCTCGGTGATGCCATCCTCAACTTCGTTGCCGGCGAGGCGTTGTTCGATCGCTTCCCGCTGGCCCGCGAAGGCCAGTTGTCGCGTTTGCGCGCACGTCTGGTGAAAGGTGAGACGCTGGCAGTCCTGGCGCGCGGTTTCGACCTTGGCGATTACCTGCGCTTGGGTTCCGGTGAATTGAAGAGCGGTGGTTTCCGTCGCGAATCGATTCTGGCCGATGCCCTCGAAGCCTTGATCGGTGCAATCTATCTGGACGCCGGCATGGACATGGCTCGCGAGCGCGTTCTGGCCTGGTTGGCTGGCGAGTTCGAAGGCCTGACGCTGGTCGATACCAACAAGGATCCGAAAACCCGTCTGCAGGAACACCTGCAATCGCGCGGGTGCGATCTGCCACGCTACGAAGTGGTGGATATCCAGGGCGAGCCGCACTGCCGAACCTTCTTCGTCGAGTGCGAAGTTGTCTTACTGAATGAAAAAAGCCGAGGTCAGGGTGTGAGCCGTCGTATTGCCGAACAGGTAGCGGCCGCTGCAGCACTGATTGCCCTGGGCGTGGAGAATGGCAATGACTGATACAAATGCAACTCGCTGTGGCTATGTTGCCATCGTCGGCCGTCCCAACGTCGGTAAGTCGACGCTGCTGAACCACATCCTCGGCCAGAAGCTCGCGATCACTTCGCGCAAGCCGCAGACCACTCGCCACAACATGCTCGGGATCAAAACCGAAGGTGACGTGCAAGCGATCTACGTCGACACCCCCGGCATGCACAAGGGTGGCGAAAAGGCTCTGAATCGTTACATGAACAAAACCGCTTCGGCGGCGTTGAAAGACGTCGATGTGGTGATTTTCGTGGTTGACCGCACCAAGTGGACCGACGAAGACCAGATGGTTCTCGAGCGCGTGCAGTACGTGACCGGCCCGCTGATCGTCGCGCTGAACAAGACTGACCGTATCGAAGACAAAGCCGAGCTGATGCCGCATCTGTCCTGGTTGCAGGAACAACTGCCGAACGCGCAGATCATTCCTATTTCCGCGCAGCACGGGCACAACCTCGACGCGCTGGAAAAGGTCATTGCCGATCACCTGCCGGAAAACGATCACTTCTTCCCGGAAGACCAGATCACCGACCGCAGCAGTCGTTTTCTCGCCGCCGAACTGGTACGCGAGAAAATCATGCGCCAGATGGGCGCCGAGCTGCCGTACCAGATCACCGTCGAAATCGAAGAGTTCAAGCAGCAGGGCAAGACCCTGCACATCCACGCCTTGATCCTCGTTGAGCGTGACGGCCAGAAGAAGATCATCATTGGCGACAAGGGCGAGCGCATCAAACGCATCGGCACCGAAGCGCGCAAGGACATGGAGCTGCTGTTCGACTCCAAGATCATGCTCAATCTGTGGGTGAAGGTGAAGGGCGGCTGGTCCGACGACGAGCGCGCGCTGCGTTCGCTGGGTTACGGCGACCTGTAAGCGATTCGAAGATCAAAAGATCGCAGCCTTCGGCAGCTACTACATGACGTACACCTGTAGGAGCTGCCGAAGGCTGCGATCTTTTTTGCAATCCCTGATCGGGAAACAACGTTCATGTCGCAAACCCCACCTCCCGCCCAACCCGCCTACGTCCTGCACTCCCGCGCCTACCGCGAAACCAGTGCGCTCGTGGACTTCCTCACGCCGCAAGGTCGCTTGCGGGCGGTGTTGCGCAGTGCGAGAGGCAAGGCCGGGACGTTGGCGCGGCCTTTCGTGTCGCTGGAAGTGGAGTTTCGCGGCAAGGGTGAGCTAAAAAATGTCGGACGCATGGAAAGCTCCGGCACTTCGGCGTGGCTCAACGGCGAAGCGCTGTTCAGCGGTCTCTATCTCAATGAATTGCTGATCCGCTTGCTGCCTGCCGAGGATCCGCATCCAGCGGTGTTCGATCACTACGCCGCAACCTTGCTGGCACTGGCCGAAGGTCGGCCGCTGGAGCCTCTGCTGCGCTCATTCGAATGGCGCTTGCTCGACGATCTTGGCTACGGTTTCTCGCTGAACACCGATATCCACGGCGAGCCGATTGCCGATGACGGTCTCTATCGCCTGCAAGTCGATGCCGGCCTGGAGCGAGTCTTTCTGCTGCAACCCGGCCTGTTCAACGGCGTCGAATTACTGGCCATGGCCGAAGCCGACTGGACTGCCCCCGGTGCACTTTCAGCGGCCAAGCGCTTGATGCGCCAAGCACTTGCCGTTCACTTGGGCGGTCGCCCCCTCGTCAGTCGCGAGCTGTTTCGCAAGCCCTGATATGCTGTGCGCCGAATCTCTCAATTCAGGAGCGCACCCGTGACCACCAGCAATCGCATTCTTCTTGGCGTGAACATCGACCACGTCGCCACTCTGCGTCAGGCCCGTGGCACGCGCTACCCGGACCCGGTCAAGGCGGCGCTGGATGCGGAAGAGGCGGGCGCCGATGGCATCACCGTGCATTTGCGTGAAGACCGCCGGCACATTCAGGAGCGCGATGTGCTCTTGCTTAAAGACGTGCTGCAGACCCGCATGAACTTCGAAATGGGTGTCACCGAAGAAATGATGGCGTTCGCCGAGCGCATCCGTCCGGCGCACATCTGCCTGGTGCCGGAAACCCGTCAGGAACTGACGACCGAGGGTGGTCTGGATGTAGCGGGGCAGGAAGAGCGGATCAAGGCTGCGGTTGAGCGTCTGTCGAAGATTGGCAGCGAAGTGTCGCTGTTCATCGATGCTGATGAGCGGCAGATTGCAGCGTCGAAGCGCGTTGGCGCACCGGCGATCGAACTGCACACCGGGCGTTATGCCGATGCCGAAACCCCCACTGAAGTGGCTGAGGAGCTAAAGCGTGTGGCGGACGGTGTGGCGTTTGGTCTGGCCCAAGGCCTGATCGTTAACGCCGGTCACGGCTTGCACTATCACAACGTTGAAGCCGTAGCGGCGATCAAAGGCATCAACGAACTGAACATCGGCCATGCGCTGGTGGCGCATGCGTTGTTTGTGGGATTCAAGTCTGCTGTTTCCGAGATGAAGGCGCTGATTCTGGCGGCTGCTCTCAAGGGTTAAGATCAAGAGATCGCAGCCTTCGGCAGCTCCTACATTGGAATGTGTATCCCTGTAGGAGCTGCCGAAGGCTGCGATCTTTTGCTTTAAAGCGGGGCAGGTTCTTGAGCGGGTTTTGACTTGTCGATCGCAGGCACATGCAGGTTACCTTCGGCCACCTGATCGCCCTCAAGCTGCGGCTGCGTCACCCAGGTCAGAATGTCGTAATAACGACGAATGTTCGCCACAAAATGCACCGGTTCGCCGCCACGGGCGTAGCCATAACGCGTCTTGCTGTACCACTGCTTCTGCGACAGACGCGGCAGAATCTTCTTCACGTCCAGCCATTTGTCCGGGTTCAAACCTTCCTTGGCCGTCAGTTTGCGCGCGTCATCCAGGTGACCACTGCCGACGTTATAGGCTGCCAGGGCAAACCAGGTGCGATCCGGTTCCTTGATCGAATCGTCGAGCTGATCCTTCATATAAGCCAGGTACTTGGCGCCGCCCATGATGCTTTGCTTCGGATCGAGACGGTTGGACACGCCCATCGCCTGAGCGGTGTTCTGGGTCAGCATCATCAAACCGCGCACACCGGTTTTCGAGGTGACGGTCGGTTGCCACAGCGATTCCTGATAACCGATCGCCGCTAGAAGGCGCCAGTCGACTTTCTCTTTCTTCGCGTAATTCTTGAAGTGCTGTTCGTATTTCGGCAGGCGCTGCTGCAAATGTTGGGCGAAGGTGGTGGCGCCCATGTAGCCGAGGACGTCGACGTGGCCGTAATAGCGATCCTTCAGGCGTTGCAGGGTGCCGTTTTTTTGCACCTTGTCGAGGTAGGCATTGATCTCGTTGAGCAGGCTGTTGTCTTCGCCCGGGCCCACCGCCCAGCTCTGGCTGCGTGCATCGCCGAGGTCGAAAGCCACGCGGATGTTGGTGAAGTACACCTGATTCATCGCCACTTCGTTGGAATCGACCAGGGTCAGGTCAATCTGACCTTCATCGACCATGCGCAGCAGGTCAACGACTTCAACCGCATCGGACTCTTCGTACTCAATGCCAGGATATTTCTGTTTCAGCTCGGCCAGTTGTTCAGCGTGGGTGCTCCCTTTGAGCACCATGATCTTCTTGCCGACCAGATCGCCGGGATCGGTTGGCCGCGACTGGCCGTTGCGGTAGATGATCTGCGGGGTGACTTCGAGGTAGGAGTGCGAGAAGCGCACCTGTTTCTTGCGCTGTTCGCTGCTGACCAGACCGGCGGCGGCCAGCACCGGGCCGTTCGGTTTGCCGATCTGATTGAACAGGTCGTCGAGGTTGTCAGCGGTCTCGATTTTCAGTTCCACACCCAAATCGTCGGCGAAGCGTTTCACCAGCTCGTATTCGAAGCCGGTTTCACCGCTGCGATCCTGAAAGTAGGTGGCGGGGCTGTTACGGGTAATCACCCGCAGCACACCATCCTCCTTTATGCGCTCGAGAGTGTTGGGTTTATCAACACAGCCACCGAGCATCAGGAAGAGTCCGGTTGCGATCAGCCATTTGGCGTACCGCGGACGCAAAGCCGTTGGGAAAAACATCTGCGCAGTATACGCAAACGGCCACGGGCGCCATATATCGACAGCACGGGGCTTGTCTGCTAGACATCACAAAACCTGACGAAACCCCGCAAAAACGGGCCTTCAGGGCATTTTGTTACAGTAAAAATAAGCCGTTGCTACAGGGTCGATTTACCTGACTTTCAAGGCAGAAACACAGATTGAGGTCCGAGTGCAACCGTGCGTAGCGTTTCGGGTGATGTTGAGGGCGGTTTAGGCTAGAATGCACGGCCTCAAAGCACACCCCTTCCCGAGGCTGTCCCGAAGATGTTGATCCTGCGCGGCGCTCCTGCCCTTTCTGCCTTTCGCCACAGCAAACTCCTTTAGGAATTGAGCCAGAAGGATCCAGCTGACAGTGGCCTGTATTCGGAATTCGCTCACTTCGCCGAAGTCACCGGCGTCCTGACCGGCGACGAACAGCAGGTGCTAGCGCGCCTTCTGACGTACGGTCCAAGCGTTCCGGTTCAAGAGCCGACCGGCCGTCTGTTTCTGGTGTTGCCGCGTTTCGGCACCATCTCGCCATGGTCGAGCAAGGCCAGCGACATCGCCCGCAACTGCGGCCTGAGCAAGATCCAGCGTCTGGAACGCGGTATCGCCTTCTACGTGGCCGGTCAGTTCAGCGAAGCCCAAGCGCAGCAGATTGCCGACGTGCTGCATGACCGCATGACCCAGATCGTGCTGGCCAACCTTGAACAGGCCGCCGGTCTGTTCAGCCACGCCGAGCCGAAGCCGCTGACCGCAATCGACATCCTCGGTGGTGGTCGCGGCGCGCTGGAAAAAGCCAACACCGAGCTGGGCCTGGCTCTGGCCGAAGACGAGATCGACTATCTGGTCGACGCCTTCAACGGTCTCAAGCGCAACCCGCACGACATCGAACTGATGATGTTCGCCCAGGCCAACTCCGAGCACTGCCGCCACAAGATCTTCAACGCCAGTTGGGATATTGATGGTGAGAACCAGGAAAAAAGCCTGTTCGGCATGATCAAGAACACCTACGTGATGCACAGCGAAGGCGTTCTGTCGGCTTATAAGGACAACGCCTCGGTGATCGTCGGCAACGTTGCCGGCCGTTTCTTCCCGAACCCTGAAACCCGCCAGTACGGCGCGGTGCAGGAGCCGGTGCACATCCTGATGAAGGTTGAAACCCACAACCACCCGACCGCGATTGCCCCGTTCCCGGGCGCATCGACCGGTTCCGGCGGCGAGATCCGTGACGAAGGTGCAACCGGTCGTGGCGCCAAGCCAAAGGCTGGCCTGACCGGTTTCACCGTGTCTAACCTGCAGATCCCCGGCTTCGAACAGCCGTGGGAAGTGCCGTACGGCAAGCCTGAGCGCATCGTCACCGCGCTGGACATCATGATCGAAGGCCCGCTCGGCGGCGCCGCGTTCAACAACGAATTCGGCCGTCCGGCCCTGACTGGCTACTTCCGTACCTTCGAACAATCGATCACCACCCCGCACGGTGACGAGGTTCGTGGTTACCACAAGCCGATCATGCTCGCTGGCGGCATGGGCAACATCCGCGAAGAACACGTCAAGAAAGGCGAGATCGTCGTTGGCTCCAAGCTGATCGTCCTCGGCGGTCCGGCGATGTTGATCGGTCTGGGCGGCGGCGCCGCTTCCTCGATGGCCACCGGCACCAGTTCGGCGGATCTCGACTTCGCTTCCGTACAGCGTGAAAACCCTGAGATGGAGCGTCGCTGCCAGGAAGTCATCGACCGTTGCTGGCAACTGGGTGACAAGAACCCGATCAGCTTCATCCACGACGTCGGCGCGGGCGGTCTGTCCAACGCCTTCCCGGAACTGGTCAACGACGGCGACCGCGGTGGCCGTTTCGAACTGCGCAACATTCCCAACGACGAGCCGGGCATGGCCCCGCACGAAATCTGGTCGAACGAATCCCAGGAACGTTACGTTCTCGCGGTCGGCCCTGAAGACTTTGAACGCTTCCAGGCGATCTGCGAACGTGAGCGCTGCCCGTTTGCCGTAGTGGGCGAGGCGACTGCCGAGCCGCAACTGACCGTGACCGACAGCCACTTCGGCAACAACCCGGTGGACATGCCACTGGAAGTGTTGCTGGGCAAAGCCCCGCGCATGCACCGTTCGGTGGTTCGCGAAGCTGAGCTGGGCGATGACTTCGATCCGTCGAACCTCGACATCAGCGAGTCCATCGAACGCGTTCTGCATCACCCGGCCGTGGCGAGCAAGAGCTTCCTGATCACCATCGGCGACCGCACCATCACCGGCCTCGTGGCCCGTGACCAAATGGTCGGCCCGTGGCAGGTTCCGGTGGCCGACGTTGCCGTCACCGCGACCAGCTTCGACGTCTACACCGGTGAAGCGATGGCGATGGGCGAGCGCACTCCGCTGGCATTGCTGGACGCTCCGGCCTCGGGCCGCATGGCCATCGGCGAAACCCTGACCAACATCGCTGCTTCGCGCATCAACAAGATCTCCGACATCAAACTGTCGGCGAACTGGATGTCGGCTGCCGGCCACCCGGGCGAAGACGCGCGTCTGTACGACACCGTGAAAGCGGTCGGTATGGAACTGTGCCCTGAGCTGGGCATTACCATTCCGGTGGGCAAGGACTCGATGTCCATGGCCACTCGCTGGAACGACAACGGCGAAGAAAAAACCGTGACCTCGCCGATGTCGCTGATCGTGACCGGTTTCGCGCCAGTGGCTGACATCCGTCAGACCCTGACCCCGGAACTGCGCATGGACAAAGGCACCACCGACCTGATCCTGATCGACCTCGGTCGCGGTCAGAACCGTATGGGCGCTTCGATCCTTGCTCAGACACACGGCAAGCTCGGCAAACACGCGCCGGACGTCGACGACGCCGAAGACCTGAAAGCCTTCTTCGCCGTGATCCAGGGCCTCAACGCCGACGGTCACCTGCTGGCTTACCACGACCGTTCCGACGGTGGTCTGCTGACTTCCGTGGTGGAAATGGCCTTCGCCGGTCACTGCGGTCTGAGCCTGAACCTGGACAGCGTTGCCGAGTCCTCGGCAGAAATCGCTGCGATCCTGTTCAACGAAGAACTGGGTGCGGTGATCCAGGTTCGTCAGGACGCCACGCCAGACATCCTCGCGCAATTCAGCGCGGCCGGTCTGGGCGACTGCGTGTCGGTTATCGGTCAGCCGATCAACAATGGCCAGATCAACATCACCTTCAACGGTGACACCGTGTTCGAAGGCCAGCGTCGTCTGCTGCAACGCACCTGGGCTGAAACCAGCTACCAGATCCAGCGTCTGCGTGACAACGCCGACTGCGCCGAACAAGAGTTCGACGTGCTGCTGGAAGAAGACAACCCGGGCCTGAGCGTCAAGCTCAGCTACGACGTCAATCAGGACATCGCCGCGCCTTACATCAAGAAAGGCATCCGCCCTCAGGTTGCCGTGCTGCGTGAGCAGGGCGTCAACGGTCAGGTGGAAATGGCGGCTGCGTTCGACCGCGCCGGTTTCAACGCGATCGACGTGCACATGAGCGACATTCTCGCTGGCCGTGTCGACCTGAACGAGTTCAAAGGTCTGGTGGCGTGCGGTGGTTTCTCCTACGGCGACGTGCTCGGCGCCGGTGAAGGCTGGGCCTAGTCGGCGCT
>NZ_JBIUVX010000006.1:0-177739 GCF_044743175.1 Pseudomonas sp. NPDC087690
TCGATCGCTGGGATTACCGATGGTCTGAGGCTACCAAGCGCGCGGCCATCAAGGCGTCTTTCTACATCCACAAGCACAAGGGCACGATCGGCGCGTTGCGCCGGGTGGTCGAGCCGCTGGGCTATCTGATCGAGATAGTCGAGTGGTTCAACACCGTGCCCGAGGGCGTGCCGGGCACCTTCGCGCTGAAGGTCGGCGTTCTCGATACCGGCATCACCGAGGAAATGTATCAGGAGCTAGAGCGCCTGATTGATGACGCCAAGCCCGTCACGCGGCATCTGACCGGGCTGGCGATCAGCCTGGAAACACAAGGCGATTTGAATATTGCCGTGTGCCTTTACGAAGGCGACGAAATCGACGTTTACCCGCCCGTCATGCGTGACATCGAGGTCACCGGCAGCTTCGGCGTGGTCGGTCGCGAACACACCATAGACACCCTGGACGTTTATTATGATTGATGCGAATTCGCAGTTTTTCGCGATCCTCACGAACGTGGGGATGGCCAAGCAGGCGAACGCCGACGCACTCGGCATTCCCTGGCTGATCACGCAAATGGGCGTGGGTGATGCCAACCCGAACGGGCTGGCAGATCCGCCCAACCCGGTACCGGCGGCCGGACAAACCAAATTGCTCAATGAGTGGCGCCGCAAGCCGCTCAATCAACTGAAGATCGATCCCGTCAACCCGGCGGTGATCATCGCCGAGCAGATCATTCCCGCCGATGAAGGCGGTAAGTGGATTCGCGAAATCGGTCTGTACGACGCGGACGGGGATCTGGTGGCGGTGGCCAACTGCGCGCCGAGCTTCAAGCCGTTGCTGTCGCAGGGTTCGGGCCGCACGCAAATCGTGCGCATGAATTTCATCGTCACCAGTACCGGCAACATTCAGCTCAAGATTGACCCGGCGATCGTGCTGGCCTCGCGGGCCTACGTCGACGTGGCCATTCTGGAGGTGTTACCGAAGAACAAGGCGCCGGGCCAGTACACGCGCGTCAAAGTCAACGATCGTGGTGTTTTCGTATCGGGTGATAACCCGGAAACGCTCGCTGGCATGGGCATCAAGGACACTTACACCAAGACCGAGATCGAGGCGATGATTGCTCAGGCCTCGGCGTTGCCCGTGGGCACTGGCGTATGGTTTCCGGTAGACAAGATTCCGCCCGGGTTTTTGGAACTCGACGGCAGTGTCAAAAGCATTGCCGTCTATCCCGATCTGGCGACGTTTCTCGGCACGGCTTTCAACAAGGGTGACGAAGGTGCGGGCAATTTCCGCTTGCCGGAATCCCGCGCGGAGTTCCTGCGGGGCTGGGATCATGGGCGCGGGGTTGATGCTGGACGTGCGGTTGGCAGCTATCAAGTCGGCACTAAGATTCAAGGTGACGACGGTGTTGGCCCTACGATTCAAGGAATTGCCAACGTTTCGCAGATTGATGCTGATCCTGCGCCGGGCTTCGCGGCGGATATCAACTACACCTCGACAGGGATGCAATCCGGTTCGTTTGGCACGGCATATTGGCGAACTGTGCGCCCACGCAACTTGGCTGTCATCTGGTGCCTTAAGGCCTGGAACGCGCCGATCAATCAGGGAAATATCGACATTGCCGCGCTTGAGGCTTTGGCGACGCAGGCCACCGAAATCAAGCTCGGCACGGCCAAGATCGCCACACAAGCGCAGGCCGACGCGGGCACCGATGACGCCACGATCGTGACCCCGAAAAAAATGCGCTGGGGGTTTCAAATCCAGAAGGCCATTAATGGCTACATTGTGTTCCCGTCGTGGCTCGGCGGCTTGATCATCCAGTGGGGCAATAACACCGCCAACGCGGCTGACGCTTTGGTGTCCTTTCCAATCCAGTTTCCGAATGCGCCGTGTGCGCTGGTGTTTGGGCAAAACGAGGCGACTCTGTCCTTTCACAATAACTACTTGGTGGCCACGGGGTTTAAGTACCGCAACGCTGCTGCGACTTATCCTGATGCCTTCTCCTGGATCTGCATCGGTTACTGAGGTGAGCCATGAAGTACGCAGTATTTAACGAAGATTTGACGTTGCGGACGTGTCTGATTAGCGGGGTTCATCAGATCCCCACTTCGGCGATCAAGGTCGATGACGGCCTTTTTCTTCGGATCACTCAGGAGACTGACGGAATTTGGCGTCTGGTCGACGGGGAGGTGGTCAAGGGCGAGCGCCCGGCGCCGGTGCCGGATTATGCGCAGTTAGTCGCTGTCGAGCGCTACAAGCGTGAGGCCACTGGCGTCACCGTCGATGGCCTGCAAATCGAGACGACGCGTGACAGCCAGGCGCTGATTGCCAGTACCGGATTGTCCGCCGTCCTCGATCCCGAATATCGCTGTAACTTCAAGACGGTGACGGGCTTTGTCGAGATCGGCTCAGCTCAGATCATCGCCATTGCCAAGGCGGTGCGGGCGCACGTCCAAGCCTGTTTTGACCGTGAGCTGACGCTGTTGCGCGTGATCGAGGCCGGTGAGTTTCACGACGACATGCTGTCGCAGGGCTGGCCGGATTCCTCGCCGCCAGATCCTGCCGAGCTGCAATAAACGCCCCGCACTGACGGGGCGTTTTCTTTTCCGTTACGCGTAACACGAACACCCTCACAGCCTCGCTTATGCGGGGCTTTTTCGTTTCTGGAGATTGACCCTTATGAGTGGTTTTTTTCACGGCGTCACGACCACGCTGATTGATACCGGTGCGCGCACTATCTCGCTGCCGTCGTCCTCGATCATTGGTCTGTGCGACACCTTCACCCCCGGCGTTCTCGGCGGCGGCACGGCCAAGGCTGGCGAGCTGATGTTGATCACGACCGAGCGCGAGGCGATCGCCGCTTTCGGCGCTGACTCGGCCATCACCAAGGCCTGTCAGGCGATCTATGTGCGCGCCAAGGCGGTGATCGTCGCCATCGGCGTGCCCAAGCTGGAAGACGCCGCGCTGCAAACCTCGGCGATCATCGGCGGCGTGCTGGCCTCGGGTCAGCGTACCGGCCTGCAAGCGCTGCTCGATGGCAAGAGCAAGCACAACGCGCAACCCAAGTTGCTGATCGCCCCGAAACATTCGGCAACCCAAGCGATCGCGACGGCCATGGATGCATTGGCCGGCAAGCTGCGCGCGATCGCGATCATCGACGGCCCGAACACGACCGACGAAGCGGTCATGGAATACGCCGAAAACTTCGGCAGTAAGCGCCTGTATCTGGTGGATCCGGGTGTGCAGTTCTGGGACACGGTCACCAGTGCGACGATCGACGCGCCGGGTTCGGCATGGACTGCCGGCCTGTTCGCCTGGACGGACGAGAATTACGGCTATTGGGCTTCGCCGTCGAACAAGGAGTTTGTCGGCATCACCGGCACCTCGCGCCCGGTCGAGTACCTGGACGGTGACGCCACTTGCCGGGCCAACCTGCTCAACAACGCCAATATCACCACGATCATTCGTGACGGCGGTTATCGCCTCTGGGGCAACCGCACGCTGTCGAGCGATTCGAAGTGGGCATTCGTCACCCGCGTGCGTACCTGCGACATCCTGATGGATGCGATTCAGGCGGGGCACAAGTGGGCGGTCGACCGCTCGATCACCAAGACCTACGTCAAGGACGTGACCGAAGGCCTGCAAGCGTTCATGCGCGATCAGAAGAACGCCGGCGCGATCATCAACTTCGAGGTTTACGCGGACACCGAACGGAACACGGCCAGCCAGATCGAGCAGGGCATCATTTACTGGGTCATTCGCTTCACCGACGTGCCGCCGGCGGAAAACCCGAATTTCGTAATTGAGGTCACCAACGAGTGGCTGACTGAAGTGCTTGAAGCCTAAGGGGGCTTATCAATGATTCCTCAAGTTCTGAAGAACATGAACCTGTTTGTCGACGGCGTCAGTTTCTCCGGCGACGTGCCGACCTTGACGTTGCCCAAGCTGACCCAAAAAGTCGAGGACTACCAAGGCGGCGGCATGTTCGCCCCGATCGAGTTCGCGGTGGGTCTTGAAAAAATCGAGTCGGCCTTTACCACCAACGGCGTGCGCCGCGAGGCGCTGAAGTTCTTCGGTCTGGCTGACCAGACCGCCGCCAATCTGGTGTTCCGTGGCGCCTTCGCAGATCTGAAAGGCCGCGTGACGCCGGTGATCGTCACCATGCGCGGCGGTGTGAAAGAGGTGGACATGGGCGACTGGAAACCGTCGACCGTGGGTGAAATCAAGCACGGCGTAAAGATCACCTATTACAAGCTCGAAATCGACGGGCGCGTGATGTTCGAAGTTGACCCGCTCGCCATGATTTTTGTGGTGGATGGCGTTGACCAACTGGCTGCCGAACGTTCAGCCCTGGGCATGTAAGGAATTAGAAAATGACTCAAGAAAACGAAGAAAAGAAAGTCCCGTCCTGGTTGCTCGTCAATGACGACAGCGTCGTCATTACCCTGAAGGGGGCTGCTGACTTCGGCGGCGTCAAGGTCGACAAAGTGACCATGCGCGCGCCGACCGTTCGCGATCAGCGCGCCGCTTCGGCGGGTGCCAAGGGTGACTATGAACAGCTCGAAATCAGCATGTTTTGCAGCCTGTTGCAGGCGACCGAACCGGAGATTGCGGCCCTGACTACGCGCAACTACAACCGCCTGCAGGCCGGCTATTTTCGCTTGGTCGAAGAGGATGAGCTTTAACGCCGAGACCCAACGGGTGGCGGCCAAGACCTTGGCGAGAGAGACGGGTTTCTCTGCCGCCGAGATCGAGGCCATGCCCTTTGACCGGATGCTGTGGTGGCTCAGGGATTGAGCCGCTTTCGACTGAGCAAGGTAGGGCACGCACATGAGCAATAAACTTGCGCTCGGGTTGGTCATTGGCGGGGCGGTCAGTTCCACGGTGGGAGCGGCGTTCAAGGACGTCACCGGCCGCATCAAGAAATTGGAGGACACGGGCAAGCGCGCCCGGGTTCTTGAAAAGACCATTGGCGACACCATGCGCCTGCGCGATGAGTGGCGAAAGGCGCATTTGGCCGGCGAGAAGGGTGCCGACGCCCTGCGCAAGAAGCTGGAAGCCAACCTCGCCGCGCTGAAGAAGGAAGGCGTCGAAGTCCGCAATCTGGGCAAGGCTTACACTCAGATGGGCAGGACGGCGCGCGGGGCCGAGCTGAAGGCCAAGGGACACACGCAGCTCGATGCCGGCAAGCAGCAGATGAAAAGCAGCATCGGGCAAGCCACCGCCGCCTCGGCTGCGATGGTGATTCCGGCCAAGATCAGCGCGGACTATGGCGCGATCATTCGTGACATCGCGATCAAGGCCAACATTGCCAACACGCCCGAAGAGGCGACGCTGTCCAAGACCGTGATCGACACGTCGCGCGATACCGGTATGGCGCGCAATCAGGTGGCCGAGGTGGTCAACGCCCTGGTGGGCGCCGGCATGGAGCTGGACAAGGCGCTGTCGTATGCACCGACGGCGGCCAAGTTCGCCGTGGGGCAGGGGTCGGACGGTACTGAAACCGCCAAGATGATCAATGCCCTCGGGCAGAACGCCAAGATCACCGACCCGGCAATGATGCAAAAGGCGCTTGAGGCGATCGCTTACCAAGGGCAGGCGGGCAGTTTTGAAGCGGCCGACATGGCCAAGTGGTTTCCGGAGTTGTTGGCCGGCATGGGCAAGCTGGGCATCACCGGCATGGACTCGGTGACGCAACTGGGGTCGATGCTGCAAGTGCAGATGAAGACTGCCGGCGGTTCGGATGAGGCGGCGAACAACCTCAAGAACTGGATGGAGAAAATCGGCTCCGGCGAAACCGTCGCGGCGTACAAAAAGGCCGGCATCGACTATCAAGGGTCGATGAACACCGGTTTGCAGAACGGCAAGTCCACTTTGGAATCCAGCTTTGCGCTGGCCCAAAAGTACATCGAAGCGACCGACCCCAAAAAGGCCGCCGAGATGGCCAAAGCCACGGCTGCGATCAGCCAGGAATCTGATCCCGAAAAAGCCAAGGCCATGATCGCCTCGCTGGAATCGGCATTGCGCACCGGTGACCTGTTCGCTGACATGCAGGTTAAGGGCGCCTTGACCGCGTTCATGCAGAACAAGGATCTGTACGAGAAGCTGAAAAAGGAGTCGGTCAGCGCGACCGGGATTCTGGATAAGAACCTGGAAGAACGCCGGCAGTCTTCGGCGCAAAAGCAGTCGGAAATGGTGCAGAACCTTGACGACTCGATGCGCGCGATCGGCGACGCCATGCGCCCGGTAACTGACAAGGTGGTTGACGGGATTGGCTCGGTGGCGACGGGTCTGGCCAAGCTCGCCGACGAGTCGCCGCGACTGGTGACGGGTATCGGGCTGGCCACGGCTGGCTTGATTGGTCTGTCGACGGCCATGAGTGGCCTCAAGATGGCCAAGGGGTTGATGAACATCGGCCGTGGCTCGCTGATGGGCAATCCGAACATCCCGCAAAAAGTGATCGTGACCAACATGGGCGCCGGTGGTATGGGCGGCGGGATGGAGGCCGGCGACCTCGATGCCGGCGGCGATGGCAAAAAGGGCAAGGGCGGTAAGGGTGGCAAGGGCGTGAAAGGCGGCTACAAGGGGCCAAGCGTCGGATCCGTGGTCAAGGGTGCGGCGGTGGTTGCGGTGATCGATGCCGGCTTCAAGGCCTACGACACCTACGAAAACGCCGAGACTCAGGACGAGAAGGCCGAGGGTTACGGCGCGGCCGCCGGTGGTTTGGCGGGCACGCTGGCCGGTGCGGCCGCCGGTGCGGCGATCGGTTCGGCGGTGCCGGTGATTGGCACGATCATCGGCGGGTTGATCGGTGGCTACCTAGGCAGTCAGGGCGGGGATGCCCTCGGCGGTTTCATGGGCAAAAAGATGTTCGGCACGCCCGAAGAGCTGAAGAAAATCCCGGACGCCGGGCCATTGATGATGGCTGATGCCGGCAAGGACATGGCGCCGAAGCTGGGCGATACCTCGTTGGGTGCTACGGCCAAGGCGTTCGCGCCGGCGGCCACTGGCCCCTTGATGCTGACCAATCCCGGCAAGGGGCTGGATGTCGGCGCGACGATGGCCCCGGCCGTTCCGGAGGCGCCGCCGGTGTCGTATGACCCGCGCGACCTGAATTCGAAGGACGCCATGCTGTTGCCGCACTTTGCCAACAAGGTGCGCTTCCCGGGTTCGGAACTGCGTCGACCGAAGGTGATTCGCTCCGGGCTGGAAGAGCCTACGCCGCCGCCTCAGATCGGCATGGCCGCCAAAGACATGATGATGCCTCCGGCCAGCGCAGACGCGGCGGCGGGGGCATTGGTCAAGCCGATGGCAGCGGCGCCGGCGGCGCCAAAAGTCGAGTCCAACGTGGCGATTCAGGCGCCGTTTTCGCTGGTGGTCAACGGCGACGTGAAGGATGGCAATCAGCTTTTCGCGCAGATCAAGCCAATGCTCGATCAGCACTATCGCGACATGGCCAAGCAGATGGGGGGCAATCAGCTCTATGACACGCCACACGTTTGATAAGGGGGGCACATGGAAGCATTGGGGCAGTTGCAATCGGGGCTGAAGTACTTGGCCACGGCAGGCGAAACCGGCCGGCGCAGTTTGGACGGAATGCTGTCACCGGTGAATGGCGCGATCGGCGAAATCACCGGCGCCGCGTCCGAGCTGGAAAGCCTGCCCTTTGTCGGGCCGGCGATCGGGGAAAAGCTTCAGCGGGCCATGCGCGGGATCAACGCCGCGCAGGCGCAAGTGGGGCGGGTGGTGGCCATGTACGGCACGGCCACCCGCGCGGTCGCCCAGGTGGAGGAACGCTTGGGCGTGCTGAAGGAGCAGGCCGGCAAGGCCGCCACGGCCATCAACAAGATCGCCGGCAAGATCAGCCCGTCATTGGCCAACATCGTGCCCACGGGCACCTTTGCCACGGATCAGACGCCGGCGCCGGAAGCGGTGAAGCCGTTCCCGCACCTGCTGATCATCCAGCCGCAAGACCCCAAGGAGCAGCCGTATTTCTTCAACCTGGACACGGCGGCCTTTGACGAGCTGCGCCGGTCGACCAAATTCCGCTGGGCCTCGCAAGAGCGCCTATCGCGGCGCCCGGCGCAGCAGGGCGTGGGCATCGGTGACGAGAAAATCACCCTCAAGGGCGTGATCCTGCCGGGGCTGAAGGGCGGGTTAAAGCAGCTCGACACCCTGCGCACGATGGGCGGAAAACTTCAGCCGCTGACCATGACCACCGGTTATGGCGACGTGCTGGGGACGTGGTGCCTTGAAAACGTCGATGAAGAACAAAGCGCGCTGATGCAGGGCGGTATCCCGCGCAAGCAGGCCTTTACCTTGGAGTTTGTGCGCTATGGCGACGACATGCAGGACGTCTGACGGGGATCTGCTCGATACCATCTGTCACAACTATTACGGGCATCTGGATGGCTGCGTCGAGGCGGTGCTTGATGCCAATCAGGGGCTGGCCGATGAAGATCAACCCTACCGCGCCGGCGTGGTGATCGTGTTGCCGGATCTGCCGCAGCGGGTGACCGAGGCAATTACCTTGTGGAACTGACCCCGTCCTGAGTCCTCGCCGGCGGATCCTCGCGTTACGCGTAACGCTCTGTGCTTGCTTGCCCCGTCCTGTACGGGGCTTTTTTTTGGGAAAAATTCATGACGCCGCGCTTTCGTATTGTGGTCGACGGGACCGACATCACGGCTCTGTTGAATGATCGGCTGATTCAATTGAGTGTCACCGACAAGACCGGAATGGAGTCCGACGAATTCGAGCTGCGCATTGACGATCGGGACGGGCTGGTGACGTTGCCGAGTAAAGGCGTAGGCATCGAGATCTATCTGGGCTATCAGGAGACGTCGCTGGTCCGGTTGGGCCGCTATGTGGTCGATGGCGTCGCGGTGTCCGGCCCGCCCGATACGATCGTGATCAAGGGCAAAGCCAGCGACATGCGCGGCAGTGGCAAGACCGTGCGCAGCGGCAGTTGGGAGGACGTGCCGCTGTCGGCGATCGTTGGCGATATCGCCGCGCGCAACGGCTGGTCGCCGGCGTGTCCGGTCGGCACGAAGGTTGCGCGGGCCGATCAGCTCAACGAATCCGACTTCAATTTTGTCACGCGCCTGGCTAAGCAATACGACTGCACGGCGAAGGTCGCCGACGGCAAGTTGTTGGTCATGCCGCGTCAGGGCGGGCAGAGCGCAAGCGGTAAGGTGCTGCCGCCGATCGTGATCAAAAAAAGTGACGTCAGCCGCTGGCAGTTCAACTTTCAGGATCGCGATTCGCACAAGGCGGTCGGAGCCAAGCATCAAGACAAAAAGACCGGTGAGCTGGCTGTGGTGTCGCTGGAAAACGACGACGCCCCGGCCGGGCTGCCGGCGGTGCATACCGATCGGCATATCTACCCGAACAAGACCGCCGCCCAGGCTGCGGCCAAAGCGCGGCTGGCAGCATTCAACCGTTCCACGGCCGGCGTACGGCTGGAAATGCCCGGGCGCACCGATATTTTTGCCGAGTGCACCATTGTCGCCCAAGGCTTCAAGGTCGGACTCGATGGCGAATTTCTCACCGAATCGGTGCAGCACACTTACACGCAAGCCGGCTGGTCGATCACCGTTGAATGCAACGGCGGCAAGAAGGGCAAGGCCAACGCCAAGGGCAAGAAAGGGAAAAAGCCGGCCAAGCCGGTCAAGGTCGTCAGCCTCGCATAACGCCATCAGTCGCACCCATTCGCCGCCTTGAGCGGCTTTTTCATGTCTGGAGTTTGTATGTCCATCACTCAGCAGCAGTTGCTGCAAATCCTCCCCAACGCCCGCCCTGTCGCGGGCGTTTTTGTACCTGTCCTGAATACAGCAATGCAGCGCTACCAAATCGTCGGTAGAAAGCGTGTTGCCGCGTTCATCGCCCAGCTAGGCCATGAGTCGGGACAGCTGCGCTACGTTCGCGAGATCTGGGGGCCGACCCCGGGTCAAGCGAAATATGAGGGGCGAGCGGATCTGGGCAATACCCAACCCGGCGATGGTTCGAAATATCGTGGCCGGGGCCTGATCCAGATTACCGGGCGGGCGAATTATGCTGCGTGCGGCGAGGCGCTGGGCCTCGACCTGATCATTCAGCCGGAGCTGCTGGAACTACCCCGGTACGCAGCCATGTCAGCAGCGTGGTTCTGGAAGCAGAATGGACTGAACGATCTGGCTGACCGAGACCAGTTCAACACCATCACTCGCCGTATTAATGGCGGTCTGAATGGTTTACAGGATCGACTGGAGATCTGGTCGCGTGCGCGGGCGGTGCTGGTGTGATCGCCGTCCCTTGGAAAACAGTCGGTGTGCTGGCGCTGGTATTGATCGGCGCTGGCTGTGCCTGGCAGTTTCAGGGCTGGCGGTACGGGCGGCAGCTGGCCGAGCAGGCGCGGTTGAACGCCGAAACCCTCAACCAACTGACCCAAGCCGCTGCCACCGCACAACAGGCCGAGCAGGATAAGCGCCGAGCGCTCGAGCAGAGACTGGCGGCCAGTGAGCAAACCCACTTCGAGAAAATGACTGATGCCCAAAAGAACCAAGATCGCCTGCGCGATCGCCTTGCCACTGCTGATCTGCGGCTGTCAGTCTTCCTCGACTCGGGTTCAACCGCTGGCTGTTCAGTGCCTGCCGCCGCCGGCACCGGCGGCATGGTTCATGCAGCCGTACGAGCCCGACTTGACCCAGCGCATGCTCAACGAATTATCGCCATCACTGACACCGGTGACCGGGGATTAATAGCGCTCCAAGCGTGCCAAGGCTATATCAAGGAGGTGAGCAGCAGTCATCCGGATAGGGACTAGGCTCCATCCAATAATGGCATTCTGCTCTACTATCTCAATGGTTGCTGGTCTTCATTGGAGAGTCGCTATGCGGTTATTGTCGCTATTTCTGATTACGCTGGTCTCGATTTCAGGGTGTACAACTGCTTCCAAGACTTATATGCCGGATGGACGTGTTGGATATTCCATTAACTGCTCTGGAACCGCTTTCAGTTGGGGAAACTGCTTTGAGAAAGCCGGAGAGATCTGCGGTAGCCTCGGGTATGACATCCTGTCTCAGGCCGGCGAGCAGGGCAGCGTCGCTTCTGCTAATCAGTCCGGCTTTTATGGAGGCTCTGTTATGACGCGGAGTTTGCTTATTGCCTGCAAATCCTAGCCAACCGACAGTATTGAGTGTGGCGAAGCCTTATCGCATTGACATCGGTTTCGTCACAAAGCCTTTTCCGGCGCAGGCCGAGCAATCATCGCGAGCAGCAAAGCGATCAAGGCAGGCAGGACACATGCAGAAGGCCGCCGACTCAATGTGAGGCCGCACCTTTTCAAAAGCGCGCAGATCCCGTTCTTCATGCGCGACTTGCGCTGCATCTATAAGCGCTCGATAGGCGTCAGCGTCAGAGATAGGATGGTGGGTGATGCCGGCGATCATTCGTTCGGTCTCGACCAGTTGATACCGACGCCCATTCATTTCCAGCACCAAGCCTGAAATCTTCCCAATCTGTCGGGAAAGCCCCAACGTCAACCGCACACCATCCGCGTCGGAGTAGACCTTCCCGTCGTAGGCGAAGGAAGCGCCGCGGGGCTCGTCATTGGCAAAGTTGAATACTGAGCGGCTGATAGTGCCCAGCAGGTTTCCGTTGTCGATCTGCACGACGTCATAGGTCGAGGCGCCACGGTAGTGCCCGGTCGAGTTCTGCAGCTCCTCGACGGCGTGCCAGTAAGCGGAATCCGCCATCTCGTTCATGTCGAACTGCTCAAGCCGGTCGATCAGGCCCTCATCGAGAAGCGTCGCCGCCATATCGTGGAGGGTTTCCCGATGACCCTCTGGGTTCTGAAGACGGAAGTCGTGATCGTCGAGGGTTGCGCGCCATCGTTGGAGCCGTAGGTTTTTCGCCTGATCGAAGTTCATGCTGCGGGTTCACTGTACAAATGCTGTATGCATGTACAGTAATCGAGGCGCGACGAGTAGGCGAGGAGGAGGCGACGAACTGTCAGTCGGGAGTCATCAATACAGCCAAGGTCATCTTGATGAATTCTTCGTTCTTGTCGATCGCCCAAAGGGCACCCCTGACGTTCTCGGCGACATCCGCAGAGCCGCGTTGTTCGACCCAATTCGACAGCTCCATGATGGCGGCTTCGAGAGCGAGTTGGTTCTCATTGATTTTGTAAAGCAGGGAAGGGAGCAGATCTGAATTCGGCATGGGGTTTCCTCCGTGAAAGAGACCAGCGTAGCACCGTGTTACATGAAGAGTGTTTTACGTTTGGCAGGACGCCGGAGAAGGGAGAAAAACCAGAAAGTTTTGTAACGCGTGTCAAAAAGTTTTGTAACGCTTCAATGAGCGCGGCAGAAATCTCAATCGCCAGAAACGACAAAGCCCTGAATAATCAGGGCTTTGTCGTACATAAGATGGCGGAGGCGATGGGATTCGAACTCATGGACCTGTTACAGTCGACGGTTTTCAAGACCGTTGCCTTAAACCACTCGGCCACACCTCCGTTGAGTATGTAACACACTGTCAAACTCTCTGCATGGCTTGTTACAGAGCGTCTGTTATGATCTTTGCGACTGAACGTTTCAAACCAACAGGAGTGTCGCCATGCGCGAACAGGATTACGCAGTTAATAACGGCGTGCAGGCTGAGCAGCTAGAGGTTAGCCGCGTCCTGCGCAACACTTACGGCCTACTGGCTCTCACCCTTGCATTCAGCGGTGTGATGGCTTTCGTTGCCCAGCAGATGCGCGTTGGCTACCCGAATATTTTCGTGGTGCTGATCGGCTTCTACGGGTTGTTCTTCCTTACCAACAAGCTGCGTGATTCCGCGTGGGGCCTGGTGTCCGCATTCGCGCTGACCGGTTTCATGGGTTTCCTGCTCGGCCCGATCCTCAACCGCTATCTGGGCATGCAGGGCGGCGCTGAAGTGGTCAGCTCGGCGTTCGCAATGACTGCACTGGTGTTCGGTGGTCTGTCGGCCTACGTGCTGATTACCCGCAAGGACATGAGCTTCCTCGGTGGTTTCATCACCGCCGGTTTCTTCGTGTTGCTGGGAGCAACGCTGGCAAGCTTCTTCTTCCAGATCAGCGGCCTGCAACTGGCGATCAGCGCAGGTTTCGTGCTGTTTTCGTCGGTGTGCATCCTGTTCCAGACCAGCGCCATCATCCACGGCGGCGAGCGTAACTACATCATGGCGACCATCAGCCTGTATGTATCGATCTACAACCTGTTCGTCAGCCTGTTGCAGATCTTCGGCATCATGAGCCGCGACGACTGATCGCAGTCTGTGAAATAACGAAAAACCCGCCTGGGCGGGTTTTTTGTTGTCTGCGTGAAAGTGGTGAGGCCATGCTCGGCTAATTGATCACGATGCTGCCGTCGACCTGCTGCTTGTAGATGGTGTAGGGCAGCAGAAAAGTATCGAGTGCCCCGGATATCACCGCATCGATCAACACCACAGGAATCGCGGCGTTTTTGTAGTCGTCGGCCTCCACGCCTTCGCCCAGAGGGGCATGCAAACTGCAGAAATCGTAGGCGAGGCCGCTGTAGATTCTTGGCACCGCCCCGCAATAACTCTTCTGTTTCTTGAGGCTGTCCACCGCGGCCTGATCATTGCGCACCACGGTTTGAACTGTCCCGCAACCGCCTAGCATCAACGCCGCCAGTATCATTGCCTGAATTCTCATTGCCGCCAATCCTTCGCCGGAAAAACCTCAATCTACGCCGAACATGCTGAAAAAGCACTTACGCCATCGGCGGCAATCGACGTTTGACCGGTGTCTTCTTGACAATCGCAGTATTGGTTTCCGCCAGAGTATTGAGCCGGTCGAGAAGGGTGTCCAGTTGCTCCATCGAGCGCACGTGCAGACGGGCGATAAAGCAGTCCTCGCCGGTGACCTTGTCGCACTCGGTAAACTCTGGAATCGCCAGAATCTGCCGCTCCACTTCCTGCAATTGCCCCGGCAGTGGCCGCACGCGAACGATTGCCTGTAGCTGGTAACCGAAGCATTTCGGGTCGATTTCGACGGTATAACCTTTGAGCACACCGCGCTCTTCAAGCCTGCGCAAACGTTCGGCCACGCTCGGCGAAGACAACCCACTTAGCTGTGCCAGCGCCTTGAGCGAGCGCCGCGAATCTTCCATCAATGCGCTGATGAGGATCTGGTCTATATCGTCTGTCATGAGCTGATTCCAGGATTAGGCAGCTGAGGGAAACCACCCTCGATAAAAAAGGCACAAATCGAGTTTAGCCTGCTTTTTACTCTGGAGAACAGGTGGTTGGGCTTGACATACTTTTGTCACGTTTTCAGCAAATGCTCAGGAGATTGATGATGGACAACCCAATCCGTCGCGGCACATTTGAAATGACCGCGGCCATGCTTATCTCTGGGACGATCGGCTGGTTCGTCCTGGTGTCCGGGCAACCGGTGCTCGACGTGGTGTTCTGGCGCTGTGTGTTCGGCGCAGGCACCTTGCTGCTGATTTGCGCGGCCTTCGGCTTTTTGCGTCCGGGTATTCTGACCCGCACGACGTTCTTGCTGGCGGTGCTCAGTGGTGTAGCGATTGTCGGTAACTGGGTGCTGTTGTTTGCTTCTTATTCGCGCGCTTCGATAGCCATCGGCACGGCCGTGTACAACGTGCAGCCGTTCATGCTGGTCGGTTTGGCGGCGCTGTTTCTGGGCGAGAAAATCACCTTGCAGAAGCTGTTCTGGCTGGCGATTTCGTTTATCGGCATGCTGGCGATTGTCAGTGCCCATGGTACGCAAGGCGAGGGCGGCAACGACTACCTGCTGGGCATCGGCCTGGCATTGGGCGCGGCGTTGCTCTATGCGATTGCGGCGCTGATCATCAAGCGCCTGACGGGCACACCGCCCCACCTGATCGCACTGGTTCAAGTGTGCACCGGCGTGTTGTTACTCGCCCCGTTTGCGCACTTTTCTGCGCTGCCGCAAGTCCCCGGTGCCTGGGCCAGTCTGGTGACGCTGGGCATCGTCCACACCGGCCTGATGTATGTGTTGCTGTATGGCGCGATCCAGAAACTGCCGACGGCGTTGACCGGTGCACTGTCGTTTATCTACCCGATCGCGGCGATCTTCGTCGATTGGTTTGCCTTTGGCCATCGCCTGGAAACCCTGCAATGGCTCGGGGTGGCAGCGATCCTGCTGGCGGCGGCCGGCATGCAACAGGGGTGGGGCGTGAAATCCCGGGCCGCGGTGGCTGCGCGGCCCTAAATGGCCTTGATCAGTTCCTTGAACAGACCTTTCAACTGTTGGTTACCGGCATCCACCAAATGGTTGTCATCGAAGTACCAGGCCACGCCGTCCCTGGACCCCATACAAGTACCTGCCGGGCAAAGGTACGGCGTCGGATCGATCACCGTTGCATGGCAGCGTTTGGCGGCTGCCTCAATGGTGTAGTTGGCGATCCTGTTGCGTTTTTCATACTCGCTCAGCGTGATCGAAATATCGGCGTTCTGCCGGAACAGGCGTTGGTTCAGATTCAGGCCTTTGTAGACGCTGAAGGGCATTTCCGGGATCGGCCTGACGATGTAAACCGGGTGGTTTTCGGCAATCGAGCAAACGGTCTTGCTGTATTCGGCGATGTAGGCGTCGACAAAAGCTGCATCGCCAGAATGCGGGCTGTCCGGAAAGTGAATGCGGTAATTGTTGCTTCTCCCAGGATCGGCATACAGCGCGGCGCGGCTGAACAGCACTACCGGAACGCCCGGGAAGTCAGTCTTCAAGACGCGCAGCTTTTCATCGTTGAAGGCACGGCATTTGTCTTGCAGGTCCTTGTCGCGCATTTCGAAGTTCAGCAAGGGCGGGCAGCCGCCGCGCGACCAGGACAGTGCGGCTTGCGGATTACTCATCTGTACGGCGGCAGCGGTGGATTGCGCGTGACTGTCACCGAACAGAATCACCGAGATTTCACCTGTGCCCAATTTGCAGTCAGCCGCAGCGTAGCGGTTGGGATAGCACTCTTGTGGATACAGTTTGCTGGTGTATTCGGGCTGACCGAGGTCGACAAATGCCAGGCGGGCATCCGGGTATTGCTTCACCAGCGAGGAGGTTGCGGCCGAAAAACCGATAACGCCGACGATCAGCGAGGCAAACTTGAACAGTGTGCGTGGTGCGGTACTTGTTCTGCTGACCTTCGATTCGACCCAGTAGTAGGAGACGGCGCCGAGCAACAGTGAAATAGCGATGGCGCCCAGCACATGCGGCCAACTGCTCAACAGTCCGCACAGATACAGAAGCACCACCAGCGGCCAGTGCCAGAGGTAGACGGAGTAGGAAATGCTGCCGGTGAATTGCAGGATTTCATTGCGACTGAAGAGCGACTGGCGGTTGCTGTAGATCACCAGCAGGGTACCGATCACTGGTAGCAGGGCGAGATAACCCGGCCAAAGATCTTCTTCCGAAAAATACGTAACGCTGAGGGCGATCGCCAGGAGTCCAGTTCCCTCACACAGCGCACTGTTGCGGCGGCTGAGAACCAGAGGAAAAACAAAGGCCAGACCGCCGACGATCATCTCCCAGGCGCGGGTGGGCAGCATGTAAAAGGCAAAAACCGGGTGGGTTTTACTCAAGTAAACCGAAGCACCGAGCGAGATGGCCGCCAGCACGACCAAGGCGATTTTGCTTGTGCGCTCGCCACAATATTTGCACAGCCCCATCATCAGAAGGGGGTAAAGCAGGTAGAACTGCCACTCAACCGACAGCGACCAGGTGTGCAGCAACCAGTTCTCGTGCAGCGGTGCGTCGAAGTAATTGCCGTCTTTGGCGAAGAGGAAATTGGAACTGAACAGCAGGCTGCTCTTGATCGTGCGAATCGTCTCGCGAAAATCATCCAGCGGCAGGTACACGTAGCCGAAGATCAGCAGCGCGATACACAGGGTCAGCAGCGCCGGAATGATGCGTCGGGCACGAGATGCATAGAAGCCGAGAAGGGAGAAGTTTCGTTGCTGCAAACCCGTGACGATGATCCCCGTCATCAGGAAACCGGAGATTACGAAGAATATGTCAACGCCGACAAAACCGCCGTCAAAGCCCGGAATCCTGAAGTGAAAAAGCACTACCGCGAGAACGGCAAGCGCCCGTAAAGCATTGATATTCTTCCTGAATTGCATTTATGCATCCATGACACGTCCACTGTGATGGCGCATTGTAATGATCCTGTCGGCTTTGTTACATGGAAATTATCCGGCGCTGCTCAGATGTTCCAGCGTGGCGCCGTTAGCGCCAGGCGCTGGCGCATCTCGCCGATGTTGGCGGCGAGTTGCCGGGTCAACAGGCGATAGCCATCCAGCGTGCTGTAGACCGGTGCATCAAGGCTGGCGTCGGGCAACTCCAGCGGGCGCTCCAGCCGTTGTGATGCACCGGTCTTCAAGGCCCGCGCCATGCCGATCAATTGCACACGAATCTGTCGGTGTTCAGACTTCAACGCGGTTCGCAGATGGGCCATGGCCTGTGGGTCGTTGGTGTCTGGCCGGGTATTGCCGAGGATCTCCAGCGTGCTGATGCACATGCGCAGGTTGCGCTGGATGGCATCGAGCTCGGTCATGGAAATCTTCACTTCCTTGGACACCGATGGCATCAGCGAACGCAGCTGCACCATCACGGCACCCAAGCGGCTCATCAGCTTCAAATGCTCATCGGCGCTCACCGCCTGGCCGCTGATGATGCGGCCGTACACCGTGGCGCAATCGCGCAAGGCGTCGGCGAGGTTGTAGCGCCACGAGTACACGGCGTACAGCGGCAGAGCGAAAGAGAAGGCCAGAGCGAGGGCAATGCCGATCAGAATGTCGACGCCGCGCCACAAGCCGTCGGTGATCGGATTGTCGCCATGCCCGGCAACAATGAACACGGTGATCGCCGAGAGCAGGGCGGTATAACCCCCTTTGCCAATCGCGTGATAAGAAAAAAAACCGCAGACCACCGCCATCGCAAAATACGTCAGCCACGGCATGCCGAGCCACGCCTGCTGCGCCACCAGCAACAAACCGACGCCGGCGCCGATCAATGTGCCGGTGGCGCGCTCGGCGGCTTTTTTGCCGATGTTGCCGTGGTGCTGCAAACCGCCGATCACCACCAGCATGGTCACCGAGGCCCACTCACCGTGGGGCAGGTTGATGCCGGTGGTCAGCAGGATCGTTGCCAGCAACCCGAGGGCCACGCGCACTGCATGAATCAGCCGCGCGTGCCGGTAGCGTCGATAAGGATCAAGCAACGGACGCAGGACACGGCGCAGCAAGGGCGGAAGTCGATGGGTGCTGTAAGTACTCAGTGCGGGCCTCTCGTGATTGGGCTTCAGATCAATGGAAAGGGAAAATGTAATTCATCCATGCTGCCATACGCAGGAGGATTTTGCGCATCGTGCCAATGTGGTGGAAGTGCTGACTGTACAACGCGGCCTGCCCGTAAGCGCCGCCCGGCATTAGCTTGCTGTACTGGGCGAATTCCGGATCGGTGATTTCGATGATCACCGGCACACGCCCGGCCGGCGGCGAACCGGTGTAGCCGATCAGCGTGCCGGAAGGCTGCACCTGACCTTCGGCAATCACCCCGATGACGTTTTTCACCCGACCGGCGAACACCTTGCCGGGAATGCCGTCGAACGCGACTTCCGCCTCATCACCGACGGTCAGGCGCAGCAGGCTGTTCTGGCGCATCCACGCGGCAAAGTATTGGCCTTCCTCGGGAATGAACACCATTGAGGGACGCAACGGCAACTTGCTCGCCATCATTCCCGGACGCAGCGAAACATGGGTGACGAAGCCTTTGCTCGGCGCGCGGACGGTGGTGTTGTCCAGCTCGAACTGGGCGTTATCCAGTTGCGCTTGCAGATCATCGGTGCGGGCGATGGCGGCGTCCAGCTCTCGCTGGGTGCCGAAGTTGCGCCGGATCAGTTCGGTGATGCGATAGCGATCACCCTTGGCGGCCACCAGTTGCGCTTTGAGCGACTTCATGCGGTTTTCAAACGGTGTAGGGTCGATGCGAAACAGCACATCGCCTTTTTCCAGCGGCTCGTTACCCTTCACCGGCACGTCGATCACCTGGCCGCTGACGATGGGAATTACCGGCACAGACACGAAGTAAGTGCGCGCCACCTCGGAGTAGGGATGGTTGTAGTTCATGGTGAAAATCAGGGCGCCGATCATCAGGATGCCGCCCAGTACGGCGGTGGGCACCGTCCATTTGTTCAGCGGGATACGGAAGATCTTGAACACTGCGACGCAGAACGCGGCGTAAGTCAGGATGAGCAGCAGATCCATGGCGTTCAGCCCTCCCGGTTTTGGGGGGCGGTGGCATTCAGCGCTTCGAGTCGTTCGAGGCGTCCTTGCAGTTCGACCACCTGTTGCTCCAGGCGAACCACATGGTTTTGCACGGATTTACCGTCACCGAAGCCCCAACCGCGATCTTCTCGATAGGCCATCGCCCAGATCCACAGGAAAGGCCAGAGCGCATGCAGCGTGAATAGACTGACCCAGCCAGTGGCATGGATTGCATCCTGATGCGGGTGTTTACGATGAACGGCAATTTCATAGGGAATGTCGTGCAACACGATGATCCCGTAAAACAGTACGAGCCCGGCAAACACCAAAACCCCTAGCGCAAAGTAATCCAGCATGGTCAAGCTCCCGGCATCCAGCACAGTGCTGGCATCAGTGTAGACACTGATTTGCCGGGCGCTTGGCGACTTTGGATCAGAACCGCACGGGCTCGCCTTCTTGCTTATTCACGATTCGGGAGACCGTGGATCAGAAGATGTAATCGGTGGTCAGGAAGCTCGAATCACGCCCGCGAATGATCTCGCTGATCAGATCCTTGTTGCTGTCCTGGAACTTGGTTGCCACCAGCGTACGGATCGAGAACACCCGCAACGCATCGTGCACCGAGAGCGTACCTTCGGCGGAGTTTTTGCGGCCGTTGAACGGGTAAGTGTCCGGCCCGCGCTGGCACTGCGCGTTGAGGTTGATACGGCCGACCTGATTGGCGAAAGTATCGACCAGACGCCCGACGGCCACTGGGTTGGTGCCGAAGATGCTCAACTGCTGACCGAAATCCGACTCCAGCACATAATCGATCACCGTATCGAGATGACGGTACGGCACGATCGGCACCACGGGGCCGAACTGTTCCTCCTGATAGACACGCATCTGCGGATTTACCGGGTACAGCACTGCCGGGTAGAAGAACGACTCGCGGGATTCGCCACCATTGGGGTTGACCACTTCGGCGCCTTTGCTGCGCGCATCGGCCACCAGACCGTGCAGGTAATCGACCTTGCCTGATTCCGGCAGCGGCGTCAGCGACACACCGCTGTCCCACGGCATGCCCGGTTTCAGAGTGGCCAGCTTCGCGTTGAATTTTTCGATGAAACTGTCGACGACATCTTCATGGACGAAGAGGATTTTCAGCGCGGTGCAGCGCTGGCCGTTGAACGACAGCGAACCGGTCACGGCCTCGCTGACGGCATTGTCCAGATCGACTTCCGGCAAGACGATGCCGGGGTTTTTCGCGTCCAGACCCAGCGCAGCACGCAAGCGGTGCGGTTTTGGGTGGAGTTTCTTCAGATCGCTGGCAGCCTTGTTGGTGCCGATGAAGGCGAAGATGTCGATCTTGCCGCTGGCCATCAGCGCGCTGACGGTTTCGCGGCCGCTGCCGTATATCACGTTGATCACGCCGGTGGGGAAGCTGTCGCGGAACGCTTCCAGCAATGGACGAATCAGCAGCACGCCGAGCTTGGCCGGTTTGAACACCACGGTGTTACCCATGATCAGTGCCGGGATCAGCGTGGTGAAGGTTTCGTTCAGCGGATAGTTGTAAGGCCCCATGCACAGCGCCACCCCCAATGGCACGCGACGGATCTGGCCGAGAGTGTCCTGTTCCAGCTCGAACCGGCTGGAGCGGCGGTCGAGTTCCTTGAGCGCATTGATGGTGTCGACGATGTAATCGCAGGTGCGGTCGAACTCTTTTTCCGAATCCTTGAGGTTCTTGCCGATTTCCCACATCAGCAACTTCACCACCGCATCGCGCTGCTGGCGCATGCGGCCGAGGAAGGCTTCGACGTGCTGGATACGTTCGGCCACGCGCATGGTCGGCCACAGGCCCTGGCCCCGGTCGTAGGCACGCACGGCGGCGTCGAGCGCGGTGAGGGCGGTGTCGGCATCGAGCAGTGGCGTGCTGCCGAGGATCACTTGTTCGTCGCCGTTGTCACCTTTCAGATAGACCGGGCTGCGCACGGTGGCGAGCGGGCCGTCCCAGCGGCGCAACTGGCCGTCGACGAGATATTCGCGTTGCTCGACCTGACCGTCGAGGCGGTATTTTTCCGGGATGTCGCTGACAGAAGGGAACAGATTGCCAAGGATGTTTGCTGTGGTCATGTCGCTACCCCGTGTTGATGTCCGTATGCAGATCAAAAAGCCTTCACAGGTTATACGCCTGAATGCGCCGCAATTTAAACCCGCAAATGTCACCCGAATGTCACGCAAACGCGCACAGCAGAGCTTCAAAGAACATGCGAGAACTCTTGTTTATGATTGATCGTTCCCACGCTCCGCGTGGGAATGCAGCCCGGGACGCTCTGCGTCCCATTGGAACGCGGAGCGTCCCTTGAGGCATTCCCACGCAGAGCGTGGGAACGATCATCGATCAAAAGATCGCAGCCTTCGGCGGCTCCTACATAGAAGTCATGTCCCCGGATGCCCCCCTCGCTGTCCCGCAATGCCCTCAACCCGTTGCAGCCGCTGCCTTAAGGTGTGAACACAACAGTAAGCGAGGCCGTTATGCGGGCAATTCGACTCACTCTAATGCTGGCGTTGGCCGTGGCGCTGCCTGGCTGCGGCGAAGATCCCAAACCACCGGTCACCACCCATAACGCCATGCCCAACGACCCGGCACTGGCGCAGATCTACACCAACAGCTGCCAGCTCTGCCACGCCAACCCCGCTGCCAACGCGCCGCTGACCGGCGACCGCAAGGCCTGGGAACCGCGCATCCAGCAGGGCACCGACACGCTCCTCGACCACGCCATCAACGGCTACAACGGCATGCCGCCGATGGGCCAGTGCGTCGAATGCTCGCAAGAACAGTTTGTGCAATTGATCGGCTTCATGGCCGACCAGCCCCTCCCAGAATAAGGTGCCCGGCATGACCATGGATCTGACTCGGCGTCAGTTGTTGCAGCGAGCAAGCATCGTTGGCGCATTCAGCGCGTTGGCAAGTCACCCGGCATTGGGCCAATTGATGCGCGCACCAAGGTTGATTCCGTGGCGCAACTGGTCGGGTGGGCAGAGCTGCCTGCCAGCAGCGCGGCTGGCACCGAAAAATCTCGATGAGCTGGTGACCGCTATCCAGCAGGCGCAGGGCAAGATCCGCCCGGTCGGCTCGGCGCATTCCTTCAGTGCGTTGGTGCCCACCGATGGCACGCTGTTGTCGCTGAGCTATTTCAACGGTTTGCTCAATCACGATGGGAAAACCTTGCAAGCCGAATTCGCCGCCGGCACACCGATGTCACGCATGGGCCAGCCGCTGAAAGACATCGGCCAGGCCCTACAAAACATGGCTGACATCGATTACCAGACCCTCGCCGGAGCCATTGCCACGTCGACCCACGGCACCGGGAAAAACTTCCAGTCCTACTCGGCCCACGTCTGCGGGCTGCAACTGGTCACCGCCAATGGCGAAGTGTTGGATTGCGACAGTCAGCGTCACCCTGAAGTATTCAATGCCGCACGGGTTTCCCTCGGCGCCCTCGGCGTGGCGACGAAAATCCGCCTGCAAAACCGCCCGGCCTATCGCCTGCGCGAACGCCAGTGGATCGCCAAGACCGAAGAACTGCTCGAAGACCTCGACAGGAACACCCGCGAAAACCAGCACTGGGAAATGCTCGTCGTCACCCATTCCGACTACGCCTTGTCCATCGCCCTCAACGAAACCGACGAACCGGCGACGCCGCCGATCCCGCCTGAAGAGGAGGGCGGCAACGAGTTTGTCAGCCTGATCGAGAAGATCGACAAGTACGGCAGCGACTTCCCCGACCTGCGCCGCACGCTGCTCAACAGCTTGCGCCATCTGGCCAGTTTCGATGATCGCATCGGCGACTCGTTCGACATTTACGCCAACGTGCGCACCGTGCGTTTCAACGAGATGGAATATTCGGTGCCCGCCGAACACGGGCCGGCCTGCCTGCGCGAGATTCTCAAGCTGATCCAGGACAAGGACCTGCGCACCTGGTTTCCCATCGAGTACCGCTACGTCAAGGCTGACGATATCCCGCTGAGCATGTTCGAGGGCCGCGACAGCTGTTCGATCTCGGTGCACCAGCATTATCAGATGGACCATCACAATTTCTTCGCAGCGGTCGAGCCGATTTTCTGGAAGTACAACGGCCGCCCGCACTGGGGCAAGTTGCACACGCTCAACGCGCAAACCCTGCAGCCGCTGTATCCGCGCTGGCGTGAGTTTGTCGATGTGCGACAGGCGCTCGATCCGAACGGGCGCTTTCTCAATGCGCATTTGTCGTCGATTTTGGGGATGAGCTTATGACGGTCAATCGACGTAATTTCCTGTTGGGTACGTTGGGCGTCGGCGCTTTGTTGGTGGGCGTTGGCGCTTGGCTGCGGCCGGGGGATCGTGGCGCGCCGTACAGCGAATACTTCCGGGCGCTGAACAACGAGTTAAAGGAAAAGGGGCCGATGCGTCCGGTGCTGCTGATTGATCTGGATCGCCTCGACCACAACATCGATGTGGTGATGCAGTCGGTCAAACGCGGTGGCAAGCAATCGCGTTTGGTGGAGAAGTCGCTGCCATCGCCGGGGCTGTTGAGCTACATCGCCCAACGTGCCGGGACGCAAAAATTGATGTCGTTCCATCAGCCGTTTCTCAATCACGATGCGCAGGTGTTTCCGCAGTCCGACATTCTGCTTGGCAAACCTTTGCCGGTGCGCTCGGCAGAGCTGTTCTACCAAACCCACAAAGGTCCGTTTGATCCCGCGAAGCAACTGCAATGGCTGCTCGACGGGCCGCAGCGTTTGCAGCAATACCTCGCGCTGGCTCAGGGGTTAGGCACAAGGATGCGCATCAACATCGAACTGGACGTCGGCCTGCATCGCGGCGGCGTCAGTGATGTGAATGTGTTGGGCCAAATGCTCACGCTGATCAGCGCCAATCCGCAGCATCTGGAGTTCGCCGGGTTCATGGGCTACGACCCGTTCGTGGGCATGGGCGTGCCGGGGATCCTTGGCGCACCGGAAGAACTGTTCGCCAAGGTCATGGTGATTTATCAGCGCTGCGTGGATTTCACCCGACAGCAGTTTCCGGCGTTGTGGCATGACGGCTTGTGCCTGAATACCGCTGGCAGTCCGAGTTATCGCATTCATGAAAACGAGAAACTGAGTACCGAGGTTTCCGTGGGCACGGCGATGCTCAAACCGACGCACTATGATTTGCCATCGCTGGTCGAGCACGTACCCGCGACTTACATCGCCACGCCGGTGTTGAAAAGCACCGGCGCGGTGAACATTCCGGCGCTGGATGACAAGTCGAAGCTGTTTTCGTGGTGGGACCAGAACCAGCGCCAGACTTTCTTCATCTATGGCGGCAACTGGATGGCCGAATTCGAATCGCCCCAGGGTTTACAGAGCAACAGCGTCTACGGACGCAGTTCCAACCAAGAGATGGTCAATGGCTCCAACGCCGTCGGCCTGACGATAGAAGATCAAGTCTTCCTGCGCCCGACCCAGACCGAAGCCGTGCTCCTGCAATTCGGCGATCTGCTCGCCGTGCGCAACGGCAAAATCGTCGACACCTGGCCCGTCTACACCTGACCCAAAATCACCACCAATCCCCTGTAGGAGTGAGCCTGCTCGCGATAGCGTCCTGTCAGTTGATATTTATTTGGCTGACACACCGCTATCGCGAGCAGGCTCACTCCTACATTGGATGTGTGTACACCCATACGCGGTAATGAAGCTTTTATGACAAAAGTTCGGTAGCACATCGCCAGTCCGGTCATGCCTATGTAACGCGCTTGAGGAGCCCAACGGGGCGCTTTTCACAAGCCGAGGCGGGACGCCGGGAGTGAGGCAATGGGGACTATGGAACGCTACTCGAAAGTGGGCATGCAGGAACTCGATCAACGCCTGTCGAAGATCGTCGAAGCCGCGCGCAAGAAGCCGGTTTCGGTGTACCGCTACGGCGCGCCGTGGGTCTGGATCGTCTCGCAGGATGACTGGCAAGGCGCCTTGAAAGAGGTGTCCAGCTACATTCCGCCGGGGCATTCGCTGGTTCTGTTGCGCCCGCAGATCGATGATCTGCTCGACGCCCACCAAAGCCTTCTGCACGACCTCAATGCCCAGCCCGGCATGCTGATCCCCGCGCAAACGGTCATGCACATTCTGCTTCTGCAACTGCTGTATTCGGTGCCCAGCGAACAGCAACTGTATGAACAGCTCAATTACAACCTGCTGTTTCGCTGGTTCGTCGGTCTTGGTCTGAACCAGAAAGTCTGGAGCTTCAACGCCCTCAGTCGCGACATCGCCACGCTGCTCAACGAGCCACGGGCGGTGCTGCTCATTCAAAAAATCATCGGCGAAGTGTTCTGCGGCGCGTTGCTGCAAATGCCCGAGTTCTCGCTGAACTTCGCGCTTTTGCACACGTGGCTGGGCAAGCACGCCTGTGCCTCGACAGCCAGCAATTGACGCCATACACGCGGCGTTCGAAACGCCAACAGGTCATCGCGAATTCAGGGGGTAGTGTGGAACCGATTTTCAAGTCACGGCTGGCGCTGTGGGGCTGGCTGCTGGTGACGGCGGGCGCGCAGCCGGCATTGGCCGAAGAGGCTGCCGAAAACGCGGCGGCCCAGCGTCTGGTCGACGTCAACGAATACTTCGTGCGCGGCAACACCGTGCTCGACGCGCGGGCGATTGAAGAAGCGGTGTACCCGTTCCTAGGCCCGCAAAAAGCCCTCACCGATATCGAAGGCGCACGGGATGCCTTGCAGAAGGCCTATCAGCAACGCGGCTATCAATCCGTGTTCGTCGAGCTGCCGGAGCAAGCCGTCGCCGATGGCATCGTCTATCTGCAAGTCAGTGAAACCAAGGTCGGCCGCGTGCGTGTGGTCGGCGCCAAACACTATTCGCCGCTGGACATCCGCGACGACGTCCCGGCGCTGAAAGAAGGCGAGGTGCCGGACTTCGCCAAGGTTCAGGGCGAACTGGCGCAGCTCAACAAAACCCCGGGCCGGCAAGTGATGCCGCTGGTGCGCGAAGGTCAGCGCCCCGGCACCATGGACGTCGATCTGCAGGTCGAAGATCAGAACCCGTGGACCGCCAGCGTCGGCCTCAATAACGACTACAGCGCCGACACGGAAAAGCTGCGCACCGTCACCAGCCTCGGCTACAACAACCTCTGGCAACTCGGCCATAGCGTCAACCTGACGTTCTTCACCGCGCCGCAGGAAACCGACAATGCCAAGGTCTGGTCCGGCTCCTACACCGCGCCGCTGACCGAGCGCTGGAGCGTGCAGTTCTCCGGTTACCAGTCCGACAGCAACGTCGCCACCATCGGCGGCAGCAACGTGCTCGGCAAGGGCCACAGCTACGGTGTATCGGCGATCTACACGCTGCCCTCCAGCGGCAACTGGTCGAACTCGCTGTCGGCCGGCATCGACTTCAAGGATTTCGACGAACGCCTGACCCTGTCCGGCGAGAGCGACAAAGTCCCCCTGCAATACGCGCCGTTCACCTTCGCCTACAACGGCTATCGCTACAGCGAAAAGAGTCAGCTCGGCCTCGGCCTGAGCCTGGTTGCCGCGACCCGCAGCATCTTCGGCTACGGCAGCTCCGACGAAGATTTCGACTACAAACGCTACCGCGCCAAACCGAGTTTCGCCGTGCTCAAGGGCGATACCAATTACACCTGGACCTTCGACAGCGACTGGCAGAGCGCAAGCAAAGCCGCGTTCCAGCTCGCCTCCGGGCCGTTGGTTTCCAACGAACAATTCTCTGCCGGTGGCGCCACTTCGGTGCGCGGTTATCTGGCCGCCGAACGCACCGGCGATGACGGCGTGCTGCTCAGCCAGGAAGTGCGCACGCCGTCGCTGGCCAAGTACGCCGGCACATGGATGCAGGACTGGCGCTTCTACGCCTTCGCCGAGGGCGCGCAGTTGTATCTGCGCGACGAACTGCCGGATCAGGACGCCAATTACGCCCTGGCCAGCGTCGGCCTCGGCACCCGCGCCAGCCTGAGCAAATGGCTGTCCGGCAGCCTCGACTGGGGCTACCCGCTACTCGAAGGGCCGAGCACCTCGAAACAGGAATCGCGCCTGCACTTCAACCTTCAAGCCACTTTCTAAAGGAGCACGTTCATGCAGCGCCTCATTCTTTCGTTGTTGATCTGCCTGGGCTTCGTGCTCCCGGCCACGGCTCAGGCCTGGTGGCAGGACGACTGGCACTACCGCAAACAGATTGCCGTCGACACCACGCCACAAGGCGCGGCGATCAATCAGGCCCTTGGCCGCACCGCGCTGCTGGTGCGTCTGCACACCGGCAACTTCACCTTCGATGGCGTGAAGGAGGACGGTTCGGACCTGCGCTTTGTCGCCGCCGATGACAAAACCGTGCTCAACCACCAGATCGAAAGCTTCGACGCGCTGATGGGCATGGCGCTGATCTGGGTCGATGTGCCGAATGTCGAGGGCGGGCAGCGTCAGGACATCTGGATGTACTACGGCAATCAGAAGGCCCCGGCGACCGGCAACGGCCAACTGACTTTCGACCCGAATTACACCGCGCTTTATCACTTCGACGGCGCCACCGGCACCCCGGCCAAAGACACCACCGCTTACGGTAATACCGCACAAAGCGCGACCGGCGCTGCGATTGACGGTGTAGTAGGGCGCGCCTTGCAGTTCAGCGGCCAGCCGTTGTTGCTGCCGGCCAGCCCTTCGTTGCAACACAACGCCGGCAGTGCGTTCACCTTCAGTGCTTGGCTGCGTCTGGATCAGGCCAGTGGCGAACAACTGATTCTCGCCCGTCGTGAAGGCGCCAACAGTCTGCTGATCGGTGCGAATCAAGGCGTACCGTTTGTGGAAATCGATGGCCAACGCGCCGTCGCCACGCAAGCGCTGAACCCGGGCCAATGGCAACACGTCGCACTCACCGCTGAAGGCTCGAAAGTGACCCTGTTCATCAACGGTCGCGAAGCTGCCACGCTCGCGCAGGCGATGCCGGCTTTCAACTCAGTCATGGCCATCGGCGCTGACGTGCATGAAGGCCCGTTCCAGCCTTTTGTGGGCGCTATCGATGAATTGCGCCTGTCGAAGGTTTCACGCCCGGCAGCGCTGTTGCTGGCGGACGCTACTTCCCAAGGCGCCGAGTCGAAACTGGTCGCTTACGGCGTCGACGAAGAACAGTCCGGTTTTGGCTTCGGCAGCCTCGGCTTCCTGCTCAACGCGGTGCCAATCGACGCTTGGGTGATCATCGCCGTGCTGGTGCTGATGATGTTCCAGTCGTGGATCATCATGCTGCGCAAGAACCGCAGCCTCAGCCGCGTCAGCGCTGCCAACGAAGACTTCCGCGTGCAATTCGCCAAGGTCGGCACGCGTCTGGAGATGTTCGCCGACGACGCGCAACTCGCCCAGCGTTTGCAGCATTCCTCGCTGTGGCGTCTGTACTTGGTGGCGGTCAAAGAGATTCGCACCCGTCGCGAGCAGGGCGCCGATACCTCGTCGGTGTCAGCGGCGACCATCGAAGCGATCCGCTGCTCGATGGACGGCGTGCGTACCCGCGAAAACCAGCAACTGAGTTCGAAGCTTTCGACCCTGTCCAACGCCATCGCCGGCGGCCCTTACATCGGCCTGCTCGGCACGGTGCTGGGGATCATGGTGGTGTTCCTCGGCACGGCGATGGCCGGTGACGTGAATATCAACGCCATCGCCCCGGGTATGGCTGCTGCGTTGCTGGCCACGGCAATGGGCCTGTTCGTCGCGATTCCAGCGCTGTTTGGCTACAACCGCCTGATCACCCGCAACAAGGAAGTCAGCGCCGACATGCGCGTGTTCGTCGACGAGTTCATCACCCGCCTGGCGGAGATGCATGGCGAGAGCCAGTTCAGTGAGGCGTCGCATCGCGGCCATCACGCCAACCACTCCGTACCGGCCTGAGGAGCACTGACATGGCGTCTGTAAATGCCTCCCACGACGATGACGAAGATGCAGCGGTGGACAGCATCAACATCACCCCACTGGTCGACGTGCTGATGGTGGTGCTGGTGATGTTCATCCTCACCGCCACCGCGCAGGTCTCGGGGATCCAGATCAATTTGCCCAAGGCCAGCGCTTCGGTGTCGCTGTCCGAGGCCAAGACCAAGGCAATTTCGGTCAACGATGGCGGCCAGGTGTTCCTCGACGCCTACCCGGTGACGCTGGCTGAACTGGAAGAACGCCTGCGCATCGAGAAGGCGCAGAGCCCGGATTTCCCGGTGATCGTGCGCGGCGACGCGACGGTGCAATACCAGAAAGTCATCGAAGTGCTGGATCTGTTGCGCCGGCTCGAACTGTCCCAGGTCGGTCTTGTGACCGGCAAACCGAGTCAGGGCTGAGTCATGACCGCACAACTCCCGATCGAGCCGCTGCCGGTGAAAAAGCCAGCGCTGCGTTATGCGAAGTGGGGCGCCGGCTTGCTGATCGGCGCGCTCGCCGCGTGGTTTTTGTGGCAGTGGGCCAACGACATGAGCGGTATTCGTCGTGAAGCGCCGAAGGTGCCGACGATCATTCCGTTGCCGCCACCGCCTCCACCGCCGCCGGAAAAACCGCCGGAGCCGGAAACCCCGGTGGAAGAAAAAGTCGTCGAGCCGGAGCCGACGCCGGAACCCGAAGAGGTCAAGCCCGAGGAAGAAGCGCCGCCATCCCCAGCGGAAGATCTGGCCAACCCGATGCAAATGGACGGTGACGCTCAAAGCGGCAACGACGCCTTCAACATCGGCGCGGGCAAGGGTGGCGGCATGGCCGGTGCGGGTGGCGGACGTTTGGGCACGGGTACATACAGCCAGTTTCTGGCGTTCACCTTCCAGCGTTTGCTGCGCGAGAACCCTGAGCTGCGCAACCTCGCGTTCTCGTTGCAGGCCGATGTCTGGTTGAGCGGCGTCGGCGAGATCACCCGGGTCGAACTGATCAAGTCCAGCGGCAACCCCGAAATTGATACCCAAGTGTTGGCGGCGCTGCGCGGTGCCCCGGCGCTCAGCGAACGGCCACCGGCCTCCATCACTTTGCCTGTGCGCCTGTCCCTGCAAGGGCGGCGTCCGGGTTAATTCAACCTATTTATTGCCAAGCATTAAAGCTTTGCCAAAAGGAGTTGTGTGCAGATGATTTCCAACGTGAATCGATTGTCCCTGGCGGTCGGCATGGTCATTGCGACCCTGGTCGGTCAGGCCGCGGCAGCGCCTGCGCCCTCGGAGAACGCCACGATCAATCTGATCCGCTTGCTGGTCGAGCAGGGCATTCTGAAACAGGACAAGGCCGACGCACTGATCGCTCAGGCGCAGAACGAAGCGGCCCAAGCCAAACAGGCTGCGGCATCCACCGCCGTGGCGGCCGGGCCAGTGGCGGCGCCGGGCGATGTCCGCGTGCAATACGTGCCGGCAGCAGTGCGTGACCAGATCCGCGATCAGGTCAAAGCCGAAGTCATGGCCACCGCCAAACAGGAAAACTGGGCCGCGCCCAACAGCTTCCCGGAATGGGCTGCGCGCATCAGTTTCGACGGCGACATTCGCTTGCGCAACGAATCGCGCTACTACTCGGACAGCAACAGCAACGAGATCGTCGACTTCGCCAAGCTCAACAACAACGGCCCGTACGACGTCAACCCGAACAGCAGCACCAGTCTGCCACCGCTGCTCAACACCCGCGAAGAACGCACCAACCAGTTCCGCATCCGCGCACGGCTGGGCATGAAAGCCGAGATCTCGCCGCAATGGACCGCCGGCATTCGTATCGGCACCGGTTCGGACAACAACCCGGTGTCGACCACGCAAAACCTCGGCGGCGGTTTCGCCAAAAAGGACATCTGGCTCGATCAGGGCTACCTCAACTGGAAGCCGACGGATGAGCTGACCCTGACCGGCGGGCGCTTCGCCAATCCGTTCATGTCCACCGACATGCTCTATTCCAACGACTTGAATTTCGACGGTGTCGCGGCGATTTTCGACCACAAGCTCAACCGCGATTGGGGGGTGTTCGGCACCGTCGGCGCGTTCCCGGTGGATTACACCAACGACACCGCCAGCAGCAACGGCTTCGACAAGGAAGAGAGCGACAACAAGTGGCTGTACGGCGCGCAAGTCGGCGCCAAATGGGCGATCAACAGCAACAACCGCTTGAAGGGCGCGTTGGCGTACTACCGTTTCGACGACATTCAGGGCGAGCGCTCCAGCCCTTGCGAGCCGTGGGCCGGTGCGCCGGGCTGCGACAGCGACGGCAGCCGCACGGCGTTCATGCAGAAGGGCAACAGCGTGTTCCTGCTGCGTGACATCACGCCGAACCCGCTCAACCCGAGCACCACGCCGCAGCCGCAGTTTGTTGGCCTCGCTTCCGAATTCAATCTGCTGGACTTGAACGTGGTGTGGGACGCCGACCTGCCAGAAGATTTCAAACTGCGCAGCCAGGGCAACTACATCCACAACCTCAGCTACGACGAAGGCGACATGCGCAAGCGTTCCGCCGGGCAGATCGTCAACAACCTCGACAGCAACGGCAACATCGAAAGCGGCGCCAATGCGTGGATGGTGCAGTTCACCCTCGGCAGCGCGCTGGACCTGAAAAAGCAGGGCGACTGGAATCTGTTCGCTGGCTACAAGTACATCCAGCCGGATGCCTTGCCAGATGGCTTCAACGACTCCTCGTTCCACCTCGGCGGCACCAACGCCAAGGGTTATTTCATTGGCGGCAACTACGGTCTGGCGAAGAACGTTTATGCCACCGGTCGCTGGATGAGCACCGAAGCGGTGTACGGCGCGCCGTTCGACATCGACGTCTTGCAGCTTGAGATCAACACGCGCTTCTAAGGCGCCGGGAGAGGGTTATGAAAACGCGATTTGTGTGGCTCGGGCTCGGGCTTTTGATCGCCACTGGAGCGCATGCCGAAGGCATGGAAGAACGCCTGCGCACGCAATTGCGCAGCACCACGCAACAGTTGCAGGCCCTGCAAAGTCAGCAGGCCCAGGCCAGCGCCGCGCAACTGGCGGCGCAAAACGAAGCCAAGGCTGCGCAGGCGCAAATCAAGCAATTGAGCGCTGAGCTGGCCAAGGCCAAAGGCGTTGCCGAGCAATTGGCCGGGCAGCAACAGAGCCTGCACAGCCAGGCGCAAGCGCAAGTGGCAGCCAGCGCCGAGCAGACCGGCAAGTTCAAAAAGGCCTATGACGAGTTGCTGGTCATGGCCCGCGCCAAAGAGGCAGAACGGTCTAAGCTTCAAGCGCAATTGACTGAACGTGACACACAAGTGCAGCAATGTTCAGTCAAGAATCAGCAGATGTACGGCGTCGCCAAACAGATCCTCACTGCCTACGAAAACATCGACGTGGCCGAGGTGATGAAGATCCGCCAGCCCTTCGCGGGCAGCGCCCGGGTCAAGTTCGATGAACTGGCTCAGGGGTTCGGTGACGAGCTCTACAAGACTCAATTCGACGCGCCGCAAGCCGCGCTCGCGCATTGATTTAAAAGACTGCTAAACAAGGAAGAAACAATGACTCAATTGATCAGCCACGTATCGCCACAATCCCTGACCGACGTCCTGCAAGCGGCCGGTTATCGCGTCAATCAGACCGAACAGAACGGCATCGTCCAGTTGCTCAGCGCCAGCCAGGGCATTGGTTACGCCGTACGTTTCGGCAACCCGGCGGTGGAGCAGGGCAGCTACGTCGATTTCACGTTCAGCTGTGCGCTGCGGGTGCAGGGTGAGTTGCCACAGGGTGTGGCCGAGCAGTGGAACGCCACGCGCCGTTTTGCCCGGTTGTCGTTGCAGGGCGAGTTTCTGGTGATGGAAATGGACGTGGTCGTGGCGGCGGGCGTGAGCAACGATCACCTGCGTGGCAACCTGGAATTGTGGGATCGTCTGCTGCAGGAGTTCATCGTTTATCTGCGTGACTTCACCCAGAACGGCAGCGCGCAGACCGGCAAAGTCGCCGTGGCCGAGGAAGAGGAAGTCGCGCTGTGAAAAAGCCTGCCATGGTGATCAGCGCCGCTGCGGTAGCGCTGTTGGTGGTGGCCGTGGCGCTGGTGGTGCGGCCGGGCAGTGACCCGGTCGCCGCCCAGCAATCGTCGCCAGTGGCGGCGGTTGCTGCGGGGCCGGCGGTGGCGCGGTTGGGTAATCAGCAGGTAACCCCTGCGGAACTTCAGGCGTTGCTGGCGACGGTGCCAGCGGAAACCCGCGAGCAACTGCGCGGCAATCGTGAGGCCCTGGAACGCTGGATTCGCACGCGTCTGGCCGAGAAAGCGGTGCTGGAGCAGGCTGATGCGCAGGGTTGGGCGCAGCGCCCGGAGGTTGCGCGGCAGACTCGTGCGGCGACTGAGCAGATTGTCTTTCGCGATTACTTGCGTTCGGTCAGTGAAGTCCCGGCGGATTATCCGAGTGCTGCCGAGTTGCAGCAGGCCTACGATGCCGGCAAGGCGAACTGGCAGACCCCGGCGCTGTATCGGGTCAGTCAGATTTTCCTTGGGGTGAATGATCCGCAGAATCTTGAATCGGTGCGCAAGCAGGCGCTCGAACTGAGCAAGAAAGCCCAGGCGACGCCGGCAGAATTTGCCGCGCTGGCGACTCAATATTCACAGGATCGCGTCACCGCTGAACGCGGCGGTGATAGTGGCCTGCAACCGTTGCAGCAACTGGTACCGGAGGTGCGAGGCGCTGTGGCGCGGCTCAAGGTCGGCGCAGTCTCTGATCCCGTCCAAAGTGCGGCCGGGTTTCACGTAATCAAACTCACCGAGCAACAGCCTGCACGCACCGCAACCCTCGATGAACTGCGCGATCAACTGACCCAGGCCTTGCGTGCGCAGCGCCAGGAGCAGATAGCCCAAGCCTATCTGGACGGAATGCTCAACACCGCAACACTGAGCATCGACGGCGCTGAACTCAACAAAGTCCTAGAGGAAAAACGCTAATCCCACCGTCACCACAAGCCCCCTGTAGGAGTGAGCCTGCTCGCGATAGCGGTGTGTCAGGTTAAGCAATGTCGACTGACACACCGCTATCGCGAGCAGGCTCACTCCTACAAGGAATTGCGTAAAGGCAACCACAAAGATCGACAGGGAGTCATCGATGTCATTCACCGAACCCGCAGAACGACAGGGCAGCGCCGAGTACTGCTGGGCGCAGGACAAAAGCGATTCCTGGCTGGCACAAGCCGCCGCGATCAATGCCGATATCGCCCAATATTTCCTGGTCAGCGCCCGCTGCGGCTGCTTCATGCAAGCCGCGCGCAGCCTCAACGTGCGCTCGACCTTGCTGCGCAAACAGTTGGCGCAGCTTGAACAAGAACTCCAGCACTCACTGTTCAGCTTTCAGGGCAGCGCCCTGAGCCTGACCCGCGAAGGCCAACAGCTACAAGCCAAACTGGTGGCGCTGGCCAACGAACGCAAACTCCCGGTGATCGAGCAACCGCTGATTCGCCTGGCTGTCGCCGAATCGATCCTGCATGACATCCTCGGCCGCGACCTGATCGCGCTGCTGCGCCGCAACGCCAGTGTGCGCCTGGAGATCATCGCGCTCGACAGCGAATTGTCGCTGCGCGCGGTCAGCGCCGACATCGTCCTCTGGCTCGCCCACGGCGAAACCCCACACCCCGGCCCGACCTTCGCCACCAGCGAACCGCAAGCGCTGGCGCGCCTCGACTACCTGCCGCACATCGCCAAACGCTACTCCCGCGTTACCGCGCGCCCGGACACCCCCGACGACCTCGCCGACTTCATGCTGGTGCAATGGCAACACGACCGGCAGATCCATAGCTTTCGCCCATGGAATGAGCTGGTCGAACAGCGGTTGGCCGGGGTGGTGCAGATGCAGTCCTATGAACTGATGCTGGAGATGATCCGTTGCAGCGCGTGCATTGGTTTGCTGCCGGCGTATATGAGCCGCTTTGATCGAGGCCTGATTGCGCTACCGGGGCTGTTCGAGGAACCGATGCAATTGCAAGCGTGGCTGGCGGTCAACGCTGAATCGCAGAGCATGCCCGAAGTGCAGACCCTCACCGACCTCATCCACCACACTTTCAACGAACGCCAGGAATGGTTCCAGCCCTGACGCATTCCCCTGTAGGAGTGAGCCTGCTCGCGATAGCGGTGTGTCAGATTGATCAATGTTGACTGACACACCGCTATCGCGAGCAGGCTCACTCCTACAAGTATTTACCTATGGCAGATGTCGTGTTTGGCGGTTTAGAGTGGTCAGCCACACATCGATCCAGGAAGGATCCGCCATGCCCGACCACAACGCCGCCATTCACATCGAACGCTTCAGCGAGTCGCACCTCGAGGCTGTCACTGCGCTCTACAACGAGCGGGCCGTCACCCGGCAAGTGTTGCAGATGCCGTTTCAGTCCGTCGACGTCTGGCGCCAACGGCTGCTGGCGGAAAATGAACGGGTGTTGAAGCTGGTCGCGCTGCATCAGGGCGTGGTGATCGGCCATTTGGGGCTGGAAAACTATTCGCGGATTCGTCGCAGCCACGCCGGCAGCGTCGGTATGGCAGTCGCCGGGGCGTGGCAGGGCAAAGGCGTGGGTTCGAAGCTGTTGGCGGCGGCACTCGACGTCGCCGACAACTGGATGAACCTGCACCGCGTCGAACTCTCGGTTTACGCCGACAACGAGGCCGCCATCGCGCTCTACCGCAAATTCGGTTTCGCGGACGAAGGCCTGTTTCGCGATTACGCGGTGCGCGACGGGCAGTGGGTCGACACCCTGAGCATGGCCCGCCTGCGCAATCGTTCGAAAACCTGACTTACTCGCCCAGCGCGAACGCCACCGCCGACTGCGCATGCAGCTCGGTGGTGTCGAGCAGGGGCAGGGCGCTGTGTTCGGGTTTGAGCAACAGGCCAATTTCCGTGCAACCGAGAATGATCGCCTGCGCGCCACGAGCGGTGAGGGATTCGATCAGCCGCTGATAGATTTGCCGCGACTGATCGCTGATCACGCCGACGCAGAGTTCGTCGTAGATGATTCGGTGCACGTCCTTGCGCTCGGCTTCGTCCGGCACCAATACGGTCAAACCCTTGGCGACCAGGCGTTGCTTGAGAAAGTCCTGTTCCATCGTGAATGCGGTGCCGAGCAAACCGACGGTGCGCGCATCAATGTCCAGGGCAGCCTGCGCGGCCGGTTCGGCAATGTGCAGGAACGGAATGCTGATCGCCGCCTGAATCTGCTCGGCGACCTTGTGCATGGTGTTGGTACACAGCACCACACATTCCGCGCCCCCCGCTTCCAGCCTGCGCGCAGCATCGACCAGAATCGCCGCCGCATCGTCCCAGCGCCCGGCGTGCTGGGCCTGTTCGACAGGGCCGAAGTCGACGCTGTACATCAGCAATTGTGCCGAACGCAACGGGCCGAGACGATCACGGACGTGTTGATTGATGAGTCGATAGTATTCGGCGCTGGATTCCCAGCTCATGCCGCCGATCAGGCCGATGGTGCGCATTGGATGTCCTCAGGCAAATTGCAGTGTCGAGCGTTCAGGTCTGCCCGGAGTTTCCTTTTCTTCACACGTCGATGCCAGCAGCAAGTGACTGTACCGCTGATCTTTCACGCAAGTGTCATGGTGTTTCTGACCGTACAGAGAGGCTCCGATCTGCCACTATGGTGTTTCGCAGGATCCTTTCCGAGGCACACCGCAATGAGCGACGTTCAACAACTGGGCGAGATGCTTCGTCACTATGCCGAAAGCGAAGCGCACAAGAAGCAGGTTTTCGAAACGCAGTCGCAAGTCTGGGCAACACGGATCACCGGGTTGTTCGGCGATATTCAGCAATGGCTGGAGCCGGTGCAAGCGCCGAATCTGCTGGAAGTCAGCCGCGAACCGTATGTCGCATTCGGGCCGAGCACGCCGGTGGAGACATCGACCTTCAAGACCGAAAAACTGAGCATCGTCATCGCTGGAAAACCGGTCGAGTTTGTGCCAGACGTAATGGGCAGCGCGGGACAGATTTCCCTGGCGGTGATGGGGCTGACGGCGGCGCGGTATGGCAGCATTTCGCTGGTCGGATTGCCGGACGGCACGTGGCAGTGGCGCAAGACCAATGGCCTGAAGGACCCGGATACCTTCGCCTTCGATGCCAACTTCCTTGCCCAGCAACTGCAAAGTCTGATCCCCCGCGATCGCGCCTAGATCACACGGACTCTCGCGATGATCGTCCCCACGCTCTGCGTGGGAACGCCTCTACGGACGCTCCGCGTTCGGCTTTTGGGACGCAGAGCGTCCCGGGCTGCATTCCCACGCAGAGCGTGGGAACGATCAAGGCGAGAAGGCTACATATCGAGATTGACCCACCCCGGCTTCGCCACCTCGGGCGCCACCGCTTTCACGGTTTTCCCGGTAGCCAGCTCAACCCGCCGCGCCACTTCCGGATCGTCGGCAAACGGCACCATGCTCGCCTCATCCAGACTGTCCGCCGTCTCCCGCCGCAAGCAGTACTCGACCGCCAGCCACAGAAACACCACGCCCAGCACATCGAAAAAAATCTCCAGCATGACCGGCTCCCCGCCTCAGGCGATTTGCGCTTCACGGTGGGCCAGTGCGACGTCGGCGACCCGCACCGTGCGCCAGACGTTGTAGGCCATCAGCAACATCCCGGTGAGGAAAAACACCCCCCCGGCGAAGCGCACGATGAACCCCGGATGACTGGCCTGCAGCGCTTCGACAAACGAATAGGTCAGCGTGCCGTCCTCGTTGATCGCCCGCCACATCAGGCCCTGGGTGATACCGTTGACCCACATCGACGCGATGTACAACACTGTGCCAATGGTCGCCAGCCAGAAGTGCAGGTTGATCAGCGGCGTGCTGTACATCTGCTCGCGGCCAAACACTTTTGGCACCATGTGATAGGTCGCGCCAAAGGTGATCATCGCCACCCAGCCCAACGCGCCGGCGTGGACGTGGCCGATGGTCCAGTCGGTGTAGTGGGAGAGGGCGTTGACGGTTTTGATCGCCATCATCGGCCCCTCAAATGTCGACATGCCGTAGAACGCCAGCGACAGCACGAGGAAGCGCAGGATCGGGTCAGTGCGCAACTTATGCCAGGCGCCGGACAAGGTCATCATGCCATTGATCATGCCGCCCCAGCTCGGCGCGAGCAGGATCAGCGACATGGCCATGCCCAGTGACTGCGCCCAGTCCGGCAGCGCGGTGTAGTGCAAATGGTGCGGGCCGGCCCAGATGTACAGGGTGATCAGCGCCCAGAAATGCACGATCGACAAGCGATACGAATACACCGGCCGATTGACCTGTTTCGGCACGAAGTAATACATCATCCCGAGGAAGCCTGTGGTCAGGAAGAAACCCACCGCGTTATGCCCATACCACCACTGCACCATGGCGTCGGTGGCGCCGGAATACACCGGATAAGACTTGAACCAGTCCACCGGAATCGACAGGTGATTGACCACGTGCAACATGGCGATCACCAGAATGAACGCGCCAAAAAACCAGTTGCCGACGTAGATGTGTTTGGTCTTGCGTTGCACCACGGTGGTGAAGAACACCACGGCGTAGGCGACCCAGACAACGGCCATCCACACCGCGCCGGAGAATTCGATTTCGGCGTATTCCTTGGTAGTGGTGTAGCCCATCGGCAGAGTGATCAGCATGATCACGATCACTGACTGCCAGCCCCAGAAAGTGAATGCGGCGAGGGTGTCGGAATACAGTCGCACCTGACAGGTGCGTTGCACCGCGTAATAACTGGCGGCAAATTGCGCGCTGCCGGCGAAGCCGAAAATCACCAGGCTGGTGTGCAGCGGGCGCAAGCGGCCGAAAGTGGTCCACGGCAGGTCCAGGTTCATCTCTGGCCAGACCAGTTGCGAGGCGATCAACACGCCCATCGCCATGCCCACCACACCCCAGAAGATCGTCGCAATGACGAATTGGCGGACGACCTTGTAGTTATAAGCCTGTCCGATTGTTGCTGTGCTCATGGTCAGTTCATCCACGGTTGCAAAGTCTTGCCAGGCCACCCGGTCTGGCATGAGCTGCACTGTAGAAACCCCGTCAGAAACAAAACAGGCTCAGGAATTGTTCATTTGTGCGGATCAGATGGAAGTACTGGCTGCGGCGTTCTGCCGCGCCCTGATATGGTTTTTATCGCTTCAGGTGAATCTGTAACGTGCTGCGCTGCTTCGTCATAGTGCTCTGAAGAAAACTGTGGGAGCGAGCCTGCTCGCGAATGCGGTGTGTCAGCCAATGCAGTTGCCTGACACACCGCATTCGCGAGCAGGCTCGCTCCCACAGGAATAACTGATGAGGTGGCACGCATGTATCAATACGATGATTACGACCGGGCGCTGGTGTTCGAGCGCGTTGCGCAATTCCGCGATCAGGTCGAGCGCTTCATGGCCGGGGAATTGAGCGAAGAGGAGTTTTTGCCGCTGCGCCTGCAAAACGGCCTGTACCTGCAAAAACATGCCTACATGCTGCGCGTAGCGATTCCCTACGGCACCTTGAGCGCCGAGCAGATGCGCACGCTGGCCAGCATCGCCAGCGACTACGATCGTGGTTACGGCCACTTCACCACGCGGCAGAACATGCAGTTCAACTGGATCGAGCTGGCCGAAGTGCCAGACATTCTCGAACGCTTGGCGCAAGTGAACATGCATGCGATCCAGACATCGGGCAACTGCGTGCGCAACATCACCACCGAAGCGTTCGCCGGGGTCGCCGCAGACGAAATGATCGACCCGCGCCCGCTGGCCGAGATCCTGCGGCAGTGGTCGACGATCAACCCGGAATTCCTCTTCCTGCCGCGCAAATTCAAGATCGCTATCTGCTCGGCAAAGCAGGATCGCGCGGCAATCATGATGCACGACATCGGCCTCTACCTTTACCCCGGCCGCGACGGGCAGATGCTCCTGCGGGTAATTGTCGGCGGCGGCCTGGGCCGCACACCGATTCTCGGTTTGCAGATTCGCGAAGGTTTGCCGTGGCAGCATTTGCTGTCCTACGTCGAAGCGGTTCTGCGGGTGTATAACCGTCACGGCCGGCGCGACAACAAGTACAAGGCGCGCATCAAGATTCTGGTCAAGGCACTGGGCATCGAGGCGTTTGCCAAGGAAGTCGAAGAGGAATGGCAGCACCTCAAGGATGGCCCGGCGCAGTTGACCGAAGCCGAATACCAGCGCGTTGCCAGTGCCTTCGTGCCGCCGGTTTATCAGACCTTGGCCGACACCGATCTGGACTTCGGCACGCATTTGGCCGAAAGCCCGGCGTTCGCTCGCTGGGTCGCGCGCAACGTGCAGCCGCACAAAGTGCCGGGTTACACCAGCGTGGTGCTGTCGACCAAACCGGGTATGGCCTCACCGCCAGGGGATGTGACCGGTGTACAGATGCTGGCGGTGGCCGACTGGTCGCAGCGTTTCGGTTTCGGCGAGATCCGTATCGCCCATGAGCAGAACATCGTCCTGCCCGACGTGGCGAAGAGCGACCTCTACGCGTTGTGGCAACTGGCGTGCAAACACGATCTGGGCAGCGCCAACGTCGGCCTGCTCACCGACATCATTGCCTGCCCCGGTGGCGATTTCTGCGCGTTGGCCAATGCCAAGTCGATCCCGATTGCCCAGGCAATTCAGGCGCGCTTCGATAACCTCGATTTCCTGCATGATCTGGGCGACATCAGCCTGAATATCTCCGGCTGCATGAACGCCTGCGGCCATCACCACATCGGCAATATCGGCATTCTTGGCGTCGATAAGAACGGCAGCGAGTGGTATCAGATCACCCTCGGCGGTGCCCAAGGCAAGCACAGCGCGCTGGGCAAAGTCATCGGCCCGTCGTTCAGCGCTGCCGAAGTGCCGCAGGTGATCGAGCGGATTATCGGCACGTTTGTGCGCTATCGCGAGCATGAGGAATTGTTTGTCGACACCGTGGCGCGAATAGGCCTGGAGCCGTTCAAGGAACGGGTCTATCCGAAGACGCTGGAGGCAATGGCATGAACAATTTGCTGCGGCTGGAGCACGGCGCGGCGCGGATTGCGCTCGCTGATCCGTGGACGCTGGTGCGCGAACCATCCATGCCAAGGCCTGACGGGTTGCTGATTTTGCCGTTGGCGCATTGGCTGCAATCGCCGGCGACTCACGCCGTGTGGCTTGGGCCGGACGATGAGGTTGAAAGCCTGGTGCCGTGGCTGGCCTCGTTGCCACTGATTGCGCTGGATTTCCCGAGCTTTCGCGATGGGCGTGCTTACAGTCAGGCGTATCTGCTGCGCAGTCGTTTCGGCTGGGCAGGGGAGTTGCGTGCGATCGGCGACGTGTTGCGGGATCAGCTCAGCCATATGCGCCAGTGCGGGTTCGACAGTTTTGCGGTGCGTGAGGACAAATCCGCCGAGGATGCGCTGAAAGGATTGGCCGGGATGAGCGTGCTGTACGGGCGCTCGGTGATCGAGCCGCGTCCGCTTTTCCGTCGGCGTTGACGGTTAAAAAGATCGCAGCCTTCGGCAGCTCCTACAGTGGATCGCGTGTAGGAGCTGCCGCAGTTCGGGCCGCGTTCGGACGATCTTTTGATCTTCGATGTACACCGGGGAAACCCCTAGAACCTGATGAATCGGGCATTTTTCCTTGGGTCGATGGTGGCCTTTTGGTAGAGTCGCCGTCGCCAGCGGGTTTTCGGCTGGACGATGGAACCGAAGAAGGGAGTCTGATCAGTGAGTCCGGGCAAAAAAATTCTCGGCCTTACAGCGTTGCTTTTGATGGTGACGCTGTGGGCCAGTTACTTTTACGTATTCAAGGAAAACCGCAGCGGCCAGCTCGGCGGCGTCGGTGAAAGCACCGCGTGGTGCGGCACGCCGCCATCCACGGAAGCAGCGTTGCTGGGCAAGGACCAACTGACCTTGCGCGTCACCAACAACCTGCGCGGCGAGTTCATGCTCGGCGGCTCCCTGGTGGTCTCCGAACGTACCTTCAACCGCTATGACCTCGGTCGCAACGAACTGCGTTTGCGTCTGGAACCCTTGCAGTGGACCTACGGCGCCACGCCGATCTTCCTCGAACAGGTGAAGATCCAGCCACTGAGTCGCAACCTCTCTACGACCAACAAAAGCGCCTACGCGCAACTCGAATCACGTCCGATCGGCGTGCAGGGCCAGGTCACCGAATTCCCGTTCGACACGTATCGCTACGGCTACAAACCGGTGCTCTATTACCTCAAGGGCAGCGAGCGCATCGACCTGCGTTTCAAGAACATCACCACGCTGATGGAGATGTCCAACACCTTCACGCCGATCCAGAAGTACAACCGCGTCGACTACATCAACGAGAAAACCTCGATGATCCGCGATGAGGATTACAAGGCCTACGGGCCCCACGAATGTGCCTTCAGCGTCGAGCGCAAAGGTTCGTTCAAGGTTGTCGTGTTGTTGCTGCTGTTGGTGTTGTGCCTGCCGTTGCTGCTGGTGTTCTACCGCAATGAACCGGGGATCGACTTTCTCGCCACGCTGTTGGGCGCTGCGATCGTGCGGGTGCTGCTGATCGGGCCGGTGCAGGATTTCCAGCTGTACAACATCGACTTCCTGTTGGGGGCGGCGATTTTGCTGGTGGGCACGGTGTCGCTGATCAAGGCGATGCACATCAACAGCCGGCGGGAGATGGCGTTGCGTAGTGGTGAGACTTCGTCCTGGTAATCGGGTGAATCCTTAAAAGCCCCTCACCCTAACCCTCCCGAAACGTCGGACCGCCCGGAGGGAGAGGGGACTGACCGAGGTGTCTGTCGTCCTGCACCGACGTGAAAGACCGAGTCGACTATCGATTCAAAGCCAATCGTTCACGTCGGTGTATCTCTTGAACATCCCCCAATCGGTCCCCTCTACCTTGGGAGAGGGCTAGGGTGAGGGGGCGACAATCTCCAGCCAATCACTTGAGCGCCGGATCACCCATATTCATCTTCTTCCACCCCTGCAACAGCACCCGCGCCTTTTCCTGGTAAACGGTTGAACCTTGAAAAGCCCCTCACCCTAACCCTCTCCCGGAGGGAGAGGGGACTGACCGAGGTGTCTGTGGCCCTGCACCGACGTGAAAGACCGAGTCGATTATGGATTCAAAGCCTATCGCTCAAGTCGGCGTATCTCTTGAATCTCCCCCAATCGGTCCCCTCTACCTCTGGGCGGTCCGACGTTTCGGGAGGGCTAGGGTGAGGGGGCGACAATCTCCAGCCGATCACTTAAGCGCCGGATCCCCCATGTTCATCTTCTTCCACCCCTGCAACAGCACCTGCGCCTTCGGTTCCTGCCCACTGTCGAGATACCACTGAATCAGCGACAACCGCGCATTGCGGTTCGCCGGTTGAGCCTTGAGCAGCCCCTCCAACACCGAACACGCCTCATCGACCTTGCCACTCTCATGCAACGCCACCGCCAGCACATAACCGTACTGAGCGTTCTGCGGCTCCAGTTGCGCAGCTTTCTTCAGCGGTGCCATGGCTTCGGCAGCCTTGCCCGCGCGGATCAGCGACAAGCCTCGAGTGTGCTGCAACAACGCCGCGTCCGGATGCTGCTTGAGGCTGTCATCCAACAGCGTCTGCGCTTCCTGACCACGACCATTGGCTTCCAGCCATTGCACCAGCGTCACCAGCGCTGGGTAGAAATCCGGGTCGCGCTTGAGTGCCGAGCGCAGCAGACCTTCAACTTCCGCGCCACGGCCACTGGCCTGGTACAGCATCGCCAGGTTCAGATTGGCCTCGGCACGTTCGAGCAGACTCTTCTGCACCGCTTCGTATTCGGCAATTGCGGCATCCCAGTTGGCTTGCGCAGAACCGAGACCGCCATTGCGCGCAACACTGAGCAGATCCCGTGCGGCAACGATGCGTACGGCTTTCACCGGATCACCCAGCAACGGCGCCAACAACGGCGCACGCTCCGGAGGCGGCAAGAACGCGCTGATTGCCCGCACGGCGCTTTCGCGTACCTGCGGTGCCTGATTTTTCAGGTCCTGTGTCGCCAGCTTCAACGCTTGCTCACTCGGATACAGCGGCAGCTCCGCGAGCAATGTCGCCCGTTGAATCGCCGGCAGATTACTGCGCTGCAACTGCTCATAAAGTGCATCAGCGGCGCCCGGTCGCCCATTGCGGATCAGCCACAGGCTTTCGTCGTAGCGCGGTGCTTGCGGCGCGGTGGAGGCGCTCCACAGCTTGAATTGTGCGGTGACCTTGTCGCCGGCCTTGCCCTGGTGACAGGTCAGACAGGCGTCAGGAGTGCCGAGCTTCTGCGCGCGTTCCGGGTCGGGAATGCTGAAGCTGTGGTCATGTCTGAAGTCGTTGCCCATATAGAACTTGCCGGGCATGTGGCAATCGACGCACTGCGAACCGGGCTGACCCATGGTGTGACGGGTGTGTTCAATGGAATCGTAGTTCTTCGCCTGCAGGCCCTTGCCGTCCACACCCTCGACCGAAGTCTTGCCAGCAGTGTTGTGACATTGCAGACACACCGCGTTGCCCGGTGCTTTCAGTTCATTGCTGTGCGGGTTGTGGCAATTGCTGCAGCGCACACCCTTGTCGAACATCTTGCTTTGCAGGAACGAGCCGTGTTCGAACACTTCGTCCTTGATCTTGCCGTCCAGCGCGTACAGCTCACGGGTGAGGGGGCTCGGCAGATAATCGTCCATCAAGCGTTTGCCGACGGTGTAGCCGTCGCCCAACGGCGCACGGCGCGCATGGCAGCGAGCGCAGGTTTCGATTTCGACGGTAGCGTTCTTGTCCTTCAGATCGACGTCAAAACCCTGATGAATCAGATCGCCTTTTTTCTGCGTCCATTCCAGGTGATTGGACGCCGGACCGTGACAGGCCTGACAGCCGACACCGAGGCTGTTCCATTGACTGTTGAAGGTGTTGCTGGCCGCATCAAAATTGCGCTTGAACCCGGTGGTGTGGCACTCGACGCACATGAAATTGGCGTTCTGGCTCGGCTTGCTCCAGTGCAGCGGATTCTTGAAGTTGACGCCCTGGCCGGGATAGAGATGAAACCAGCGATGTTTCTCGGTATCCCACGCCACGCCGAGGGCCTGCAAGCGACCTTCGCCAACCTCGATCAGGTATTGCTGCAACGGCGCGATGCCGAAGGTGTAGGCGACTTTGAAGTCGGCATGCTTGCCGTCGATGCCGGGCGTGTTGACCCAGAACTCATCGTCCTTGCGTGAAAAACGCGTGGTCTCGTTTTCGGCCTTGAAGGTGATGTTGTTGAAATCGCCGAGCATCGTTTCAGCGTTCGCCGGCTGCATCGCCAATTGGTGATGCGAACCTTGCCAGTCCTTGACCTGTTCGCTGTGGCAGCCCTGGCATTGTTGTTCATCGACCATCGTCGCCGGTTTGCTTGCGAGCACGGCTTGCGGCTTGGCGGGGGCGACAACGGGGGCGCTGACCGGCGCAGGTTTCACCGGCACCGAAGCGGGGCTGAACAGAAACCAGCCGATCCCCGCCACGGCGGCCAGCAGCACGCCAATGGTGATCGGGAACAGATATTTTGAGGGTGAAGATCGAGTCGAATCAGGGTCAGGTTGTGCGGTTTTATTTTTATGCTTGGGCATTGCGACTTCCGTAGTCCAGGTGCATTTGCCGTCTGGCGTGCGTTCAAGCTCGATGCAGCTTTGCCGGATGACAGGCGTCTGTCAAATGACCGTTGTGATCCGCCACGCAGCCTTGCGTGAATATTGTGCTTTGCAATCGCAATTACTGAGGTTTTAGCTATACCTGTAACTCCCCCGGCAAAGTTTTTGGCCTTCTGACAGGAGTTACAGCATGAAGCTAGCAGTAATGATGGGCACGCTGTGCATTGCCACCGTCGCCATGGTGGGTTGTTCCAGCAAAACCGTCGACCCGAAAGAGTACTCCGGCTTCCTCAAAGACTACAGCCAGCTCAAGGAGGCCAAATCGCCGTCCGGTGCCGAGGTCATGCGCTGGATCGATCCGAAGGTCGACATCAAGAAATTCACCAGCGTTTATATCGAACCAACCCAGCTCTACCCGAAACCGCAACCGACCGCGAAGATCTCCCAGCAAACCCTCAATGGCATCACTTCCTACTACGATCAGGCGCTCAAACGTGAAATCGGCAAGGACTTGCCGTTGGCCACTGGCCCAGGTCCAGGTGTGATTGTGGTGCGTGCGGCGATCACCGCCGTGAGCAGCAAGACCGAAGGCCTGCACGCGTATGAGGTGATTCCGATTGCCCTGGTGGCAGCAGCGGTCAGCACGGCCAGCGGTATTCGCGATCAGGAAACGACGTTGGCCACCGAAGCGGTATTCCTCGACGGCGCGAACAACAAGGTTATCTCGCAAGTAGTGCGCAAAGGCACCGGCAAACCGTTGGAAAATGACTCGCAGGCGATGACGGCGAATGACGTCAAACCGGTGATCGATGGCTGGGCTTCAGACATGCGTCAGTCGTATCTGAAGCTTAAGGCCGGCAAATAAGCGCATGAGGCCGGATTGTCCGCGAGGACCGTCCGGCCTGTGCACACCCTCAGAAATTGGCGCGTGCCTGACGGTTGTATTGGCTGAGCAGGGCGTCGTAGCCACGGGTGACGGCGTAGTAGTCGTCGCTCAAGCGTTGCGGTTCGGCGTGGTTCTGCCAGTCCTTGTGCAGGGTGTTCAGCGCGTCGAGATAGCTTTGCGCTGGCTCACTGATGTGCCGCCACAGCTCCCGCGCGTCATCGTCCTTGTTTCGAAATCCACCCTCGCGAAGAGCAATGAAGGGCGCGCGACGATTCCACGCCTGTTGCAAATCAGCGGTGGTATCGGCCACGGCTTGCGGGCTCAGGGTGCGGTGTTTCATCCCGTTTTCTAGCAACTCCAGTGTCTCCCGAGCCTGAATCATGTACGCCAGCAGCGACCAGTGGATCTCCTTACCCACGCGCGCTTCCAGCCGCTTGAGCTGCTCGGGGCGCTGTGCCACATCCAGTGGCAGCAGTTCCTCTCGCAAGCCTGTCGATGCGTTGATGTAGGCATTGCTGGCGGCCTGGATTTGCCCCGAGCCCTGGGACAACCGGGCGAGCGGCGTGGCATAAAAATTCGCACTTCTGTCGAGTCGCTCCGGCGTAAAGATCACCGCTGCCCCCTGCAGTGCTTGCGCGTAGTCACGGACTTTTTGCGAAAGCACTGGCTGATAGGCCAAGAGTTCGAGTTTTTCGTTGATATGACTGAGGCAGAGATCCTTTTGGATGTCCTGCACGGTGTACGCATCCGTGTTGTCGAAATCCCGTGCCTCAGCAAGATAATGCCCGAATGCATCACTTGTTGGTCGCGGACGTTCGAACTTGTCGTAGGCGTTGCGCCAGTGCACATCGACGCGGTTGACGCAGGCGATGATCGGGCTCAACGCGTTGGCCTGCGCGGTCACGGGGGATTCGCGCTGATCAAGCCACAGATCGAGCTTCAGGAACGGCCGTGTCGCGCTCGACAGCCCCATCACCACCAGAACGACCACTACGCCGCTGACAAACATGAATCTCGACGTCATGGCCGTGCCTCCACGGGATACCACTGCTCGCGGGTGGCCGGAGCGCCGCAATCGAAAGAACTCGCCGGCAACCGGCTACACAAACGCTCCGCCCAGGGTTGTAGCCCCTGATTGCGATTGACCGTGCCTTGACTGGCGGCCACTTTGAACACGCCCAGCACCAGCACCAAGGCGACAACCCCGAGTAGCGTCAGGCCGATTTTCACCGGCAGGTTGGTCTTTTCCCAGGACGTGTGTGGTTTGACCTGACGGCGACGGATCAAACCCACGCAGGCCAGTGTGGCGGCATAGACGACGCCAGCAATGGGGCCGAAAAACCAGCTGAGCCCGGCCACCATCAATACGCAGGGAATCAGATCGCGCAGTACGCCGAACGGCGCAGCGTCCTTGGCTAAACCTGGCCACAACCGCGCGCTGAGGCGGTCATCCAGCAGCCAATGGGTGTGCGCCAGTTCGTGAGTCAGCCAGTTGATGCCCGCAGCGATCACCCCAAACACGATCGTTGAGGTCATGACGATATTGATCAGCCCGGTGACGCGTAGCCCCAGTGGGATGAAATGAGTAAACGCACCGATCAGACAGGCCAGCACCACGCCAAGGTATGTCGGCCATTCGTCACGGCCGAGCTCCCAGTCGCGCCAGAAAAACGCGGTGCCACCGGGCAACTCTGCGCAGACCTTCGGATGATTGGCATACAGCGCCGAACTCAAATGTCGGCAATGCTCCCAATCTTTCTCCCGCAGGCGCCGGGCCAGTGCGCGACGCTGGCTGAACGGGCCGCTGCCGAGCAACAGGCGCGCGGCGCGGTGTTCGGCGGTGGCGGGCGGCGCTTCGGCGAGTTGACGCTGCTGCGCCAGAAAAAGCGGTGCTTCATGGCGGGCGACCAGTCGCTTCCATTCATCTTGCGGGCAACGGTTGGCCGGGCCGGAATGCCAGCCCTGGCCCGCACAAACCTGCTCGAAAATAGTGGAGGACCAGTGTTCGCTGTCCAGTAGCAATCGACTCAGGAACAGGTTGAACCACTGCCGGTGTACTTCTGCGTCGAGCCAGAGGCATTGCGCGCACTGTGCGTAGGCCTGCAAAAAGGCCGCAATGTCCTCACGTTCGAGGGCCTCACGCAGCGGTCGAGTAATGCGTTCGCGCTGCTGATCGAGCAAATGTTCGATGGATTCCTCGTCCAGTTCCAAGCGCTGCCAGGCACTGAACCAGTGATAGGTCTGCACCGCCCAATCGACCATCGGCGCTGAGGTTTGCGGGTTCTCGATGCAATGCTGCAGCAGGGTCTCTTCGAGGATATGCGCGCAACCCTGCTCAACGGCGAGGGCATGGCGCTGTTGCAACTGCGCAAGGCTGGTGCCCTGCAGCGAGCGAGTTGCTTGTTGCAAGGCATCGACTTCGACCACGGTCAGGCCGGTCAAATCCCAGCTGTCGTCCTGCGCTGCGTTGTCTTCGTTGTCTTCGTTGGCCTGCGCCCATTCCTTGTAATTCAGGGCTTGCTCATAGGCGTCACGCAGGCGCTGGAAGCCCTCGGCGTCTTCGTCCGGACGGGTCTGTTTGAGCAGGGCAGCGTATTGTCGTTTGATACTGCGCGTATCGGCGTCGGCGGTGAGGCCAAGGACGGTCCAGCAACTCATTGCGTGTACAACTCCATGAAAACCGTCGACGCGGTCCAGTGGTGGCACTTTGATTGTGCGCACCTTATCTGTTTCGCGTCGAAAAGTCCTCAGCCGCCGCTTATTTGCCGACGAACCAGCGGAAATACGGGTTGCTGCCGTCGCCGCGCATCACCTCGCCGATATCCCGCGCCCAGGCATCGCGGTCACCGTCATAGGCATGCAGGCTGGCGCGATAGAACTGCATCAAGCGCTGACGATGACTTTCCATACGCTCATTGAACCCGGCATCGGCATTGACCAGTGGCGGTGCCTGATACAGGTCCAACAGTGCCGGCAACACCCGCGTGATCTCCTTGCTGCGCACCCACGGCGCATATTCGATACGCGGTTGATCGTCGGTCACCGCAGGCGCGTCGGCAGCGAAGCGCTCAAGCCCGGCGCGATCGGTGACCCAGGTCGAGAGCAGGGCAGCGGCCGAGCCGATGCCGACATCCTGCAAGGTGCTACGCACGCTGTCCTGCTGGAAACGCGCGGTGATTTTCGCGGCATCCAGTTCCATTGGCTGCAGCGAACCGACCAGCAACATCTCATGGAATTCGCTGGTCCACAGCGAGGCATACGGGAACACATCAAGGAAACTGCGCACCAGTGAACGCGAGTCGTCGATGTTCTGCGTCGGTAATGGCAGCCACTGGGCGACGATGCCTTGGTGCTCCAGGCGACTGGCGGTTAACTGATAGAAGTCCCGCGAATACAGATTGACCACACCGGCAGCGGAGGGCGGCGGCGGTTCGAGGGTGATCAGGTCGTAGGTTTGTGCGCTGCGCAGCAGTTCCTGACGCCCGTCGCGCAGACGCACATCGACGCCGGGATCGCTGGCGGCGTTGAAGTTGCCCTTGAACAGTGGCGCGGCTTTGACCACCGACGGCAGCAGTTCGGCGACCACCCGGTGCTCCAGGCCCGGATAGCGCAACATTGCGCCGGCAGTGATGCCCGTGCCGAAACCGATCACCAGCGTCGAGCGTGGCTCGCCGTTGTGAATCAGCAGCGGCAGCAAGGCTTGCACGCGCATGTAGCGCAGTGAGGGCATGGCATCACCGGTGTTCGACACGCCTTGAATATACAAACGGTGGAAGGTGTTATCGCCGCGTCCTTGAGCAACCACCGCAACCGTACCGCCGCGACCTTCTTCATAGAACGCCAGTGTGCCGTTGCGCGCGCCGGGTAACAGGCTGGCGAGCTTGTCGACCGGGGTGAACACGGCAAACGCAACTGCGAGCAGACCGAGGGTGACCACGGCCTGACGCCGGCCTTTCTTGACGTGATGACCTTTGCGCACGGCAAAGTAGCCGATGCCGGCAGCGATGAGCGCCAGCAGGCCCAGCGTGCGCACCAGCCCCAATAGCGGGATCAGCAGAAAGCCGCAAAGCATCACCCCGACAATCCCGCCGAGCGTATTGAAAGCCACCACGGCGCCGACATCCCGGCCGACGCGCTCATGGCCGACACTCAAACGCAACGCCAGCGGAAACGCCGCACCGAGCAACAACGTAGGCACAAAGACAATGCTCAACGCTGCCACGGCGAAGCGTGCGCTCATGCCGGCAAGTTCGCTGGCACCCAGACTCAACAGCCACATCTCCGCCTGACTTTGCGCGATCACCAGCCAGCGCCCGAGCACGGCGATTTCCAGCAGCGCGATCAGGCCGGCGCCGGCAATCAGCAAGCCGAACACGCCCCATGGATCGCGGATCCGTTCGACCCGCCGGGCGAGCAGGGCGCTGCCGATAAACAACCCGGTCAGATACGTCGCCAGCACCACGGCAAACGCGTAGGTGCGCGTGCTCATGAACTGCACGATCGATTGCGACCAGACCACCTCATAACCGAGCGCCACGCCACCGGCGATGGAATACAGCCACAACGCGCTGCGATCCGGGGCTTTTTCCGCATGATGTTTAGTGGCGGTTGCCACTGGCACTGGATGCTGCCGGGCCAGCCATAACGCGCCGATGGCTGCCAGCAGATTGAGCATCGCCGCGAACAACGCGCTGCCACGGACGCCGAGGCTGGCGATCAACACAAACGCGGCGAGCAGGGTGCCAACAATCGCCCCCAAGGTATTGGCCGCATACAACTGACCGCCAGCCTTGCCCGGATCGGCGGCGAGCGAACGCACCAGCACCGGCAGGGTGCCGCCCATCAACACCGCTGGCAGGCCGACCAATGCGAACGGCAATATCCACGCGAGCAGGCCGACATGCTCTTGCAGCCAGGCAAACGGGCTGGCTGCCAGGCTCATGGCCACGGTGGCACCGACGCCGAGAATCGCCACCAGCACTTCCAGCACGGCATACAGCAGAACCGGTTGTTGCAAGCGATCGGCCCAGCGCCCGAACAGCCAGCCACCGATCGCCAGGCCTGCGAAAAACGCACTGATACCGGTGGTGATCGCGTACACCTCGACGCCGACCACCAGCGACAGTTGCTTGATCCACAGCACTTGATAGACCAGCGCCGCTGCGCCGGAGATGCACAGTAGCAGGGCGGGGATCAGCAGCGCGGGAGCGGCGCTGTGCGAGGCGGGTATGGCCGACGGCTTGCTGGCGATACGTGAGGACATGCGGAGGCCTTAATTCAAAAGTCATTGAGACTGGCTGATCGTTCCCACGCTCTGCGTGGGAATGCCTCATTGGACGCTCTGCGTCCGCTTCGGCAAGGGACGCGGAGCGTCCCGGGCTGCGTCCCCACGCAGAGCGTGGGAACGATCAATAAGTCCGCCCGCCGGCGAGGGCGGGCGGCAGTCGAGCGGTGTTACTGTGCAGCTTTCATTTTTTCAGCGATTTTCGCGTCTACCGCCGCACGAACCTGGTCAACACTGAAGCTGGCCGGTTTCTGGCTCGGTGGGTACTCGATGAAGGTCTGCAGGAACGCCGCCGACTTCATCACGGCCATCTCGGTCAGATAAACGTTTTTGGTGGTCCAGTCGTAGTACTGATCGGAAACGATGTCAGCACGTTCGTACGGGTCCATGCGCAGGTTGAAGACTTTCGGTACGCGCAGGCACACGAACGGTTCGCTCCAGACCTTGAAGCCGCCCGGGGCGCGTTGTTCGCAGAACACCGCTTTCCAGTTGCCGTAGCGCATCGACACCAGTACGCCGTCGTCGTTGAAGTAGTAGAACTCTTTGCGCTCACTCTTAGGGCTTTGGCCGGTCAGGAACGGCAATTGGTTGTAACCGTCCAGATGCACTTTGAAGCTGGTGCCGCCAGAGGTCGGTGCCCAGCCTTTGAGCAACTTGTTGGCGACATCGGTTTCACCCGCCGCCGCGAGCAAGGTCGGGAACCAGTCCAGGCCCGAGAACATCTCGTTGGTGACTTCACCCGGTTTGATCTTGCCCGGCCAGCGAACCATTGCCGGCACGCGATACGCACCTTCCCAGTTGGAGTTTTTCTCGTTGCGGAACGGCGTGGTTGCCGCGTCCGGCCAGGAGAACTGGTTCGGGCCGTTGTCGGTGGTGTAGACGACGATGGTGTTGTCGGTGATTTTCAGGTCATCGAGGGTTTTCAGCAGTTTGCCGACGTCAGCGTCATGCTCGAGCATGCCGTCCGCGTATTCGTTGCCGGGCATGCCACTCTGGCCCTTCATCGAATCACGTACGTGGGTGAACAAGTGCATGCGCGTGGTGTTCATCCAGACGAAGAACGGTTTGTCCGCCTTGGCCTGTTTCTCGATGAACGCTTGTGCCGCCGCCGTGGTTTCGTCGTCGATGGTTTCCATGCGTTTGGTGGTCAGTGCGCCGGTGTCTTCGATCTTGCCGTCGGCGAAGCTGTGGATCACACCACGCGGGGAAACAGCCTTGACGAACTCGGCGTCATCTTTTGGCCAGTACGGACGCTCCGGCTCTTCTTCGGCATTGAGGTGATACAGGTTGCCGAAGAACTCGTCGAAACCGTGGTTGGTCGGCAGGTATTCGTCCTTGTCGCCCAAGTGGTTCTTGCCGAACTGGCCGGTCGCATAACCCTGCGACTTGAGCGCCTGAGCAATGGTGATGTCGCGTTTTTGCAGACCCACCGGGGCACCGGGAATGCCGACTTTCGACAAGCCGGTACGCAACGGCGTCTGCCCCGTGATGAACGAAGATCGTCCAGCCGTGCAGCTGTTCTCCGCATAGTAATCGGTGAACATCATGCCTTCTTTGGCGATGCGGTCGATGTTCGGGGTCTTGTAGCCAACCACCCCCATCGAATAGGCGCTGATATTGGTCTGGCCGATGTCATCGCCGAAGATCACCAGAATGTTGGGTTTTTCAGCCGCTGTGGCCGTAGCCGACAGCGCCATGACCGAAGTCGCCACTAAGGCGAGCTTGGGTAGCCACTTGCGTATGCGAGTCATCTGACTTGCTCCTTTTCGCGGGGGTCGTTTATTGCGACTTACGTTTATTGCAGTCCTGCAGCACGCTTTTTTCTTATTGCACCTGCTCGGTTACCGCTGGCTCGAACGGATAGATCCGGCGCCATTCGGACGCCATGTCGACCACGGTCCAGCCACGGGAATTTGCTTCGTCGAGGGCCTTGTCGAGCCGGCCGATATCGGATTTGCGGTCATAGGCCCACTCGCGTTTGGCGTCGGTGTGGTGCACCAGGCCCATGAAGCGTTTACCGGAACCGGCGGCCGTCCACTGGAGCATCTGCAGGTCGCCGTCGGAGTTGCCGAAGGCGAGGATCGGCCGTTTGCCGATCACTGCGTCGATGCTTTCCGGTTTGCCGGGGCCGTCGTCGTTGTGCGCCAGTTTCGGTGTGCGCACGATCGAGGCCTGGCCGTCCTTGTATTGAAACGAAGTGATGAACGTGGTGCCGATCACCTGCTCCGGCGGAATGCCGTAGACCTTCTCGGCGAAGGCACGCATGAAACCGGTGTCGCCGCCGGAGACGATGTAGGTCTTGAAGTCCTGTTTGCGCAGGTAGTCGAGCATTTCCAGCATCGGCTGGAAGATCATCTCGGTATAGGGCTTGCCGGTTTTTGGATGGCGCGCCTGGCTCAGCCAGGTCTTGGCGTAGTCATCGAAGGCTTCAGTGGTCATGCCGGTGTGCGTTGCGCCGACGATCTTCAGCAGGCCATCCATGCCCGACGCCGCGAGGGCTTTGTGATCGTTTTCCAGCACGGCTTTGAACGGTTGGGTGGTCTTCCATTCCGGGTGCTGCGCGGCGGTACGCTTGATCTCATCGAAGGCGAACAGCAATTCGAAATAGGCCGGTTGTTCACTCCACAACGTGCCGTCGTTGTCGAACACGGCGATGCGGTCGCCCGGTTTGACGAAATCCTTGCTGGACTGGTCGGTTACGGTCTGCACGAATTCGATAATGCTCTTCTTTGCCGGGCCGTCATTCCACGACGGCAGCGGCTCGTTGGCCTGGGCCAGCAGCGGCAGGGCGAGGCCAAACAACAAGGCCAGGGCGAATCGTTGGCGGTGCAGTAGCGCAATCGTCATGGGAAATCCTTCTCGTGAACGGGGTTGAGCGGGCGCAGGGCCGAGGCCGGTTTTGCCTGTTGCTGTTCGGCCTGACTGTGAAGCGTAGTCAATGATTCGCGCAGGTGAACGAGTGTTTGTCCGGTGCTCGGTTGGCGACCGTAAAGCCCGCGTAACAGGCCTTGCAGGCGTGGGCCGGCATTGACCAGTTTCAGCCCCAGGCGACTGCGCCGCAGCCACAGGTACAGCGCCGTCAATTGCGCCGGACTGGCCTGCAGTTGGCTATTGATTTGTTGCCAGGCGAAAGCAGGGGATTGCTGCCAGGCCCGTTGCTGCGCTTGCCGGCGTGCTTGCCACTGTTGCCTGGCGCGGATGAACGCAGGACGCAGCAGATAAACGGCGGCAACGACTGCGGCAATCAGCGTCAGCCACAACAGCCAGCGCGTGGAGAAACGCAGGTGATTCTGGCCCAGTCGCTGAAGGTCTTCGCTGATCGAAAACACCGGTTTGTAGGCAGTGCCGGCCGCTGCTTCGAAGGTCACCGCCGGCACTTGCGCGATGCGCGGTTGGCGAGTGCTGGCGTCCCACCATTTCACCTCAACGGCCGGCAGGGTGTGCGAGCCGGCCTTGTCGATGCGGTAGGTGACGCTGTCGATGCGTTGACCGCCGAGAATGTCACCGCGACCGTCATCCAGTGCAGTGACTTGCGGAGTTTTCGCATAGCGGCTTAGCCCGGGGATATCACTCAACGTTGGAATCGGCAGAGCCATGGCCAGTGCGCCGTCCGCTTGCAGGGTCAGTTGGCGGGTGATGCTGTCGCCGACTTTCAAGGGGGTCGCCGAGTTTGTGACGGTCTGGGTGAAACGCAATCCACTGGCCACCAGCGGTGTTTCCCCGGGTTTGAAACCGGGCGTTTGTGCCACGCTGAACTGCACCGGTTGGCTTTGCGCACTGATTTCTGTCGTGGCTTGGCCGGGTGTCGCGCGCACGGTCAGAGAAGGGATATCAAACGTGCGCGCAACGTTCGGGGTGATCAGGTAGCTGTAGCGCAAACCGCTGAAAGCCTGGCCGTCGATGGTTTGATTAAGGTGTTGGGCTTGCCCGCCCGGCGGCATGACCAGCGCGCCATCGAGTTTCAGGTCGGGCAGGGTGGCGGCGCTGGTGAACCAGGTGTCGGTGAGGACATCGACTTGCAGTTCGACCAGTCCGCCGACCATCGCGCCTTCGGCGGGCTGCAGGTGGGCCTGGACTTTGAGTTGGGGTTCGGGTTCGGCAGCAAAAGCATTGAGGCTTAGCAGACTGGCCAGGAACCAGAAGCCGACTCTTGTAGTGATCAATCTGGCCCCATCGCTGGCAAGCCAGCTCCCACAGGGTTTTATGGTGTTCACAAAATCGGTGATAACACCGGAGTTCCCTGTGGGAGCTGGCTTGCCAGCGATGGCGGTAGTAGGGGTTAGGCGGTTCATGGCCTGGCTCCCTGCTGATCCTGCAAGCTGAACTTCTGCCTGAGAAACTTCGCCGGCGAGGTGGTCAGGTTCTGCAGCCACAAAGCATCGGACGCAGCCTGTTCAGTCTCGACCTTTTTGCTCTGACCCTTACCCGGTGCCTTGTCGAATTTCACCTCGTCGGGTTTGGTTTCCGGGGCGTTTTTCTCGGCGCTCTCGGTGTCCTTCAGCAAGGCTTGCGCCAGCGCCAGGTTGGCCGTGGCTTCGGGAAACTGCGGTTGCAACTTCAAGGCCTGGGTATAGGCGGCGATGGCTTGATCGAACTTGAAGCGCCGCACATAAATATTGCCCAGATAGAAGTACGCCTGCGGCGTGTCCAGCCGTGCGAATGTCGCCAGCGCCAGGTCGTAATCGGCCGCGTGATACGCCGCCACACCCTTCCAGTACGGATCGACAAACAGCGCCGCTGCTTGCGGCAGATGCTCATGTTCGAACGCCCAGCGACCTTGCTGGTCGCGGGTGAAGAAGGCGTCGGTCAGGGCGTTGGCCTGTGCTGGTGCTGCTGGCCAGCTCAATCCAGCCGCCAGCGCCAGCGCGGGCATCCAGTTGACGCTCCAGCCCTTGCGCACATTGCACAGCGCCAACAGCAACAACGGCCAGCACAGCCAGTAACCGGCGTCTTTCCAGTGCAATTCGCGCTGTTCGGCGCTGGCGCTCTGGAAGTGTTGCTGCGCGTGCAGTTCAATCCAGTCGAGGTCATCGTCATTGAGCGTCAGGCTGCCCAGCGGCGCAGCGACGGCGGAGGCCAGTTGCTTGATTGCCGCCTGATCGAAGCTGCCCAGCGCCGGGCGGCCGTTGGCATCGGTGCGCGGCTGGCCGCTGGCGTCGTGAATGATGCCGCCGTCCTCATTGCCGACGGCCAGTACCAGCACTTGCAACGGACTGTCGCCCAAACGTTTATCGAGGCCGTCGAGTTGCGAGGTGTCGGCACCGTCGGTGATCAACAACAGACTGCCCGGAGTCTTCTCGGCGCTGAGCAAGCGTTTCGCCTGATCGATCACCGCGCCGACGTCTTTGCCCGGTTTGTCGATCAGCCCGCTGCCCAAGGCTTGAATGAACGTGTCGAGCAGCGCCGGATCGTCGGTGGGCGGCAACACCAGATGCGCGCTGCCGGCGTAGGCGATCAGAGCAGTGCGGGCGCCGGCGCGGCGCTGGATCAGGTCGTGCAGTTTGTGTTTCGCCGCTTCCAGGCGAGTCGGCTGCACATCGCTGGCGTCCATCGACGGCGACAGATCGACGGCGACAATCAGCGGCGCGCGGTTCTCGAGAAAGTCTGGTCGATCCTGTTCCCAGGTCGGCCCGGCGGCCGCGACTGCGCCGACGATCAACAGTGCGCACAGCAGGTGCACCGGGCGCAGGCGCTGATGGTCTTGCGGGGTGATCAGCAAATGCGGCAACAGGTGCTCGGCGATATTGCCGCGCAGGCGTCGTTGCAGGTCGCGACCGCGACGCCAGAGCAACGGCAGCGCGGCGCCGAACAGTGCAAGGAGCAGCCATAGCGGGCGCAGGAAATGGAAGTCGCTGAGGTTGATCTCCATCTCAGGCCTCCTGTCGCTGACGGGCAAACGCCAGGCGCACACGCAGCAGCGCGCCAAGGTGATACAGCGCCAACAGCGCAACTGCCGCGCCCAGCGGCCAGTAGAACAATTCGCGTTGCGGTTGATGGCTGAGGGTTTTCACTTGATGCGGGGTCAGTCGATCGAGGGTGCTGTAGACCTGATCCAGCGCGTTGCGGTCTTCGGCGCGGAAGAACTGGCCGCCGGTGGTTTTGGCAATCTGCTCCAGCGCCGACAGGTTGACCTTGGCTTCGCCGGATGCACTCGGGTCGCCGATACCGATGGTGTGAATGATCACGCCTTTGTTGGCGGCCATTTCGGCGGCGTGATCCGGAGTGATCGCGCTGCTGGTGTCGTTACCATCGGTGAGCAAGATGAGGACTTTTTCCTGTTCGTGGGCCTTGTCGAGCAGCTTCAGGCTCAGGCCGATCGCGTCGCCGATCGCGGTGTTGGGCCCGGCCATGCCGATACCGGTGTCCGCCAGCAACAGCGACAGGCTGGCGTGATCGAGGGTCAGCGGCGCCTGCGGGTAGGCGCCGCTGCCGAAGACGATCAGGCCGAGACGGTCGTCCTTGCGCTTATCGATGAAGCCTTGCACGACTTCTTTGACGGCAGCGAGGCGATTGATTTTTTCACCGTTGGCGTTGCTGAAGTCTTCGGTTTCCATCGACTGCGAAAGGTCGATGGCGAGCATCAGGTCGCGCACCGGTTGTTGCCTCTCGATGGGCTTTTCGACGAATACCGGACGGGCAGCAGCCAACAGGATCAGTGCCCAGACCAGCACATTGAGCAGCAACTGCCAGGTGTTGCGCCGACTGCCGACGTTGCTCGGTGCTTCACCGACTGCGCGACTCATGGCGCTGAAAAACGGCACGCGCACTGCGCTGCGCGCTTCGTTGTAGGCGGGCAGGTATCGGTAGGCCAGCCAGGGGAGCGGCAGCAGCAACAACAGCCAGGGGTAATCAAGCTGCCACATGGTGATGCTCCATCCAGTATTGGCAGGTCTCGAACAGTGCCTGACGCTGCGGCGCGGGGAGGGCGCGCAGGGTTTCGTCGGGGGCGTAGGCGAGTTGTGCGAGTTGCGCGCCGAAGTTTGCCGGCAGCGGTTTCTTGCTGTGGCGCTGCAGAAAGCCTTGCCAATCCTCCTTCCCCAGCGCCGCAGGACCCTGTAGGAGTGAGCCTGCTCGCGATGGCGTCCGGTCAGTCGATGCATGTGTTGAACGTGATGACGCTATCGCGAGCAGGCTCACTCCTACAGAGATCGGGTTCCAGTTTGGGGATTGTGTGGGCATCGAGAGCGCCACGCGCTTGAGCAGTTCCGGCAATTCGCGCAAGGCATTGAGGTCATCGCCGCGTTCACGCAATTGCGCCAGACGCGCAAGGCCCTCACGCCGATAAGCGTCCCTGCGCCATTGCCAATAACGCCGAATGCCGATCAACAACGCGGCCAATATCAGCAGGGCAAGCAACACCCACCAACCCCACGTCTGCGGCGCATAACTGACCGGCGCAGGCAGGCCCAGCTCCTTAAGCTGTTCGATGCTGGGGATCTGCGGATTCACCTCCGTGCCCCGGCACTTTTACCCAGCTCGGCGCGCAGTTGGGCATGGGCTTCTTCTGCGGTGCTGATCATCATCAGCGGTACCTGACTGCGGCGCAGCAGGGTGGCGACGTCCTGGAGCCGCCCGCTGAGAAAGTCCCCCAGCGGCTGATGCACATTGCGTTTCTCGATGGCCAATTCAACCTGCAACTCGCCTTGGGTGACCAGCAAGCGACCGTTAGTCGGCAGCTTCAAGGCCAGCGGATCATAAACTTGCAGCGCAATCACATCGTTGTGCGCCGACAGTTGCCGCATCAGTTGCAAGGTACGCTCGCCAGCCCCGGCGAAGTCACTGACGATGCAGATCAGGTGGTCGTGCCCGGCCAGCGCGAGACAGCGCTGCAAGACTTTGTCCAGTTGATCCTCATCCTCGGCGTCACGGTTGCCGGCGTTCAAGGCGCGGTTCTGTTCGGCAATGCGGCTGAGCAGCGCTTCGACGCGCTTGCGGCTGCGCAGTGGGGCAATGCTGTCGATGCGTTGATCGTTGAACACCAGCCCGCCGACCCGGTCGCCGGCGTGGAACACCATCCACGCCGCGAGTGCGGCGAGTTCGGCAGCCACGGCGGATTTGAAGCTGCGTTGCGAGCCAAAGAACATCGACATGCGTTGATCGACCACGAGCAGCGCCGGCCGATCGCGCTCTTCGGTGAAGGTGCGCACCACCGGTTTGCCGGTGCGCAGCGAGGCGCGCCAGTCGAGGTGACGCAAATCATCGCCTGGCTGATAGCGGCGCAGTTCGTCGAAGTTCAAGCCACGGCCGCGCAAGCGCGAGGCGTGATTGCCGGCAAGGATGCTGCCTTGCGGCTGGCGGGCGAGAAAACTCAGGTCACGGGCCTTGAACTCCAGCGCCATCAGTTGCGCGAGAGAGACGTAGACCAGGCCTTCATCGTTCATGCCGGAATCGCCACTTTATCGAGAATCCGGTCCAGCACCTGATCGGCGCTGACACCGTCCGCCACCGCGTCATAGCTCAGTTGCAGACGATGGCGCAGCACCGGATGCACCACGGCGCGCACGTTGTCCGGCGAAACGAAATCCTGGCCCTGCAACCACGCATCGGCACGCGCACAACGATCCAGACCGATGCCGCCACGCGGGCTGGCGCCGATGCTGATCCAGCGCGCGAGGTCTTCGTCATAGTCGGCAGGGTGGCGGGTAGCGTTGATCAGGTCGATCAGGTAGCTGTCGATGGCCGGCGACACGTGCACGGCGCTGACCTCTTTGCGCGCCGCGAAGATCACATCCTGCGCGAGGCTGAAACCCTTGATGGGTGTGGTGCTCGCACCTTGAGCGAATTCTTCGTTGCGCAACAGGCGCAGCACCTGGCTCTCGTTTTCCGCGCTCGGGTAATCGAGCAGGACTTTCATCAGAAAGCGATCCATCTGCGCTTCCGGCAGCGGGTAAGTGCCTTCCTGCTCGATCGGGTTTTGCGTCGCCACCACGATGAATAATTCGGGCAATGCATGGCTGTTACCGGCGACGGTGATCTGCCGCTCCTCCATGGCTTCGAGCAACGCCGCCTGCACTTTGGCGGGGGCGCGGTTGATCTCGTCGGCGAGAATCAGATTGCCGAACAGCGGGCCGGGCTGGAAGCGGATTTCATTCTTGCCTTCGACCTGATGCAGCACCTCGGCGCCGGTGATGTCCGAGGGCAGCAAGTCCGGGGTGAACTGGATGCGGCTCATCTTCGCGTCGAGGTGTTTGGCCAGTGCTTTGACCGTGCGGGTCTTGGCCAGCCCCGGCAGACTTTCCAGCAGCAAGTGACCGTTGGCCAACAGGCCGAGGAGGATTTGGCGGATCACCTGATCCTGGCCGAGTACGGCTTCGGCGATGCTGGCTTGCAGGGCATTGAGGTCGGTAAGTGCGGTCATGGCAGCAGTCCTTTGTGTCCGGTCTAGAAAAACGCCAGGGTCAGGTTGACGCTGAAGCCGTTGCCCTCGGGGCGATTCTTGGTGTCGAATTCCGGCACCCAGCGGGCGCTGATGTTGGCTTGGGCATCGGCGAATTTGCCGGTCCAGCCGAGCACCGGACCAGCGCCCACAGAACGTCCGCGATAGCCGTTGAACGTGTTGGCGGTCTGGCCTTTGTCGTCGGTCAGTTGCTGGATATAACCGGCGGCAACGCCGGCATTCCAGCCTTCGCCAAACCCGAGGGTCCACAGGGCATCGAGGCGGAAGATGTTGCCGTTGCGGTAATCGGTGGCGTCGTTTTCGGTGTAGCGCTCGAAAGCGCTCATGAGGCTGAATTCGCCGCCCTTGCCATCCAGATGAGTGAACGCCACGGTCGGCATGAACGTGTAGTTGTTCTGTCCCGGGTTGGCCAGGCGATCCTTGTTGTAGGCACCGGTTGGCACGTAGATCGGCAGCGAAAACGAGATGTGGTTCAGCTCATCGAAGTGGTAGCCGGCGGCAATCGGCGTGATCAAGGCGTCGGCGAATTGTGTGCCGGAATCGCTGTCGCCCAGCGTGCGGCCGCGCGGGCCGGAGATACTCGCTTTGATGTCGGTGTACTGCACCGGCACGCCGATCGCCGAGGCGTAGTTCCAGCGACCCTTGCCGGTGTCCCAGACGTGGGTGAAGTTGCCCATGGTGTAGGAGACTTTCATGTCGATCCCGCCACTGACGGCACCGGAAATCGGCGCGCCGGAACTGCCCTTGAGCGAGCCGTCGTACCAGATGCTGGTCAGCGACATGACCCAGCCCGGTTCGGGCGGGACTATCCCGGCGTTGGAAAACACCTGCTGGCCGGTGATCGGTCGGCCAACGCCACCCTCTGCTGCGTAAAGCAGAGGACTGCCGATCATGCACAGCGCCAGCAATGGGCGCACTACGTTGGGCTTGATCATCAAAAACTCCGCTTATTGTTTTGAATTGATCGGGTTGAGCAACGGCATTTTCCATTCACCACTGGCGACTTCCGGTGTTGGCATATCAAGGCGAACAATCTCCTGTGCCGACCCGTTTGGCGTCGTGGGGCATTTGGGTTGCTGGGCGCCGACACCACAGCTGACAAACATGATCATCAGGCCGTATCCAGTGGTTTTGAAAATAGCGTGCATGGCGTTTTCCTTATTTGCCGAATGTCACGTTGATGCCGGTGTACACGACGAACTGCGGCAGCCCGTCGCCCTTGCGGTCGACCGTCCACTGCGGCTCGACGAAAGCGTTGAGGATGTTGCTGCCGGACTTCCAGGCTTTGCCGACACCCAGACCGAGCGGGATGTAGTGCGTGTCGTTTTTCAGGTCGAAAGTCCAGGTGCCGGTAGAGCGCAGATACCAGCCTTTTTCCAGGTTATGGATGATGAACGGCTGCATGGTGGCGCTCTCGACGTGCGGGCGATCGTTGTCGCCGGCAAACGAACTCTGGTACTGCACCAGAGCGCCGAGCAACCCGCGCGGCGAAGCGTCGATGGCCACCGCTGCCAGACCGCCTTGCCATTTGCCGGTACCGAGTTCGTCCTGTTCAGCCGTCGGTGCGGTGATCAACGGGCCAATGCCCAACTGCACGCCGTCGGTTTTCAGAATGAAGATATCGAACAGGTTCAGATCGCCGATGCCGGTGCTGTATCCGTTATGCGGGTCTGGGCGGGTGCTGATCGGCAGCGTCGCACGGACCAGTTGCGGCACGCCGATCAAATCGTTCGGCGCGATCGGCAGGGTGCCGCGCAGCAACACGTCATTGCTGTGCGCATTGCTGTCGTAGAGTTTGGGGGTGTAGTAATCCTGCAGATTGGCGCCCGGTGCGACGTTCAACGGGTTGTTGCTCTTGTTCGAGTCCTCGGCGTTATCCGCCTGTGCCGCACACGCAGCCGCCAGCGAACTCGCCAGAAAAAGAGTCTTCCCCACTCGATTGAACATCATCCCCGATTCCCTGGTGGCTTTTGGATAACTTGGCACTTCGCGGCCGTTACTGCGTAATCCCTTTCTTATCAAGCCTGTAGGACACGTCTGAATGACGCTAGCAGCTAATCGGGAGTTAGCCAGCCGAATGGATTAATTCTTTGGTTTTGTGTACGGGTTAACAATCGAGTTGTGTACTGGATGGCCTGCGACCGTTAGTCGGTAATGCTCGGCACCTGTCAGAGTTGACAGTTGTTCAGCGAGGATGAATGTCGCTTGATGTTGAGGGAACCACTGCTGACTGGTGGTGAAGAGAAGGCTTCAATAAGGGGATGGATGTGGCGACGGGAACGGTGATCTTCTACAATGTTGCTCAATATTCCGGATTTATCAAGCAGGATGAAACAGGAGAGCTTGTGTACTTTAGTGCCAAGGATATTGGTTTGGACATCTACTTACTGGTCAATCAGAATTCAAGAGTTGAATTTGAAAAAGTCGAGTGCCCCATGGATAAAGGTAAAAAAACCTGGCGTTGCGATAGTCTCAAGTTGATCTAAGGCTTACTGCTTTGTCTGTGATGCCAGAGACTGCGATCGTTTGCTTATGTTTTGAAGATCAAAAGATCGCAGCCTGCGGCAGCTCCTACCTGTGTAGTGTTCAGCTATTTTTCTTGGCTTGTTCGCGAACGCGTTCTTCCTGCGCACGTGCTTCGGGGGTGAACTCGGCGCCGAAGTCTTCGGCAGAAAATATCTGACGGATTTCAATTTCCGAATCGCCGGGCATCGGGTTCGGGCAGCGCTTGACCCATTCGATGGCTTCTTCTTTTGATTTCACTTCCCAGATCCAGTAACCCGCAACCAGTTCTTTGGTCTCGATGAACGGCCCGTCGATGACCGTGCGTTTATCACCGGAGAAGCGTACGCGGGCGCCTTTGCTGCTCGGGTGCAGGCCATCGGCGTCGATGAGAATGCCGGCTTTGACCAGTTCTTCGTTGAAGTTGCCCATGGCGGTGATCAGTTCTTGATTGATCGTTCCCACGCTCTGCGTGGGAATGCAGCCCCTGACGCTCTGCGTCAAATTCGCAATTTGGAACGCGGAGCGTCCCGAGAGGCATTCCCACGCAGAGCGTGGGAACGATCAAGATCCGCTCTATGCCCGAGTGATCGATTCTGTAGCTGTCGAATGAAACGAGGCTGTGATCTTTTGACTTTGCTTTTCAAGATCAAAAGATCGCAGCCTGCGGCAGCTCCTACAGGGAGGAGTTGGTTTAGCCGTTTTTCTTGGCTTGTTCGCGAACGCGTTCTTCCTGCGCACGTGCTTCGGGGGTGAACTCGGCGCCGAAGTCTTCTGCAGAAAATATCTGGCGGATTTCAATATCGGACTCGCCCGGCATCGGGTTAGGGCAGCGCTTGACCCATTCGATGGCTTCTTCTTTTGATTTCACTTCCCAGATCCAGTAACCCGCCACCAGTTCTTTGGTCTCGATGAACGGCCCGTCGATGACCGTGCGTTTGTCACCGGAGAAGCGTACGCGGGCGCCTTTGCTGCTCGGGTGCAGGCCATCGGCGTCGATGAGAATGCCGGCTTTGACCAGTTCTTCGTTGAAGTTGCCCATGGCGGTGATCAGCTCTTCGCTGGGCATGATGCCGGCTTCCGAGTCGACGCTGGCTTTGACAAGGATCATGAAGCGCATGGCGGTTACTCCGTGGATTGTGGGGATTCGTTGTTTAGTCGAACGGGCCAGCGGTGAATCGACAGAGTCTCTGAATAAAAGACCAGTAACACTGCAGAATCCAATGTGGGAGCGAGCCTGCTCGCGAAGGCGCTGGATCAGTCAGCATAAATGTTGAATGTGACGACCTCTTCGCGAGCAGGCTCGCTCCCACATTGGAATAGCGGTGGTTTTGTATACAATTTTTCGCGCAGGCACCCAACAATTTCCAAACAGGGCATAGGTCGTCGGACAATTTCGTGGTTAACTTCGGCCTCTTGCATGCTTTCCAATCAAAACATCAGAAGGACTCAAGTCATGGCTCAAGTCACCCTCAAAGGCAATCCGGTTCAAGTCAACGGCCAGTTGCCACAAGCCGGTTCCAAGGCGCCAGCCTTTTCTCTGGTTGCCGGCAATCTGTCCGACGTCACCCTGAAAGACTTTGCCGGCAAGCGCAAAGTGCTGAACATCTTCCCAAGCGTTGACACCCCGACTTGCGCTACCTCCGTGCGCAAGTTCAACGCTCAGGCCAATGACATCAGCAACACCGTGGTGCTGTGCATCTCCGCTGACCTGCCGTTCGCCCAGGCACGCTTCTGCGGCGCCGAAGGTCTGGAAAACGTCCAGAACCTGTCGACCCTGCGCGGTGCCGAGTTCATCGAGAACTACGGCGTGGCCATCGCTGACGGCCCGCTGAAAGGCCTGACCGCTCGCGCCGTCGTGGTTCTGGACGAAAACGACAACGTCCTGCACAGCGAACTGGTCAAGGAAATCGCTGAAGAGCCTAACTACGAAGCGGCACTGTCCGTTCTCAAGTAAGCGCTTTTACAATTGTTAACGGCCTGGCCCTGTCCAGGCCGTTTTCATTTGTGTATCAGTGTTTTGCCTCACACCTTGAAACGTAAGGTGTAAGTAAATTGCCGGTAAAGCTGCTTTGCTAATTCCCCATCAGTGCTTATCGTTCAGCCTCCCGTAATAGAAGCCCACGCGCCCAATGGTTAATCACTCCATGCAATCGTCCCCCCGTAACTCCCGTCGCTGGCTGATCAGCCTGCTTGTCCTGTTGGTGATCGCCGTTCTGTGCTGGAAATTCTGGCCGGCCGGTTCAGCCCACAAGGAGGGCGCTGACAAGGCTGCTGCCGGGCATGCCGGACGTTCGGGGATGATGCGGCCGGGCTTCGGTGGCGGCACCGGGCCGATTCCGGTGCGGGTGGCGCCGGCGGTCACCGGCGACTTTCCGCTGTACTACAAGGCGCTGGGTACGGTGACCGCGCTCAACACCATCAATGTGCGCAGCCGTGTGGGCGGCGAGCTGGTCAAGATCAATTTCGAAGAAGGCCAGATGGTCAAGGCTGGTGACCTGCTGGCCGAGATCGACCCGCGTCCCTACCAGAACGCCTTGCTGCAGGCCGAAGGCACCTTGCTGCAAAATCAGGCACAGTTGAAAAACGCGCAGGTCGACGTCGAGCGTTATCGCGGTCTGTTCAAAGAGGACAGCATCGCCAAACAGACGCTGGACACCGCCGAAGCGCTGGTCGGTCAGTATCTGGGCACGGTCAAGACCAATCAGGCGGCGGTCAATGACGCCAAACTCAATCTGGAATTCACCAAGATCCGCGCGCCGATTGCCGGCCGTGTCGGTCTGCGCCAGATTGACGTCGGCAACCTCGTCACCGCCAACGACACCACGTTCCTCGCGGTTATTACTCAGACACAACCGATCAGCGTCGCTTTCACCTTGCCGGAAAACAGCCTCGAAACAGTGCTCGCCCGCTATCGTAGCGGCGCCAAGCTGCCGGCCGAAGCGTGGGATCGCGGCGACACCAAACTGCAGGCCACTGGTGTTTTGCAAAGCCTCGACAACCAGATCGACGTCGCCACTGGCACCCTGAAATTCAAGGCCCGCTACGAAAACCGCGATCAGGCGCTGTTCCCCAACCAGTTCGTCAACGTGCACTTGCTGGCTGACACGCTGAAAGGCGTGGTGCTGGCGCCTTCGGCGGCCATCCAGTTCGGCACCAACGGTACCTTCGTTTATGCGCTGGACGGCGACAAGAAAGTCACCATTCGCCAGTTGAAGATCGGCGCCAGCGATGGCGAAAACACCGTCATCACCGAAGGTCTGGCCGCTGGCGACCGCGTGGTGCTGGAAGGCACCGACCGCCTGAAAGAGGGCAGTGAAGTGGAAGTGGTCAACGACAGCAATCAAGTGCCGACCACCCCGACCGAACACCTGCAAGGCAAATCCGCCGCCAACGCACCGGATGCTGCGGTCACTGACAAGGCCAAGAAGGGCGCATGAACATTTCGCGGCTGTTCATCCTCCGACCGGTAGCCACCACCCTGAGCATGCTGGCCATTGTTCTGGCCGGCCTGATCGCTTATCGCTTGCTGCCGGTGTCGGCACTGCCACAGGTCGATTACCCGACCATCCGCGTCATGACCCTGTATCCCGGCGCCAGCCCGGATGTGATGACCAGTGCTGTAACTGCGCCACTCGAGCGCCAGTTCGGGCAGATGCCGGGCCTGACGCAAATGGCCTCGACCAGCTCCGGCGGCGCGTCGGTGCTGACCCTGCGTTTCAGTCTCGATATCAACATGGACGTCGCCGAACAGCAGGTGCAAGCCGCGATCAACGCCGCGACCAATCTGCTGCCGACCGATTTGCCAGCGCCGCCGGTGTACAACAAGGTCAACCCGGCAGACACCCCGGTACTGACCCTGGCGATCACCTCGAAAACCATGCTGTTGCCCAAACTCAATGATCTGGTCGATACGCGCATGGCGCAGAAAATCGCCCAGATCAGCGGTGTTGGCATGGTCAGCATTGCCGGCGGTCAACGTCAGGCCGTGCGCATCAAGGTCAACCCGGAAGCGTTGGCCGCCAACAGCCTGAACCTGTCGGACGTGCGCACCTTGATCGGCGCTTCCAACGTCAATCAGCCGAAAGGCAACTTCGACGGCCCGACCCGAGTGTCGATGCTCGACGCCAACGACCAGCTGACCTCGCCCGAGGATTACGCCAACCTGATCCTCGCCTACAAGAACGGCGCGCCGTTGCGGCTCAAGGACGTGGCGGAAATCGTCGATGGCGCCGAGAACGAGCGTCTCGCGGCGTGGGCCAACCAGAATCAGGCGGTATTGCTGAACATCCAGCGTCAGCCGGGTGCCAACGTCATCGAAGTGGTTGACCGCATCAAGGCACTGCTGCCGAGCATCACCGACAACCTGCCGGCCGGCCTCGATGTCACCGTGCTGACCGACCGCACGCAGACCATCCGCGCCTCGGTCACTGACGTGCAGCACGAATTGCTCATCGCCATCGCCCTGGTGGTGATGGTGACCTTCCTGTTCCTGCGCCGCGCCAGTGCGACGCTCATTCCGTCTGTGGCCGTGCCACTGTCGCTGATTGGCACCTTCGGCGTGATGTACCTGGCCGGGTTCTCGGTCAATAACCTGACCCTGATGGCGCTGACTATTGCCACCGGTTTTGTGGTCGACGATGCCATCGTCATGCTCGAGAACATCGCGCGCTTCATCGAAGAGGGCGACAGCCCGATGCAGGCCGCGCTCAAAGGCGCCAAGCAGATCGGTTTCACCCTGATTTCCCTGACCCTGTCGCTGATCGCAGTACTGATTCCGCTGCTGTTCATGGCGGACGTGGTCGGGCGGTTGTTCCGCGAGTTCGCCATCACCCTGGCCGTGGCAATCCTGATTTCCCTGGTGGTCTCGCTGACCCTGACGCCGATGATGTGCGCACGTTTGCTCAAACGTGAACCCGAGGAACATGAACAGGGCCGTTTCTACCGAGCCAGCGGCGCTGTCATCGACTGGATGATCGCCGAGTACGGTCGGATGCTGCGCTGGGTACTCAAGCACCAGCCACTGACCTTGCTGGTGGCCATCGGTACGCTGGCATTGACCGTGTTCCTCTATATGGTCGTGCCGAAGGGCTTCTTTCCGGTGCAGGACACCGGGGTGATTCAGGGCATTTCCGAGGCGCCGCAGTCGATTTCCTTTGCCGCCATGGGTGAGCGTCAACAGGAACTGGCGAAAATCATTCTCGAAGATCCGGCGGTGCAGAGCCTGTCGTCCTACATCGGTGTCGACGGCGACAACGCCACGCTCAACAGCGGCCGTTTGCTGATCAACCTCAAGCCCCATGGCGATCGTGATCTGACCGCTACTGAGGTGATTGCGCGCCTGCAACCACAACTGGACAAACTGGTCGGCATCCGCCTGTTCATGCAGCCGGTGCAGGACCTGACCATTGAAGACCGCGTCAGTCGCACGCAATACCAGTTCAGCATGTCTTCGCCGGACTCCGAATTGCTCAGCCAGTGGAGCGGCCGACTGGTCGAAGCGCTGGCCCAGCGTCCGGAACTGACCGACGTTGCCAGTGATTTGCAGGACAAGGGTTTGCAGGTGTATCTGGTGATCGACCGCGATGCCGCTTCCCGCCTTGGCGTCTCAGTGGCGAATATCACCGATGCGCTGTACGACGCTTTCGGCCAGCGCCAGATCTCGACGATTTACACCCAGGCCAGCCAGTACCGCGTGGTGCTGCAAGCTCAGGCCGGGGAAAAGATCGGCCCGCAGGCGCTGGACCAGATTCACGTCAAGACCACCGACGGCGCACAGGTACGCCTGTCGAGTCTGGCCCATGTGGAAGAACGTCAGGCGCAACTGGCGATTACCCATATCGGCCAGTTCCCGGCAGTGATGATGTCGTTCAACCTGGCGCCCGGTGTAGCGTTGGGGCATGCGGTCGATGTCATCGAACAAGTGCAGAAAGACATCGGCATGCCGGTCGGCGTACAAACCCAGTTCCAGGGCGCGGCGGAAGCCTTCCAGGCCTCGCTGTCGAGCACCTTGCTGCTGATTCTGGCGGCGGTGGTGACCATGTACATCGTGCTCGGCGTGCTGTACGAGAGCTACATTCACCCGATCACCATTCTCTCGACCTTGCCGTCGGCGGCAGTTGGCGCCTTGCTAGCGTTGCTGCTCAGTGGCAACGATCTGGGCATGATCGCGATCATCGGCATCATTCTGCTGATCGGTATCGTCAAGAAGAACGCGATCATGATGATCGACTTCGCCCTCGATGCTGAACGCACCCAAGGCATGGCGCCGGAGCAGGCGATCTATCAGGCGGCGCTGCTGCGCTTCCGGCCGATTCTGATGACCACCCTGGCGGCGCTGTTTGGTGCGGTGCCGTTGATGCTCGCCACCGGTTCCGGGGCTGAACTGCGTCAGCCGTTGGGTCTGGTGATGGTCGGTGGTCTGCTGGTGAGCCAAGTGCTGACGCTGTTCACCACACCGGTGATCTACCTGTATTTCGACCGCCTCGGTCGGCGCTTTGGCAAGACCAATGCGGATGCCGAAGAGGTCTCGGTATGACTGTCCGTACACATAACCCCTGTAGGAGTGAGCCTGCTCGCGATGAGGCCGGCACATTCAATATCAGTGGAGGCAGACACACCGCTATCGCGAGCAGGCTCACTCCTACAGGGGATGGGTGTGAAGTCGGGGTTTGTGGTCAATGAACCTCTCCGGTCCTTTCATCAAACGCCCAGTCGCGACGATGCTCCTGAGCCTGGCGATCATGCTGCTCGGCGGTGTCAGCTTCGGCCTGCTGCCAGTGGCGCCGCTGCCGCAAATGGATTTTCCGGTGATCGTTGTGCAGGCGAGCCTGCCCGGTGCCAGTCCGGAGGTCATGGCGTCCACCGTGGCCACGCCGCTGGAGCGCTCATTCGGCGCGATCGCCGGCGTCAACACCATGAGCAGCCGTTCCAGTCAGGGTTCGACCCGGGTCATTCTGCAATTTGATCTCGACCGCGACATCAACGGCGCCGCGCGGGAAGTGCAGGCGGCGATCAACGCTTCACGCAATCTGCTGCCAAGCGGTATGCGCAGCATGCCGACCTATAAAAAGGTCAACCCGTCGCAGGCGCCGATCATGGTGCTGTCGCTGACCTCCGATGTTCTGGAAAAAGGCCAGCTCTACGATCTGGCCTCGACCATTCTGTCCCAGAGCCTGTCGCAAGTGCAGGGTGTCGGTGAAGTGCAGATCGGCGGCAGTTCGCTGCCGGCTGTGCGCATCGAACTCGAACCGCAGGCGCTGAACCAGTACGGAGTGGCGCTCGACGATGTGCGCAAGACCATCGCCGATGCCAACGTGCGCCGGCCAAAAGGTTCGGTCGAGGACGGTCAGCGCTTGTGGCAGATCCAGGCCAATGATCAGTTGGAAAAAGCCAAGGATTACGAATCGCTGATCATCCACTACGCCGACGGTGCCGCGTTGCGTCTGAAGGACGTGGCCAAGGTCAGCGACGGTGTCGAGGACCGCTACAACAGCGGCTTCTTCAACGATGACGCCGCCGTGCTGCTGGTGATCAATCGCCAGGCCGGTGCCAACATCATCGAGACGGTCAACGAGATCAAGGCGCAGTTGCCGGCCCTGCAAGCGGTGTTGCCGGCCAGCGTGAAGCTGAATCTGGCCATGGACCGCTCGCCGGTGATCAAGGCGACACTGCATGAAGCCGAGATGACCTTGCTGATCGCCGTGGCACTGGTGATTCTGGTGGTGTTCCTGTTCCTCGGTAATTTCCGCGCTTCGCTGATTCCTACCCTGGCCGTACCGGTGTCGCTGGTCGGCACCTTTGCGGTGATGTACCTCTATGGTTTTTCGTTGAACAACCTGTCGCTGATGGCGCTGATTCTGGCCACCGGTCTGGTGGTGGACGATGCCATTGTGGTGCTGGAGAACATTTCCCGGCACATCGACGAGGGCGTCAAACCGATGCAGGCCGCGTACCTCGGGGCCAAGGAAGTCGGTTTCACCTTGCTGTCGATGAACGTTTCGCTGGTGGCGGTGTTCCTGTCGATCCTGTTCATGGGCGGGATTGTCGAAAGCCTGTTCCGCGAGTTTTCCATCACCCTGGCGGCGGCCATTGTCGTCTCGCTGGTGGTTTCGCTTACGCTGACACCGATGCTCTGCGCCCGTTGGCTCAAGCCGCACACGCCGGGGCAGGAGAACCGTCTGCAACGCTGGAGCCGCCGCACCAACGACTGGATGGTTGGCAAATACGCCAGCAGCCTCGACTGGGTGTTGCGCCATCGTCGTCTGACCTTGCTCAGTCTGCTGATCACCGTTGGCGTCAACGTCGCGCTGTACGTGGTGGTGCCGAAAACCTTCATGCCGCAGCAGGACACCGGCCAGTTGATCGGTTTCGTGCGCGGTGACGATGGTCTTTCGTTCAGCGTGATGCAGCCGAAAATGGAAATCTTCCGCCGTGCCGTGCTCAAGGACGAAGCAGTGGAAAGCGTCGCCGGGTTCATCGGTGGCAGCAACGGCACCAATAACGCCTTCATGCTGGTACGTCTGAAGCCGATCAAGGAACGTCAGCTCAATGCGCAAAAGGTCATCGAACGCCTGCGCAAGGAAATGCCCAAGGTCCCCGGTGCGCAATTGATGCTGATGGCGGATCAGGATCTGCAGTTTGGCGGCGGCCGCGAGCAGACCACGTCGCAGTACAGCTACATCCTGCAAAGTGGTGATCTGGGTGAGTTGCGCAAGTGGTATCCAAAAGTGGTTGCTGCGTTACGTGCGTTGCCCGAACTGACCGCGATCGATGCCCGTGAAGGCAAGGGCGCGCAGCAAGTGACGTTGATCGTCGACCGCGATCAGGCCAAACGCCTCGGTGTCGACATGGACATGGTTACCTCGGTGTTGAACAACGCCTACAGCCAGCGGCAGATTTCGACGATCTATGACAGCCTCAACCAGTATCAAGTGGTGATGGAGGTCAATCCGAAATACGCCCAGGACCCGGTGACGCTCAAGCAGGTGCAGGTGATCACCGCTGACGGTGCGCGGGTGCCGCTGTCGACCTTCGCTCATTACGAAAACAGCCTGGAGGACGACCGCGTCAGCCACGAAGGCCAGTTTGCCTCCGAAGACATTTCCTTCGACATGGCCGAAGGCGTGACGGTGGAGCAGGGCAGTGCCGCCATCGAGCGGGCGATTGCCAAGCTCGGCCTGCCAGAAGACGTCATCGCGAAAATGGCCGGCACCGCCGACGCCTTCGCCGCGACGCAGAAGAGCCAGCCATTCATGATTCTCGGCGCGCTGCTGGCGGTGTATCTGGTGTTGGGCGTGCTGTATGAAAGCTACATCCACCCGCTGACGATCCTGTCGACCCTGCCGTCGGCCGGGGTCGGCGCGTTGCTGTCGATCTATGCGCTGGGCGGCGAGTTCAGTCTGATTTCGTTGCTCGGGCTGTTCCTGCTGATTGGCGTGGTGAAGAAAAACGCCATTCTGATGATCGACCTCGCGCTGCAACTGGAACGTCATCAGGGCCTGTCGCCGCTGGAGTCGATTCGCAGTGCCTGCCTGCAGCGTCTGCGGCCGATTCTGATGACCACGCTGGCGGCGATTCTCGGTGCCTTGCCGTTGCTGCTGAGCCGGGCCGAAGGCGCGGAAATGCGCCAGCCGTTGGGCCTGACCATCATCGGCGGGCTGATTTTCAGCCAGGTGCTGACGCTCTACACCACGCCTGTGGTTTACCTCTATCTCGACAAGCTGCGCCATCGTTTCAACAAATGGCGTGGCGTGCGTACTGACGCCGCTCTGGAAACTCCGCTATGACTGACCGTTCGCTTTTCAATCTGGCCACTGTTCGCGGCTCGCGTCTGCTGAGCCTGTCACTGTGCGTGGCGATGCTCAGTGCCTGCGCCGTCGGCCCGGACTACCAGCGTCCGCAGACCGCTGAAATTGCCCAGTACAAGGAGGCCGAAGGCTGGACCCAGGCCAACCCGAGCGATTCGCTGGCCCGAGGTGCCTGGTGGGAGCTGTATGGCGATCAACAGCTCAACGGGCTGATCGAAAAACTAAACAGCTCCAACCAGACCGTCGCGCAATCGGAAGCACAGTTTCGTCAGGCCCAAGCCTTGGTGCGCAGCGCACGCGGGGCGTTCTATCCGAGTGTCGACCTCAGCGTGGGCAAGACCCGTTCCAGCCAGGGCACCGGCAGCAGCAGTTCGAGTCTGAGCAGTTCCTCCAGTGGCATCCGCGACACTTATAACGCCGAACTGGGTGTCAGTTGGGAAGCGGACGTGTGGGGCAAGCTGCGCCGTGGACTGGAAGCCGATGAGGCCAGCGCCCAGGCCAGTTTTGCCGATCTGGCCGCCATGCGCCTGAGCCAGCAATCGGAACTGGTACAAAACTACCTGCAACTGCGCGTGATCGATCAGCAAAAACGCCTGCTCGAGGCCACGGTTGCCGCTTACGAACGCTCGCTGAAAATGACTCAAAACCAATACCGCGCCGGCGTTTCCGGGCGCGATGCGGTCGCCCAGGCGCAGACGCAACTGAAAAGCACCCAGGCCGATCTCGTCGACCTGATCTGGCAGCGCGCGCAATTCGAAAATGCGATTGCCGTGCTGACCGGGCAAGCGCCGGCGGATTTCAACATTGCCGAAGTGCAGACCATTCCGAAGCTGCCGCAGGTGCCGTTGAGCCTGCCATCACAGTTGCTGGAGCGGCGCCCGGACATTGCTTCGGCGGAGCGCTCGGTGATTGCGGCCAACGCCAACATCGGCGTGGCCAAAGCGGCGTATTACCCGGATCTGAGTCTGAGCCTGAGCGGTGGCTACAGCAGCAGTACCTCGCAGAACCTGATCAGCCTGCCAAACCGCTTCTGGTCGGTAGGGCCGAAACTGGCGCTGCCGCTGTTCGACGGCGGCATTCGTTCGGCGGAAGTCGATCGCACGGAAGCGGTGTACGACCAGACCGTGGCCAAGTACCGCCAGACCGTGCTCGACGGTTTCCGCGAGGTGGAAAATTATCTGGTACAGCTCAAGGTCTATGAGGACGAAGCGGCGGTGCGCCAGGAAGCCCTCGATGCTGCCCGCGACTCCCTGCGCCTGACGGAAAACCAGTACAAGGCCGGGCTGATTGCCTACATCGATGTGGTGGTGGTGCAAGCCACGGCGTTGAGCAACGAGCGCAGCGTGCTGAACATTCTGCAAAGCCGCTTGATTGCCAGCGTGCAATTGATTGCGGCGCTGGGCGGTGGCTGGGACGGGCAGCTGGATGTCAGCGATAACACCCGCTGAAGGTTGGCTTCACTGATCGTTCCCACGCTCCGCGTGGGAACGCCTCAACGGACGCTCCGCGTTCGGCTTTGAAGGGACGCGGAGCGTCCCGGGCTGCATTCCCACGCGGAGCGTGGGAACGATCAAATCGGAGGACGTATTCGCGAGCAGGCTCGCTCACACAGTGAGTTGCGCAAGCTGCAGAAAGGCCCACTCCAGAGCCTTGTCGGACGATCGAACAAGCGTTTCATCGGCTTGATGGCCATTTGATTACTTTGTCAGTGCGTTCTTCTGTGCAATCAGTACAATCGCCGCATTTGCCCGACCGGGAATGGACGCAATCCGCGTTGGGTGGCCACGAGAAATCCCATGCTCATCGGTAGTTATTCCTCCACCCTGGTTTTCATTTCGTTGTGCGTGGCGATTCTCGCTTCCTACACCGCACTCGACCTTACCGGCCGCATTGCCACGGCCAAGGGCCGGGCGGTGCATTTCTGGACCGCCGGTGGTGCGTTTGCCATGGGCATCGGCGTCTGGTCGATGCACTTCATTGGCATGCTGGCCTTCAAACTGCCGATCGATCTGGGCTATGACATCACCCTGACGGCGCTTTCGCTGCTCATCGCGGTGTTGTCCTGCGGGTTCGCCTTGTGGCTGGTCAGCCAGCCGAAGCTGCCGATTCTGCAACTTGCGTTCGGCGCGCTGATCATGGGCGCCGGCATCAGTGCCATGCATTACACCGGCATGGCGGCGATGCGCATGACCCCGGGGATCGACTACGACCCGACGCTGTTTGGCGCCTCATTGCTGATTGCGGTCGGTGCGTCGGCGGCGGCGCTGTGGATCGCCTTCCGCTTGCGTCAGCACTCTCCCTATGTGCGGCTGATCCGTGGTGGCGCAGCGATCATCATGGGCATCGCCATCGTTGGCATGCACTACACCGGTATGGCTGCCGCGCAATTTCCCGACGGCAGCTTCTGCGGTGCGACGATCAATGGCCTCAAAGGCAACGGCCTCGACAGTCTGGTGTTGATCACTACGCTGGCAGTGCTGTCGATTGCCTTGCTGACCTCGATTCTCGACGCGCGCCTCGAAGCGCGCACCGCCGATCTCGCGCACTCGTTGACCGTGGCCAACCGCGAACTCACCCAACTGGCCCTGCACGACACCCTGACCGGTTTGCCGAACCGCATGCTGCTGGACGATCGCATTAATCAGGCAATGAAAAAGGTCCATGAGCAGGGCGGCTGTTTTGCCTTGATGTTCATCGATCTGGACGGCTTCAAACCGGTTAACGATGCGTTTGGTCATCACATGGGCGATCAGTTGTTGCGCGAAGTCGGTGTGCGTCTGCGTGAAGATTTGCGCAGCCTCGACACTCTCGCGCGGATCGGCGGCGATGAGTTCGTCCTGCTGGTGCGTCTGACTGAGCCGAACGACGCGCTGGGGCTGGCGGCACGCCAGGTCGGCTTGATTGCGCAATCGTTCCGCGTCGCCGAGCATGACTTGCAGATCTCCGCCAGCGTCGGCATCGCCCTGTATCCGGGCAATGGCCAGAACGCCCAGGAACTGCTGATGAACGCCGACGCAGCGATGTACCACGCCAAGGGCGGCGGCAAAAACGGCTACAGCTTTTTCGACGCATCGATGAACACCAACGCGCGCAAGCAATTGCAGTTGTTGCAGGATCTGCGTGCGGCGCTGGAACACAGCCAGTTCAGCTTGCATTACCAACCCAAGTTCGACGCCGCCAATGGCCGTCCGGTCGGCGCTGAAGCGCTGTTGCGTTGGCAGCATCCCGTCCACGGCATGCTGATGCCGGACAAGTTCATCGAACTGGCCGAGAAAACCGGTCTGATCATTCCCATCGGTGAATGGGTGCTCAACGAAGCGTGCCGGCAGATGCGCGAGTGGTACGTGCTCGGTTACACCGATTGGCGCATTGCGGTGAATCTGTCGGCGTTGCAGTTCTGCCACACCGGTTTGGTCCGTAGCGTGGCCAAGGCCTTGGCCACTCACCACTTGCCGGCCAACAGCCTGACCCTGGAAATCACCGAAACCACGGCCATGAGCGATGCCGATGCGAGCATGACGGTATTGCAGGAGTTGTCGGACATGGGCGTCGACCTGTCGATTGACGACTTCGGCACCGGTTATTCCAGCCTGATGTACCTCAAGCGGCTGCCGGCCAATGAGCTGAAGATCGATCGTGGGTTTGTGCGCGATCTGGAGCATGACAGTGACGATGCGGCGATTGTCTCGGCGATCGTTGCGTTGGGCCAGGCGTTGGGGTTGCGCATTGTCGCTGAAGGCGTGGAAACCGGAGTGCAGCAGGAGTTTCTGACGCAGTTGGGGTGTGATTCGTTGCAGGGGTATCTGCTGGGGCATCCGATGCCGGCGGAGAAATTCATGCAGGATATTGCACGGGGTGAGCAGTTGGCGGTGGTCTGATCGACTGCGTTATCGTTCTTCGCGAGCAGGCTCGCTCCCACATTGGCTGTGTGAACGACACAGAACCCTGTGGGAGCGAGCTTGCTCGCGAAGGCGTCTGCCCAGACACCACAGACTCCATGCAAAACCCGCCAATGGCGGTTATTCTTCCCCCCGACTGTTACGTGTGCATTTGGGGGAAAGGCCAGCATGGATAAAGTCATTGTGATCACCGGTGGCGGGCGCGGGATTGGCGCCGCTACGGCGTTGTTGGCTGCCGAGCAGGGATATCGGATCTGCATCAACTATCAGTCGGATGAACAAGCCGCGCAAAGCGTGCTGGAGCAAGTCCGCGCACTGGGCGCACAAGCCATCGCGGTGCGCGCCGACGTCAGCATCGAAGACGAAGTGATCGCGCTGTTCCAGCGGGTCGACAGCGAACTCGGTCGTGTCACCGCCCTGGTGAACAATGCCGGCACCGTCGGGCAAAAGTCGCGGGTCGACGAAATGTCCGAATTCCGCATTCTCAAGATCATGAAAACCAATGTCCTGGCGCCGATCCTTTGTGCCAAACACGCGATCCTGCGCATGTCGCCCAAGCACGGCGGGCAGGGTGGCAGTATCGTCAACGTGTCGTCGGTGGCGTCGCGTCTGGGCTCGCCAAATGAATACGTCGACTACGCCGCGTCCAAAGGCGCGCTCGACACTTTTACCATTGGCTTGTCCAAGGAAGTGGCGGGTGAGGGGATTCGGGTCAACGCCGTGCGCCCGGGTTACATCTATACCGATTTCCACGCCTTGAGTGGCGACCCGGATCGGGTCAGCAAGCTGGAGTCGGCGATTCCGATGGCCCGTGGCGGGCGGCCGGATGAGGTGGCGGAGGCGATTGTCTGGTTGTTGTCGGACAAGGCGTCGTATGCGACCGGGACGTTTGTTGATTTGGGGGGCGGACGTTAATTCACCGGTGGCCGCTCTGGCCCTATCGCGAGCAGGCTCACTCCTACATTTGGAATGCGTTCCCCTGTAGGAGTGAGCCTGCTCGCGATAGCTATTGGTGGGGCAGTACAAACCTGTCAGAACGACCGCACAATCCGCCCCAACGTCTCCATGGCTTTTTCCGAATCCTCGGTCCAAGGGCTGCCATAGTTCAGGCGAATACAATTCCTGAAGCGCTGCGTCGGCGAGAAAATCGGCCCCGGCGCAATACTGATGCCCTGCGCCAGTGCCATCTGAAACAACTTCAATGAATCCATTTGCGGTGGCAGTTCCAGCCACAAAAAGTAGCCGCCCGCCGGTTGGCTGACCCGGGTCTGCGCCGGGAAGTAACGGGCGATGGCGGCAAGCATCGCGCTCTGCTGTTCTTCCAGTGCATAGCGAAGTTTGCGCAGGTGACGGTCATAGCCGCCGTGTTGCAGATAGTCGGCAATCGCCGCTTGCGCCGGCATCGAGGCACATAACGAAGTCATCAGTTTCAGCCGTTCGATTTTCTGCGCGTAACGCCCGGCAGCGACCCAGCCGATGCGATAGCCGGGGGCCAGGCTCTTGGCGAACGAGCCGCAGTGCATCACCAGACCTTCGGTGTCGAAGGCCTTGGCCGGTTTCGGCGCCTGTTGGCCGTAATAGAGCTCGGCGTAGACATCGTCCTCGATCAGCGGCACCTGATGGCGGCGCAGCAGTTCGACCAGTTCCTGTTTTTTTGACTCGGGCATGGTTGCGCCCATCGGATTCTGGAAACTGGTCATACACCAGCAGGCCTTGATCGGATGCCGTTCCAGCGTCTGCGCAAGTACGCCAAGGTCGATGCCGTCACGCGGGTGCACGGGGATTTCCACGGCTTTGAGTTTCAGCCGCTCCAGTACTTGCAGGCTGGCGTAGAACGCCGGGGCCTCGATGGCCACTAGGTCGCCGGGTTCAGTCACTGCTTGCAGGCACAGGTTCAGCGCTTCGAGGGCGCCGTTGGTGATCAGCAGTTCTTCCATCGGCAGCATCAGGCCGCCGACCATGTAGCGCAGAGCGATTTGCCGGCGCAGTTGCGGATTGCCCGGCGACATGTCGGTGACGACCATGCGCGGGTCCATCTCGCGGGCGGCGCTGGCCAGCGAGCGCGACAGGCGTTGCAACGGGAACAGCGTGGGGCTGGGGAACGCCGAGCCGAAGGGGATCGTGCTCGGGTCCTTGATCGAATCGAGTACCGAGAACACCAGTTCGCTGACGTCGACTTCGGTGGAGTCGTTAACGTGGCTGCTGATCACCGGCTCGGAAAACGGGCTCGGCGCGTGAGTGTTGACGAAGTAGCCGGAGCGCGGCCGCGCGCGGATCAGGCCGCGGCGTTCGAGCAGGTAGTAGGCCTGGAACACCGTGGACGGGCTGACCCCGTAGGTCTGGCTGGCGTAACGCACCGACGGCACGCGCTGGCCGGGGCCGAGGACGCCGGAGCGGATCAGTTCAGCGATGTCGTCGGCGAATTTTTCGTAGCGTTTCATCGAGGAGCCTTGGTGCTGGTTGATGATGAGGTGTGTCAGGAGAACTGCCCCTCACCCTAGCCCTCTCCCAGAGGGAGAGGAACCTGATTGGGGGATGCTTGCTAAATACACCGACCTGAAAGTGCTTTGCTGAATCCACAATCGACTCGGCCTGAAAGTGTTTTGCTGAATCCGTAATCGATTCGGCTTGATAGTGCTTTGCTGAATCCACAATCGACTCGGCCTGAAAGTGCTTTGCTGAATCCACAATCGACTCGGCCTGAAAGTGCTTTGCTGAATCCACAATCGACTCGACCTGAAAGTGCTTTGCTGAATCCACAATCGACTCGGCCTGAAAGTGTTTTGCTGAATCCACAATCGACTCGGTCTGTCAGGTCGATGGATAGCGACAGACACCTCGGTCGGCTCCCTCTACCCCTGGGAGAGGGCTGGGGTGAGGGAGCGGATTCTAAGGGATCAACGATTCATCGGCGCAACAAACCTGCTCTTCGCCACGCTGTAAATCTCAGGCTCATCGCTGTCGGCAATTTTGAAACTCAAGGTTTGCGAGCTGCTGGCCGGGCGCTCCGTGGTCATCGCCACTGACACCGGCACATCGACAATTTCCCCCGGCGCCAGGCTCAGCTCGGTCTTGCCTTGCAGCTGGAAGCCATCGCCATCCACCAGCGTCAGGTTGTAGTCCTGGCGTTGCTGGGTCTTGTTGATGACTTTGAGGCTATAGATGTTTTCGATCTGGCCTTGACCGTTCTCACGGAACAGCCCGCGATCCTTGGTCACGTCCAGCGAGACCATTGGCCGCTCGACCAGCGCCAATGCCAACGCGCCGATCATCGCTACCAGCACCACGGTGTAGCCAATCAGACGCGGACGCAGCAGATGGGTTTTACCCCCCTGCAATTCGCGCTCGGAACTGTAGCGGATCAAACCGCGCGGGTAGTTCATCTTGTCCATGATCGAATCACAGGCGTCGATGCACGCGGCGCAGCCGATGCACTCCATCTGCAAGCCGTCGCGAATGTCGATGCCGGTCGGGCAGACCTGCACGCACAACTGGCAGTCGATGCAATCACCCAGACCTGCTTCTACCGGTTTCACGTCGCGTTTGCGCGGGCCACGGTTTTCGCCACGGGCCACGTCGTAGGAAATCGTCAGGGTGTCCTTGTCGAACATCACGCTCTGGAACCGCGCATACGGGCACATGTGCATGCACACCGCTTCACGCAACCAGCCAGCGTTGATGTACGTGGCGGCGGCGAAGAACAGCACCCAGAACAGGCTGACCCCGCCGATCTGCAAAGTCAGCAGCTCTTCAGCCAGTGGCCGGATCGGGGTGAAGTAACCGACGAAGGTCAGGCCAGTCATCACGCTGATCGCCAGCCACAGCGTGTGCTTGGCCGCACGCCGGGCCAGTTTGTTCAGGCTCCACGGTGCGGCTTGCAGCTTGATCCGCTGGTTGCGTTCGCCTTCGGTGATTTTCTCGCACCACATGAAAATCCACGTCCACGAACTCTGCGGACAGGTGTAACCGCACCAGACCCGACCGGCGAACACGGTGATGGCGAACAGGCCGAACGCGGCGATGATCAGCAGCGCCGACAGCAGGATGAAATCCTGCGGCCAGAACGTCGCGCCGAAGATGTGGAATTTGCTTTCAGAAAGATCCCAGAGCACTGCCTGACGTCCGCCCCAGTTCAGCCACACAGTGCCGAAAAACAGCACGAACAGAAATCCCGCGCCGCTCATGCGCAGGGTGCGGAACAGACCGGTGAAGCTGCGGGTGTGGATCTGGTTGTCACTGGACTTGGCCGTCGCCTTCATTGGGCGTGCGGGCACACTTTTAATGGTTGGCGTTGCTTCTACGGTTCGGACGGGGATTTGTTCGCTCATGGTTATTCGCTCATCAGCCTCCATCAGGCCAGAGCACTATGAGCGTCGATCTGTTTGCATAACAGACTCAGGTATTTCAATAAAAAGCGGATCAGATGCGTTTTCGCGCAGCGCCTGCGACAACTTGAAGCAGCCCGCAGACAAAGGCGCAAACGCCTATCGCAGACGTTTGCGCGGGGTGTTGATCAGGGTCAGTCAAATCACCGAATCACTCTCGTCGGCCTTCAGGTGCTTGCGACCGTCTTTGGCGCCTGCGACGGTCAAGGCGTCAGCTTCTTTTTCGCTGATGTAAACGCGCCGGCCTTCTATTTCCACGAACGACATGGATTTTTCGCTATCCGTCATGACTTCCAGGGTGTCGCAAATGCGAATTTCCTCGCCATGTTCAACGGTGAAAAAACACACTTTTTGTTCGGGGTTGGATTCATCGACTCGAAGAGGCATGGGAGCAGTCCTTTTTTCAGTGAGGTCTGCAAGGTTAGGGCGCACGCTGCGCCGATCGTTCTGCGCAACTGATTAATGGTCGCCGCTGTCCATCCTTTATAGACCCTTGGAAAGGACCGCCGGATGAACGCGTGGTGGCATGAAGTGTGGGAAACCCTGCAAGCGGAATTCGCTGACGTCGGCGATGCCTCGCAACTGACGCGGATTACCGTGCGCCTGCTGATGGCGGCGATTCTGGGTGGCATTCTCGGGTTCGAGCGCGAACACAAAGGCAAGGCCGCCGGGGTGCGCACACACATGCTGGTGGCGCTCGGCGCGGCGTTGTTTGTGCTGGTGCCGCAGACTTCGGGGGCAGAGTCGGATGCAATGAGCCGGGTGGTGCAAGGGGTGATTGCCGGGATCGGCTTTCTCGGTGCCGGGACTATCCTGAAAAACAAGGAAGGCGATGAAGGTCATGTCAAAGGCCTGACCACGGCTGCCGGGCTGTGGATGACCGCTGCGATCGGTGTTGCGGCTGGGTTGGGCAAGGAAGCAACGGCGTTGCTCAGCACCTTTCTGGCGCTGGCAATTTTTAGCGTGATGCCGCGGATCGTGAAGCTCTTCGAAAAAGAAGAAGAGAAGACTGATGACCACTGATCATTCCGGCGCCGGAGATCGTTGATCGTTCCCACGCTCCGCGTGGGAATGCAGCCCGGGACGCTCCGCGTCCCAAAGCGGACGCGGAGCGTCCATTGAGGCATTCCCACGCGGAGCGTGGGAACGATCAATCACGATCAGTTAGACGATGACGGGTGGCATCGTGCTCGGCGGTTCTTCCTTAGGCGGTGGCGTGGTGCCCGGCGGTTCCTGCTCGGGAATCGGCTGCGGCTCGGTCTCGGGCAAGGTGGGTTTGTCGATGTTCGGATCGGGCGTTTCCGCCGGGATCGGGATATTCATCTGATGACCTCCGTGTGGCACATGGCGTGAGAAGTGCTTAAGTGGATTGACCACCTCATGGCGAATTCGATCCGCTTTTCTGACACGGTAATTTCATCTGAACTTTTCCCGGCGCCGGTCGCTCGGAACCTAAGTGAGTTCATTCCGGGCAGGCGCTCGATTGCGAACGCTGAACCGGCACAAGAGCGTCCTTGGGGCGTTAAGGAGAGATGCTCAATGACTGCTGAAAAACCCTCAGAATTAAACTACAACCCGCATATGCCACTGTCGCAGGCTTTGCTGTTGCCACGCATTGCCATCGAAAACACCATGCCGACCCTCGATGGCGGGCAGTTCGCGGTGAAGTCGATCGCCGGTCGTGAAGTAGTGGTTACCAGCAAGGTGTTCGCCGACGGCCACGACAAACTCGCGGTGCGCATCCGCTGGCGCGAGGAAGGCGAAGAGCAATGGCAAAGCGAAGTCATGGCCGATCAGGGCAATAATGGCTGGCAAGGCCAGTTCCGCCCTGAACAGCAGGGCCGCTACCTCTATTGCATCGAAGCGTGGATCGATCACTTCGCCAGTTTTCAGTACGAACTGGAGAAAAAACACAATGCCGCCGTCCCCGTTTCGCTGGAGTTGCAGGAAGGCCGGACCATGGTTCAGCAGGCCGCCGAACGCAGCGAGGGCCAGCTCAGCGAACAACTGGCGGCGTTGCACCACGAATTGTCCGGGTTGCTCGAAACCGAGCAGGTCGCGCTGTTTCTGCACTCGCGCAGTGCGCAATTGATGGCTGAGGCCGATCACCGCGCCTACTTGAGCGTCAGCGCCGAATTCCCCATGGACGTTGAGCGAGAACTGGCCGAGTTTGCCAGTTGGTATGAACTGTTTCCCCGCTCGATCACCGATGATCCCCGCCGTCATGGCACTTTCAATGACGTGCACGCGCGTCTGCCGATGATTCAAGACATGGGCTTCGACGTGTTGTACTTCACGCCGATCCACCCGATCGGCCGTGCGCACCGCAAGGGCCGCAATAATTCCTTGACCGCCGGCCCGGATGATCCAGGCAGCCCTTATGCCATCGGCAGCGAGGAGGGCGGTCACGAGGCGATCCACTCGCAACTCGGCACCCGCGAAGACTTCCGCCGACTGGTTGCCGCTGCTGCCGATCATGGTCTGGAAATCGCCCTCGATTTCGCCATCCAGTGTTCCCAGGATCACCCGTGGCTCAAGCAGCATCCGGGCTGGTTCAACTGGCGCCCGGACGGCACGATCAAATACGCAGAGAACCCGCCAAAAAAATACCAGGACATCGTCAACGTCGACTTCTACGCGCCGGACGCGATTCCGAGTCTGTGGGTCGAACTGCGCGACATCGTCATTGGCTGGGTCGAGGAGGGCGTGAAGATCTTTCGCGTCGACAATCCGCACACCAAACCGCTGCCGTTCTGGCAATGGCTGATTGCTGACGTTCGCGCGCTTTACCCCGAAGTGATCTTCCTCGCTGAAGCCTTCACTACGCCGGCGATGATGGCGCGCCTCGGTAAGGTTGGTTACACGCAGAGTTACACCTATTTCACCTGGCGTAACAGCAAGGCTGAGCTGGCGACGTATTTCACCGAACTGAACGAATCGCCTTGGCGCGAATGCTACCGGCCGAATTTCTTCGTCAATACGCCGGACATCAACCCGGCATTCCTGCACGAGTCCGGGCGCCCGGGGTTTCTGATTCGTGCGGCGCTGGCAACCATGGGTTCGGGCTTGTGGGGCATGTATTCCGGTTTTGAACTGTGCGAGTCGGCGCCGGTGCCGGGCAAGGAGGAATACCTCGACTCGGAGAAATACGAGATCCGCGTTCGCGACTTCACCGCGCCGGGCAACATCATTGCCGAGATCGCCCAGCTCAACCGCATCCGCCGGCAGAACCCGGCGCTGCACACGCATCTGGGCTTGAAGGTCTACAACGCCTGGAACGACAACATTCTGTATTTCGGCAAGCGCAGTTTTGACGGTAGCAATTTCATTCTGGTCGCGGTCAGCCTCGATCCGCATAACGTGCAGGAGGCGAACTTCGAACTGCCATTGTGGGAAATGGGCCTGCCCGATGACGCGACGACCCACGGCGAAGACTTGATGAACGGGCATCGCTGGGACTGGCACGGCAAATACCAGTTCATGCGCCTGGACCCGGCGTATCAGCCGTTCGGCATTTGGCGAATCACTGCCTGAACACAGAACCATTGTAGGAGTGAGCCTGCTCGCGATAGCAATCTTGCAGGCGACAACTCTACTGAATATGAAACCGCTATCGCGAGCAGGCTCACTCCTACAGGTTGCTCAGCGTTTTCGAGCCAGATGATCGGCTCACGGTTTATCCAGAATTCAACAGGAGTTTCACATGGCGAAGAAACCCAAAGCAGCCACCTTTATCAAAGACCCGCTCTGGTATAAGGACGCGGTGATCTATCAAGTCCATGTCAAATCGTTTTTCGATTCCAACAATGACGGGATCGGCGACTTTCCCGGCCTGATCGCCAAACTCGACTACATCGCCGACCTCGGCGTCAACACCATCTGGCTTCTGCCGTTCTACCCCTCGCCACGCCGCGACGACGGTTACGACATCGCCGAATACCGAGGCGTACACAGCGATTACGGGACCATGGCCGATGCCAAGCGCTTTATCGCCGAGGCGCACAAGCGCGGTTTGCGAGTGATCACTGAACTGGTCATCAACCACACCTCCGACCAGCACCCGTGGTTCCAGCGTGCGCGCAAGGCCAAACCCGGCTCGGCGGCGCGGGACTTTTACGTGTGGTCGGATGACGATCAGAAATACGACGGCACGCGGATCATTTTTCTCGACACGGAGAAATCCAACTGGACCTGGGACCCGGTCGCGGGCCAGTACTTCTGGCACCGTTTCTATTCGCACCAACCCGATCTGAATTTCGACAACCCGCAAGTGATGAAAGCCGTGCTCTCGGTGATGCGTTACTGGCTGGACATGGGCATCGACGGTCTGCGTCTCGACGCCATCCCTTACCTGATCGAACGCGACGGCACCAATAACGAAAATCTCCCCGAGACCCATGACGTCCTCAAGCAAATCCGTGCGGAAATCGACGCCAACTATCCCGACCGCATGCTGCTCGCTGAGGCCAACCAGTGGCCGGAAGACACTCAGCTGTACTTCGGTGACACCGATGCCGAAGGTGTAAACGGCGACGAATGCCACATGGCGTTTCACTTCCCGTTGATGCCGCGCATGTACATGGCGTTGGCCCAGGAAGATCGCTTCCCGATCACCGACATTTTGCGCCAGACCCCGGAAATCCCCGCCAACTGCCAATGGGCGATTTTCCTGCGTAACCACGATGAGCTGACGCTGGAGATGGTCACCGACAAAGAACGTGACTATCTATGGAATTACTACGCCGCTGACCGCCGTGCGCGGATCAATCTCGGCATTCGCCGTCGCTTGGCGCCGTTGATGGAGCGCGATCGCCGCCGCATCGAATTGCTCAACAGTCTGCTGCTGTCGATGCCCGGCACGCCGACGTTGTATTACGGTGATGAAATCGGCATGGGTGACAACATCTACCTCGGCGACCGCGACGGTGTGCGTACGCCGATGCAATGGTCGATCGACCGCAACGGCGGTTTCTCTCGCGCCGATCCGGCGAGCCTGGTACTGCCGCCGATCATGGACCCGCAGTACGGCTATCTGTCGGTTAACGTCGAAACCCAGTCGGGCGATCCGCATTCATTGCTCAACTGGACCCGACGCTTGCTCGCTGTGCGCAAACAGTCGAAAGCCTTCGGCCGTGGCACCTTGAAGATGCTCTCACCGAACAACCGTCGCGTGCTGGCCTACACCCGCGAATTCACCGATGCCGACGGCAAGCACGAAATTATCCTCTGCGTGGCCAACGTCTCGCGCAGCGCGCAAGCGGTGGAGCTGGACCTGTCGGCCTACGTCGGCATGGTGCCGGTGGAGATGCTCGGCGGTAATGCCTTCCCGCCGATCGGTCAGTTGAATTTCCTCCTGACCCTGGCGCCGTACGGTTTCTACTGGTTTGCACTGGCCGCGGAAAACCAGATGCCGAGCTGGCACGTCGAACCGGCGCAGAGCCTGCCGGACTTCACCACGCTGGTGTTGAAGAAACGCATGGAGGAATTGCTCGAAGCGCCGTCGCGCACGACGCTGGAGCAGAGCATCCTGCCGAGCTGGCTGCAGAACCGGCGCTGGTTCGCTGGCAAAGATGCTGGCATCGACAAGGTGCATCTGGCCTATGGCGTGCGTTTCGGCGACGCGCAGCATCCGGTGCTGCTCAGCGAAATCGAAGTCACCAGCGCTGGGCAGACCAGTCGTTATCAATTGCCGTTTGGCTTCATTGCCGAAGATCAGGTCGGCCCGGCGTTGCCGCAGCAATTGGCGTTGTCGCGTGTACGAAGAGTGCGACAAGTCGGTTTGATCACCGATGCGTTCAGCCTTGAAGCGTTCATTCGCGCGGTGCTGCACGGCATGCAGAACAACACGGTGCTGGAATCAACCGAGGGCGAAATCCGTTTTGCGCCGACCGCGCAACTGGAAAAACTCGGCCTCGGCGGCGAGGCGGAAGTGCGTTATCTGTCCGCTGAGCAATCGAACAGTTCGGTGGTGATCGGCAACAGTCTGGTGCTCAAGCTGATACGTAAAGTCGCTTCTGGCGTACACCCGGAACTGGAGATGAGCGCTTACCTGACCGAGGCCGGATTTGCCAATATTTCACCGCTGCTCGGCTCGGTTATCCGCCGCGATGCCAAGGGCGAAGACAATTTGTTGATGATCGCCCAAGGCTATCTGAGCAATCAGGGTGATGCCTGGGAATGGACGCAGAACAACCTCGAACGGGCGCTGCGCGATGAACTGGCCGATGCCATGTCCGAACAGGAGCAGCATTACAACGCGTTGGGTGAACTGAGGGACTTTGCCGGCATGCTCGGCCAGCGCTTGGGTGAGATGCACAAGGTGCTCGCCGCGCCAACCGACAATGCCGACTTCGCCCCGCAAGTGTCGACCACCAAGGACATGCAGGCCACGGGCAAGGATGTCGTGGCGCAGGTCGAACATGCCTTGAAGCTGCTTAAGCAACATCAGGGCGAGCTCGATGCAGCGGATCAGAAGCTGGTCAAACGCCTGATCGACGAGAAGAAAACCATTCTTGCGCATGTGCAGGATCTGGCGAAAAAAGCCACGGGTGGCTTGCGTATCCGCGTCCACGGCGACCTGCATCTGGGCCAGGTGCTGGTGATCAAGGGCGATGCCTATCTGATCGACTTCGAGGGCGAACCGGCGCGGCCATTGAGCGAGCGCCGTGGCAAACACAGCCCGTACAAGGATGTCAGCGGCGTGCTGCGCTCCTTCGATTACGCGGCAGCGATGACCATCAACGTGCACAACGTTGACCACAGCGCTGAGTCTGAAACTGCGCGGCGTCTGGTGGCCGAGCGCTATCTGCGTGAGGCCCGTGAGGCATTTGTTCAGGCATATCGCCGCGCGGCAGCTAGTCTTGAGCATGCTTGGCAAGATCCTGAAGGTGCCGACGCTGCGCTTGCGTTGTTCGGCCTGGAGAAGGCGGCCTATGAAGTGGCCTATGAAGCCGAAAATCGCCCCACGTGGCTGCCCGTGCCGTTGCACGGTTTGTACGGGTTATTGACGGGGCTTAAACCCTTTTCCGATCTTGGTGGAGAGTAGTCATGAGTTTCTCAAACAAGGAACAGGGTCAGGTCAAAGAAGCGCTGCTGCCCTCGGCGAAAGATATCGACGCCTTGGTCCGCGCTGAACATCACGACCCTTTTTCCATTCTCGGCCCGCACGGCGATGGCGCTGGTGGGCAATTCATTCGCGCGTATCTGCCCGGTGCATTGAGCGTCGTGGTAGTGGACAAGGACAGCGGCGAAGAACGCGGTCCGTTGGAGCAGACCGAAACGCCGGGGCTGTTTGTCGGTCATTTCGATCAGGCGCGGCCTTACCAGCTGCGCACGCGCTGGGCCGGCGGCGAGCAAGTCGCCGAGGACCCGTATAGCTTTGGCCAGTTGCTCGGTGAAATGGATTTGTATCTGTTCGCCGAGGGCAATCACCGTGACCTCAGCGCGTGCCTTGGCGCGCAGCTGAAAACCGTGGATGGCGTCGACGGCGTGCGTTTCGCGGTGTGGGCGCCGAATGCCCGGCGCGTGTCAGTGGTGGGGGATTTCAACGTCTGGGACGGGCGTCGCCATCCCATGCGCCTGCGTCATCCGTCCGGGGTCTGGGAGCTGTTCATTCCGCGCCTGCAAGCGGGCGAGCTGTACAAATACGAGATTCTCGGTGCCCACGGCATTCTGCCGCTCAAGGCCGACCCGATGGCGCTGGCCACCAGCCTGCCGCCGGATACCGCGTCAAAAGTCGCGGAACCCCTGCAGATCGACTGGCAGGATCAGGACTGGATGAGCAGCCGCCGCGACCGTCACAAGCATTCGGCGCCGCTGTCGATCTATGAGCTGCACGCCGGTTCGTGGCAATGCGAGCTGGATGATCTCGGTGAGGTGGCGCGTCAGTACACCTGGCCGGAACTTGCCGAGCGGCTGATTCCGTACGTCAAGGAACTCGGTTTCACCCACATCGAATTGATGCCGATCATGGAACACCCGTTCGGCGGTTCCTGGGGTTATCAGTTGCTCTCGCAATTTGCACCGAGCGCGCGGTATGGCACGCCGGCACAGTTCGCCGAATTCGTCGACGCCTGCCACCGCGCGGAGATCGGCGTGATCCTCGATTGGGTACCGGCGCATTTCCCCACCGATACCCACGGTCTGGCGCAATTCGACGGCACCGCGCTGTACGAGTACGGCAATCCGCTGGAAGGTTTCCATCAGGATTGGGACACGCTGATCTACAACCTGGGGCGCACCGAAGTGCACGGCTACATGCTCGCCTCCGGGCTGCATTGGCTGAAGCATTTCCATGTCGATGGTTTGCGCGTCGATGCGGTGGCGTCGATGCTCTATCGCGACTATTCGCGCAAGGCTGGCGAGTGGGTGCCGAACCGTCATGGCGGGCGCGAGAATCTCGAAGCCATCGATTTCCTCCGGCATTTGAACGATGTGGTTGAGCTGGAAGCGCCGGGTGCGCTGGTGATCGCCGAAGAATCCACGGCGTGGCCCGGTGTCAGTCAAAGTACGCAGCAGGGCGGCCTGGGTTTTGCCTACAAATGGAACATGGGCTGGATGCACGATTCACTGCATTACATTCAGCAGGACCCGGTGTACCGCGCCCACCATCACAACGAGTTGAGTTTTGGCCTGGTCTACGCTTGGTCCGAGCGTTTCATCCTGCCGATCTCCCACGATGAAGTGGTACATGGCAAGCATTCGCTGATCGACAAGATGCCCGGCGACCGCTGGCAGAAATTCGCCAACTTGCGCGCGTATCTGAGTTTCATGTGGACCCATCCCGGCAAGAAGCTGTTGTTCATGGGCTGCGAATTTGGCCAGTGGCGCGAGTGGAATCACGATCAGCAGCTCGATTGGTATCTGCTGCAGTACTCCGAGCACAAAGGCGTGCAGAAACTGGTTGGCGATCTCAATCGGCTGTATCGCGAGGAGCCGGCGCTGCACGATCAGGACGACGCGCCGCAGGGGTTTCAGTGGTTGATTGGTGACGATGCGATCAACAGCGTTTATGCCTGGCTGCGCTGGAGCAAGGAGGGCGCACCGGTGCTGGTGGTGGCCAACTTCACCCCGGTGCCGCGTCAGGCGTATCGCGTCGGTGTGCCATTTGCCGGGCGCTGGACTGAGTTGCTCAATAGCGATGCCGACACCTATGCCGGTTCCAATTACGGCAATGGCGGCGGGGCATTTACCGAGGAAGTGGCGAGCCATGGCCAGTCGTTGTCGCTGGAACTGAACCTGCCGCCGTTGGCAGTGTTGATCCTCAAACCGGAGGGTTGATCCAGTAGCGAGTTGCTGCCATCGCGAGCAGGCTCACTCCTACACTTGGAATGCGTTCCCCTTGTAGGAGTGAGCCTGCTCGCGATGGCGTCAGCACAAACACTCTCGCCGCCAAGCCAAACGCTACCAACGCATCCGCACCCCAAGACTGCCAATGATCCCGTTCAAATCATTGTCATCGACATCACTGCTGTAATCGGCACTGACATACAGACTCACTGCCGGCGTCACCCGCGCCACCAGGCCCAAGCCCAATTCAACGGTAGATGACTTGCGGCTGCTGCTGATCTTGTCGACCTGATCCAGTGTCACGGTATTGCCGGTGTACACCGTGTGCCAAAGGTTGGTGCGAACATAGGGCTCGACCGGCAGGCCGTTCAAATCGTAACTGCCTTTCAAGCGTGCGCCGACACGACCGCTCCATGCCGTCAGATCGGCGGAAGAGGCATTGCCCGAGCCGGCGTAGGGCGTGTCGAGGGTGATGCGTTGATTGATCAGTTGCGCCTGCGGTTCGACCACCCAGTTTTCACTCAGGCCGATCGGATAACCGCCTTCGACCGAAAAAGTCATGGCGCTGCCTTCGGTGGCTTGCCGCGCGCCTTGGCCGTTGCGGCTAAAGCCACTGACCCGGCCGCCGCTGGCGGATAAATCGACGTGCCAACCCTGCGCGCCGATCAGGCTGTAATAGGCGCCGAGGCTTTGGCCTTGCAGATTAAGCGTGTCACTGTTCGGGTCTGCCAGGGCGCGGCTGGTGATTGGCCCGTTGCCATTGGCTTGAATCTGGTTGAGACCACCAATCAGGCCGATGGTCTGGGTATGGCTACCACTTTGCAGCGTCAGCACAGCCGGGCCTTTGAAGTCGCCGCTGCCAGGCATCGCGTAACCCGACGACAACACATCGGTTTGTGCCTGACGGGCACTTCTGCCATACAGCTCATCCCAGGCCGACGGTGCGAGGTCTTCGGTGATCAGGCGCGTGCCCTGCAGGTCTGGGCGTGGACTGAGGCGTTGCGGGCCTGGGGTAATGACCGTGGCGGGCAAGGTCATGACGGGAACGTCCGCGCGATACCACGGGGTCGTTTCATCCGACACAGGGCTGGCCTGCGCCTCCATGGATGAGCACAGCAGGATCGAACTCGACACTGTGCAGAAAGTGATTTTGATCTCGTGTGGGGTGATGGTGGGCGTTTTCATGGAGGTCTACCTTGCAGGCGCATGCGGTATCTCGAGTTTGGCGTCTCTCCTACCCCGAACGAGGGGCGACCGAATGGAGCGGGGCGAACCCTGACCGCTCGATTTCGCGAGTGTCCGAAGGCTCGTCCCGGGTAGTGATTCCGGGGGTAGTAAGGTAGAGATAAGAAGACTGGAAGGCGCCCGTCAAGAAATTGAACGATGAGCGGTAGTGGTAAAGCAGCGTTTGCAAGCGTTTGTTTTTCTGCACATAACTAAGTTGTTGTTTGCATGGTAAAACGCAGTGAAAGCCCCGAGGTAGAGAGGTTTAATTGCCGACGGAAGGTCTACCAGCTAATTCGCACACCCAGATTGCCTACCACGCCGCGCAGGTCATTGCTGTCAATATTGCTGGTGTAATCGGTACTGGCGTACACACTGACGGCGCGATCGAGGGTCAACACGACGCCCAGGCCAATGTCCGCTGTCGAGGATTTCTGTTCGGTGGTAATGACATCGCTGGTGCCGAATGTCACCGAGTCAGTTCCGGAAAACGTATGCCATAGATTGGCGCGCAGGTACGGTTCGACCGGCAAACCGCTGACTTGATAACGACCCTTGAGGCGCGCACCGAGACGGCCGGTCCAGGCACCGTCGGAATCGAACGAGACGCGTGAAATACCATCGTCCTGGCTGTCGAGGGAGATTTTCTGGTGGATGACCTGTGCCTGTGGCTCGATTACCCACGTATCACTGATCGGCAATGGATAACCAGCTTCGGCCGACAAGGTCAGCGCGTGCCCACGATTGTCCAGTTTTACCCCGCGATCGGAATGGTTGTCGCCGTCGAAACGCGTGCCCATCACCACGGTGTCGACGTACCAGCCGTAGGGATCCGTGAGCGTCCAGTACAGGCCATAGCTGTCGCCTTCGAGTTTGATCTTGCCAGCGCTGTTGTGCTGGAAGCCCTCGTTGAAACCGTCGACATCACCCTGCAAACGGCTGTGGCCGACAAAGAACCCCACGCGCTGGTGCTGGCCACCGGAAGTCTGCGAGCTGAACAGATCGTTGCCGACCTGAAAGCCATTGAGTGAGCCGTCCAGACGCGGAGTCACCGTACCGGCCCAGGTCTGCTCGAGGTTCTTGCCGTAGACCCGGCCCCAACCGGCGCCAAATGCGCCGGTTTCGCTGAGCAGGCGCTGCTCGCCCTGACGATCATGAAACGTTCCCAGTGCATTCAGCGTCAGTTGCGCGGCAGCGAGTGGCAGCACCGACCAGGTCGGTACTTCCGGGCGATACAGGGGAATTGGCGCGGCACCGGCCACGGCGGCAGGTAACACCGGCAGCGAGGCGATGGACAGCGCTTCGCCGGGCGCGCCGTCGAGCGGGGTGATGGCCGCCGCAATGGGCGTGGCCACGACTGGAACCAGAAGCGGCGGTAATGCCGGATCGGGATTGGGCACGCTCATCAATTGCGGTGCGACAACGGCTGAGCGCAGATACCAGTTATTCTCGGTGCCGGCGGTGACGCCCCCCTTGAACAGGTAGTAATCGTAAGCGCCGGCAGACACCGGGCCGCTGAGAGTAAACGCCGTATTGCTGCTGACAGCGCTGCCTTGTGCCTGCACCAGTTCAATGCCATTGACCTGAGTCAGTGCGCCCAGACCGCCGACGTTGCTGACACTGATGACCGTCGACCCGCCAAGGCTGCCGTTGTTGATGATCAGTCTGTCGCTTGCCGAATCATCACCAGCAACGGCGCTTTGCAGCAGTAACTGACCACGATTACCGACGTAGTTGCCTTGCACGGTCAGTGTGTCGTTGGTGCGGCTGTTGCCTTGTGTCAGGTCGATGATCCCGGCGTTGTTGAGCGTCACGTTTTGTCCCGCCAGCGCTGGTGCAACGCTGCCCTGAGTGGAAAACAGTGTGCTGCTGGCGTCGATGTTCAACGCGCCCGTGCCGGTTCCCGCGTCACCCAGCACCAGGCTGGACGAACCCAGATCAAGCTGCGAGGCATTGCTCAGGTTGACTGTTTCCCAATTGATAAGGCGCACAGGCAGGGCGGTGCGCGTGTTGTCCAGTGTCAACGTATCGGTACCGACGCCGCCATCAATGCTGGGCGTCAGCGCAAGAATGCTGTCGTCCAGATTACGCAGGGTGGCCGTGTCATTGCCGATGTCCATCAGGATCGCCGAGCGGATAATCCCGCCGCCGTCCCACATGAAAGCGTCATCACCGACGCTGGCGCGAATCTCGCCGACGATTTCCCCACCACTGACGGTGATGCTGTCGTTACCGCCGCTGACACTGATGTTGCCGCCGATGCGGCCGCCGGAAACGATGATCGTATCGGTGCCGAACCCGGTCACCAGATTGCCGAGAATCTGCCCGCCCGACAGGTTGAAAATATTGTTATCGAGTTTCATGTCGACCCGGCCGATCGTGCCGCCGGTCATGCGTGCGACATCGCCGTCCTCGAAAGCGCCGACGATGGTGCCGCCAGTCATCAGGAACGTATCGCGGCTGTCGCCTTGGGCCAGTGAACCGATAGAACCGCCATTGATGACGAAATCATCGACGCCGTTGCCCTGACTGACCGCGCCGGTGATCACGCCGGAGTTGATCTCGACCCGGTCGGCACCTGCGCCGAAAGTTACGCCGCCATTGATCTGGCCAGTGCTGTTGGCGGGGAGGGTCAGGCTGTTGTTGCCGGCGAGATCCGTCAGTGAACCGCTGGTGCCGCTGTCACAGGTGAAGTTGTCATTGCCAGGCCCCGGCACAAGCGTGCAGGCCGCTGAAACGGGTTGGAGGGTCAATAACAGCAAGGATGCGGGCAGGAACAAAACGTGCGGTAGTGTCCGCAGAGGCGTGGAGCAGCGCGGCATGGTCATTCCCTACGGCAAATTCGGGGGAATTCATCCTTGGGTATGCCATGGGTCCGGCATCGTTTACAGCTGATGCCTTACATCAACTCCATGACCTAACAGATTGAATGCGCTACTCCCTGAGCTGATTTAGGTGTAGATGGTTTTTCTCGCGGTTCAAGCGGGGCTGACAGACGGTCTTGTCAGAATCGCGCTTACAAATGCACTTCCACCGCCAGCGGCAAGTGATCGGAGAGATGCGTCCACGGCTTGTTGCCGAGGATCCGGGGATCATGACTGCTGGCATTGCGCAGGTAGATACGGTCCAGTCGCAACAGTGGAAAGCGTGCCGGATAAGTCTTGGCCGGGCGCCCGTGATGCCGCTCGAAGGCTTCGTGCAGATAGTCGCGACGGGCGAGGGCGACGTTGCCCTGAAGTTGCCAGTCGTTGAAGTCACCGGCAATGATCACAGGGGCGTCTTCGGGCAGCGATTCGAGCAGTTGGCAAAGCAGCTGCAGCTGCAATTGCCGATGACTTTCGAGCAGGCTTAAATGCACGCAGATCGCATGCACTTCGGCATGCCCCGGTACATCGAGCACGCAGTGCAACAGGCCGCGCCGTTCGGGTCCGGTGATCGAGACATCGAGGTTGCGGTATTCACGGATCGGGTATTTCGACAACAGCGCATTGCCGTGGTGGCCGTCGGGGTAGACGGCATTGCGTCCGTAGGCGAAATCGCTCCACATGCTGTCGGCGAGAAACTCGTACTGCGAGGTTTGCGGCCATTCGTTGTAGCGGCTGGAATGACGCTCGTGTTCACCGACCACTTCCTGCAAGAACACCAGATCGGCCGAGGTACTGCGCACCGCTTCACGCAGTTCCGGAAGGATGAAGCGCCGATTCAGCGCGGTAAAACCTTTGTGGGTGTTGACCGTCAGCACCCTGAGACGATGGATGACGGGCGCGTCGACTACATGACGCTCGGGATCGCTGGACACGGTGACTCCTCTGGATAGCGGTCGGCTTATTCATGCGACTGATGGGGAGGGGCGGCAGTTCCTTCTGCTTGGGGGCGCCATTCATCTGTAGGAGCTGTCGAGTGAAACGAGGCTGCGATCTTTTGCTTCTGCTTCTGCAGATCAAGATCAAAAGATCACAGCCTTCGGCAGCTCCTCCAAGGTACTTGTCAGACGAAGACGATTTCGTAGGGCAAACGCATCCTCTCAAGAATCACCGGCGGCAACATTGGCGCGATGCCGATGGCCGGCTCACCCTTGAGCTGGCTGGCATAAGCATGGGTGGCGTGGCTCTTGCGGGCGACGGTCCAGGTGTCGAGGCGCAGCTTGCGCGCGCGCTGCCAGGGGATCAGCGCGTGATCGCGTTCCGGCCAGTGCCAGGCCCAGACCGGCACGTCGTGATAGCTGGCGCCAGCCAGCTCGGCAGCCTTGGCACTGGCGCGGCCGACGACTTCATGGTCGTCATTGCTGTCCTCGCGCCAGGTACTGAACACCACGTCGCCGGGGCGCAGGTAGCGGCCGATGAAGTCGGTCAGCTGGCGTTCCTGATCCAGCAGCGCGTTATCGGTGAAACCACCGCGTACCCACTTCAAACTGTGCATGGGCAAGCCCAGGCGCCGCAGGGCTTCGACACTTTCCTGCGGACGGAACACGCTCAGGCGTTTCTCCGACCATTGACGTGAACCGGGGTGGCTGGCGCTGCCGTCGGTGATCGACAGCAGTTGCAACGGATGGCCGAGGCTGGCGAGCAATTGCAGAAGGCCGCCGCAAGTCACCACTTCATCACCGGGATGCGGGGCGATCACCACGGCGCGCGCGCCAGGGGGAACCAGGCTTTGGGTGGCGATGACCGGAATATTGTCGAGTTGCGCGGCGCTGTTCCAGATCTGCCCGTTCGGGCTGTTTTCGCTGAGAAATAACGGTTTCATGGGGGATGACGTCCTTGTTGAGTCTGGCCCTCAGTCGTGCTTGCAACCTCGATGGTTGTCGCGAACGACCCGTGAAGGCGGGGTAAATGCCATGCGACGCTCCGAACCCTGGATTGCCGCGCAGCAGAGTATTGCTCATGAAGTACAGTTCGTCGCGTTACAGATCAATCTGATCCGGATTTATTTGTCAAAGCTGTGCCAGATTTCGCAGGTAGTCACCAAATCCGCCACGGGCGCGGCTGTCGAGGCGGGCGCTGGTATGCACTCGCGGGCGATGGCTCCAGGCGATGTCGGCACCGGACAATTGCAGTTGCCGGACCAACTGCACATCTTCATCGCACACCAGCGGCGGGAAGCCTCCGGCCCAGCGATAGGCGTCGGCGCTGATGCCGAGGTTGGCACCGTGGATGTGCCGATGGTCATCGCGGGCCTGATACTGGCTGTGATAGCGGATTTGCGCGGCTTCGGCGAACGACTCCGGCCAGTGTTCGACCGTCACGGTGCCACACACCGCGTCTGCCCCCAAGCCGAGTTGCGCCACCAGCCAATCGTCGGCCACGCGACTGTCGGCATCCGAGCAGGAGATCCAGCGGGCACCGCGTTCCAGCAGAACCTGCGCCCCGGCGGCACGCGCCTGACCGACATTGCGCGCCTCAATGTGCAGGCTCTGCACCGGGTAACGGCTGACAATCTGCGCCGAGCGATCGGTGCAACTGTCGAGCACCACCAACACCTCGACCCGCTCACCAGCCAGCAGTCCGTGCCTGCTGGCGCGCATCGCCGCGCTCAGGCAATCGTCGAGCAGCGCCTCTTCGTTGTGCGCCGGGATCAGGATGCCGATCATCGCAAACCCTCCAGTGCCGCCACTGAACGTGGCTCGCGGCTCCACACCTCAAGAATGAAATCGGCTTCCTGATGCAGCGCCAGTCGCGGCAGATGCAATTGTTCGTGGATCAGGTCGTGTACCTGTCGCGCATTCAGCGGGCAGTCATCGATCGGCGGCCGCCAGTGGCAGGCGAGCAATTGACCGTCAGCGGTCAGGCTGTGACTGATCCGACGGATCACTTCTGTCAGATCCTTGCTGTCGAGGTAGTAGCCGATTTCGCTAAATACGATCAGGTCGAATTTTTCCTCCGGCCAGTCGTCCGGCAAGCGGTTTTGCCGGACTTCGGCGTGATCGAACAGGCTTAGTCGGGTACGCGCCAGACTGACGGCCGCACTCGCCGTGTCGCAACACAGCAGACGGTCGCAACGGACTGCCAACTCGGCGCTCAATTCACCATTGGCGCAGCCTGGTTCGAAAATCGCCCGATAGTGCGCACGCGGCAGGGCGGCGAGAGTGATTGCGCGTTTGCGCTGTTCGTACCAGCGCTGGCGAAACGCCCACGGATCATCGTTGCCGGCAAACAGCCCTTCGAAATAGCGGTCTTCGACGCTCACAAGAACACCACTTCGAACGGTTGCAGCAGCCGGTCCAGCACGTAAGGCGCAAGCACCGGCGCCAGTCCGGATTCGGCGTCGCCCTCCAATTGGCTGGCGAAAGCGTGCACGGCGTGACGCTTGCGCGCGATCTGTTCGGGAGACAGGAGAATCTTGCGCGCCCGCTGCCATGGCACCAAAGCGTCTTCCGGCGTTGCCCAGTGCCAGGTCCATACCGGCAGTTCGTGGCAGGTCGCACCGACAAGCCGCGCCGCTTCGGTACTGGCGCGGCCGACGGCTTCATGGTCGCAATGGCCATCTTCGCTCCAGGTGGTGAAGAGCACATCGTTGGCGCGCAGATGCCGCTGGATGAAGGCGCGCAAGGCGGGTTCTTCAGCGGCCACCTGTGTGTCAGTGAAACCCGCGCGCAGCCACTTCAAACGATGCATCGGCAGGCCGAGTCGGCGCAGGGCCTCGGCGGACTCCTGCGCACGTACCACGCTCAGCCGTGCCACCGGCCAGCGCGCGGAGCCGGGATGGCTGGCACTGCCATCGGTGACCGAGATCAGTTGCAGCGCACGTCCGGCAGCGGCAAGCCGTTGCAGAAAACCGCCGCAGCCGAGCACTTCATCGTCTGGATGCGGCGCGACAATCACCGCGCGTGAGCCAGGCGGCACCAGACTAAGGATGTCGATGCTGTCGAGCTCCGCCAGATGTCGTGAGCTTTGCCATTGATGCAGGGATGTTCCCTGACCGACGATTGGATTGGTTCTCATAGCGTCCATACCTCATCCGATTGCGCGGTGATCAGTTGGCCGAGGGCGGCGAGATCGCGTTCGGCGTGGCTTTGCCGCAGAAACACCGGCAGATCGGCGATCAACCGGGCGAAATGCCGGTCTTTGCAAAACGGCCCGGCACCCAGGGCTCGGCCCACTTCGCGCATCACCTGTTCGGCCGATTGCTCGACCACCGCGCGGGCCCGCCGCGCGAGCAATTCGGCGTCGTCCTCGGGATGGGCATCGATGTGCAGTGCGCTGAAGCGCAAGACGTCAGCGCCAGCCTGCAAAGCCGTGTCGACCGCGCCGAGATGAGCGAGGGCGTGGGCTTCTTCGCGTCGCGCGCAGTGTTGGCGCAGACTTTCGCCAAGCTGCCGTGCGGCGCCGTACCAGCAGGCAGCGATGCCGATCCCGCCTTGCCAGAACCCCGGGCGTTGCAGGTAGTCGCCAGGGTTGCCGATCGCCTGTGCTTCGGCGCCTTCGAACACCACTTCGACGCTGCCGGTCGCCGCCATGCCCACCGCTTGCCAACCCTGATCGGTGATGGTCACGCCCGGTTGATCGAGGGCGACGGCGACCAGTTGCTGCTGATCGTCAGCGTCCCACGCGGTCAGCAGGGCGTGGCTGAGTACCGCCGCGCCGGAGCACCAGGCCTTGCGCCCGTGCAGCGCGACCATGTGCCCGGCCGCCGAAACCTTGACCCGAGCCTGCGGCGGCTCCGCAGCCCACATGCCCCACGTACTGCCGGGCGTCGGCGAACCGCCCAGTTGCTCGATGATTGCCAGTGCGTCGGTGTGCCCCTCGAAGAGTTTGCACAGGCCCAGATCATGCCCGCCGACATCGGCCAAGTGCTGAAAACGTTCCAGGGTGCGACCGCTGCCGGGTAGCGGCAAACGGTCATGCCCGGCCTCGACCATCGCCCGCAGGCAACTGCCGAGGGCGGTGGTATTGGCGTAGTCCGGCGGGCGCCGGGCGAGATAACTGTGCAAGTCCATATCAATCTTCTTCTTCGTGTTGCAGCTCGAACAGCAGCAGTGAGCGCCCGGTGACGGAATATTCATGACCGAAATCGAAACGTTCCTGACCGCGAATCGACGGCTGATTGGTGTCGATCATGCACGTCCAGAAACCGCCGTCAGGCACTTGCGGCAAGGTGAAATTGACGATGTCGTGGTGCGCGTTGACCACCAGCAGCAGCGTCGCGTCGCCACCTTTGCGGCGAATCCCGGTTTCCTGCGCGCGACCATCGAGCAACATGCCGAGACAGCGATTGTGTGCGTCATGCCAATGCTCGGTGGTCATCTCGGTGGCGTCCGGCGCCAGCCAGGTGACGTCCTTGACGCCGATGTCTTCGTTGTATTCGCCCACCAGAAAACGGCCACGACGGAGGATCGGATAGGCCAGTCGCAACTTGATCAGACGTTTGACGAATTTCAGCAGCGCCTTGCCATCCTCGCTCAGGTCCCAGTTGACCCAACCGATCTCGCTGTCCTGGCAATAGGCGTTGTTGTTGCCGTCCTGGGTGCGGGCGAATTCATCGCCGGCGACGATCATCGGTGTGCCCTGAGAGAGCAGCAGGGTGGCGAAGAAATTGCGCATCTGCCGATGGCGCAGCGCGTTGATCTCGGGATCGTCGGTCGGCCCTTCGACGCCGTGGTTCCACGATAGATTGTTGTTGCTGCCGTCCTGATTGTTCTCGTCGTTGGCTTCGTTGTGCTTGTCGTTGTACGAAACCAGATCGTTGAGGGTGAAACCGTCGTGCGCGGTGATGAAGTTCACCGACGAATACGGCCGGCGTCCGCGCTGATTGAACATCTCGCCGGAGGCGGTCATGCGACTGGCGAAGTCTGCAACCTGACCGTCATCACCTTTCCAGAACGCGCGCACGGTGTCGCGGAACTTGTCGTTCCACTCGACCCAGCCCGGCGGGAAGTTGCCGACCTGATAGCCACCGGGGCCACAGTCCCACGGCTCGGCGATCATTTTCACCTGACGCAGCACCGGGTCCTGACGGCAGGCCACGAGGAAGCTGTGACGTTCGTCAAAGCCATCGTGATAACGGCCGAGAATCGTCGCCAGGTCGAAGCGGAAACCGTCGACGTGCATTTCCGTGGCCCAGTAACGCAGTGAGTCGGTGACCATTTGCAGCACGCACGGGTGGCTCAGGTCCAGCGTGTTGCCAGTGCCGGAATCGTTGATATAGAAGCGCTTGTCGTCGGGCATCAAGCGGTAGTAGGAGGCGTTGTCGATGCCGCGCATCGACAGGGTCGGGCCTTGCTCGTTGCCCTCGGCGGTGTGGTTGTAGACCACGTCGAGAATCACTTCGAGGTTGGCTTCGTGCAGGTGCGCGACCATTTCCTTGAACTCGGCGATTTTGCCGCTGGCCAGGTAGCGCGGGTCGGGGGCAAAGAACGCGATGCTGTTGTAGCCCCAGTAATTGGTCATGCCTTTGTGCAGCAGATGCTGGTCGTTGACGAAGGCGTGGATCGGCAGCAACTCGACCGACGAAACGCCGACGCTGCGAATGTGTTTGAGTACATCGTCATTCATCAGACCGGCAAAGGTGCCGCGCACGTTTTCCGGCACCGAGGGGTGACGCATGCTGATGCCGCGTACGTGGGTTTCGTAAATGATGGTTTTGTCCCACGGCACACTGACACGCTGGTCGTTGCCCCAGGTGTGTGCGGGGTCGATGACTTTGCATTTGGGCACGAAAGGCGCGCTGTCGCGTTCATCGAAACTCAGGTCGGCGTCGGGATGGCCGATGGTGTAGCCAAACAGTGCCTCGGACCATTTGAGCTGGCCGACCAATTGTTTGGCGTAGGGGTCGATGAGCAACTTGTTGTGGTTGAAGCGGTGGCCGTTGGCTGGGTCGTACGGGCCGTAGACACGGTAGCCGTAGATCAGCCCCGGATGCGCATCGGGCAGGTAGCCGTGGTAGATCTCGTCGGTGTATTCCGGCAGTTCGATGCGTTCGAGTTCGACTTCGCCGGCATCGTCGAAGATGCACAGTTCGACTTTGGTGGCGTTGGCGGAAAACAGCGCGAAGTTGACCCCCAACCCATCCCAGGTCGCACCAAGCGGGAAGGGCAGGCCTTCACGGATTCTCGACGGCTCGGCGTGCGCGGTGGGCTCGGGTTTGTTTGGACGGGTCATGATTGCTCCTGCAAAAATCGGGATGGTTCGGTTGACACTGTTTCCCCTGTGGGAGCGAGCCTGCTCGCGAAGGCGTCGGCACATCCGACATCTCTGTTAGCTGACCCAGCGCTTTCGCGAGCAGGCTCGCTCCCACAGGGGTTTTGTGTGTTTCTTGAGGACGAACGCGTCCTCGGTGGCGAGCGAGCCCGCCACACGGTCATTCAGTTCAATCGTCGTTAAAGCTTTAGATCGCCGAAGGCTTGCGCGGCGCTCGGGGCTTTTTCTCGGCGGCTTTTTCGCCCGGGGGAATCACTTTGGCGGCGCTGGCGGGCTTGGCTTTCACCGCAGGTTTCGGTTTGGCGGCCGGCGCCTTGGTTTCGGCAGTCTTGCCAGCGGTTTTGCTGCCAGCCGCTTTCGGTGGCTTTTTCGGGGCCAGCGCCTCGGCTTCGGCCAGTTTGCGCGCCATCTCCCAGTGGCGTTCTTCCTGACCGTCGGGCTGACCTTCCGATTCCCAGATCTGATAGGCGAATTCGCGAATGCGTTTATCGTCGGTACTCATCGCAATGCTCCTGAACTGAACTCATGCTTACGTTAAGTGTTGGATAAAGAGATTGACCGGGACATCCCCCAGCGCGTCGCTGATATTCAGCTCCCTGTTTTTTGTGACTGCGCTGCTTGAAAAAAGTCCCTTCAGGTTTGTGTCAGAGGCGGCGAACGGTAAAACCACCCGCGTATCGCCCCAGCGCAGCGCATCGACCTGAGGTACAGCACCTTTTTCCAGCAGCGTGGCGCAACGGATCGGCACGATCACGATGGCCTGCTTCCCCTCGTGCTCGCGGGCAAACGCGAGCACGTTGTGCGCCTGACTGCCGAGCACTTCCAGGGCTTGGTAGCTGCCACGCCGAAACAGCTCGGCATGCTCGACGCGCAGGTTCAGCACCTGGGCGATCAAAGCTTGTTTGATACGCCCGTCACGCCAGTTCGCCAGCAACTCCACAGGTGGCAATGGCTCCTGCAAGGCTCGCTCGCGAGCGGCGTAATCCACTGGCCGGCGATTGTCCGGATCGACCAGGCTGAAATCCCAGAACTCGTTGCCCTGATACAGATCCGGCACCCCCGGTACGGTCATGCGCAGCAAGGTTTGCGCCAAACCATTGAGCGCGCCGGCAGCGGCGATGCTGTTGACGGTCTTGCTCAGCGCGGCGCGCAGCAGTTCACCTTCTTCTCCGGTAAGGAGTTTTTCGGTGAACGCTTGCGCGGCGTTTTCATAGGCTTCGTTCGGCGCACTCCAACTGCTTTGCAGCTTGGCTTCACGCAACGCCTTCTGCTGCCATTGCCAGATACGTTTGGCGTAGTCGGCGAACCCGGCCTGATCGTCATCGCGCAGTTGCAGCGGCCAACTGCCGAGCAAGGCTTGATAGAGGATCAGTTCATCGCCGCTCGACGGCATTTGCTCGTCAACCCGCACCGGGCGGGCGAGGGCGCGCCACAATTCGATCTGCTCCGCGTACCAATGGCTGCGCTCGCTGAGCACGGCCAGCCGCGCACGGGTGTCTTCCCCGCGTTTATGGTCGTGGGTGGCGGTGGCCAGCAGGTTGTCGGGAAATTCATCCAACCGTTGCTGATTGACCGCATGAAAGTCGCTGACCGGCGCGCTGAACTGCTCGGTGTTGTAGCCGACATCGTTACGCGACAGCAGCACGGCCGAGCGATACAGCGCGGTGTCCTCCACGGCTTTGGCCGCTGCCGGTGAGGTCAGTTGCTGAAAGCGTACGCAGGCATGCTTGAGAATCTTGCGCGAGCGGCCGCGCGGTTTGCGCCGCCACGGTGTGCCACCGAGCCAACTCGCCACGCAGTCGAGCACCGGCCAGTCGCCTTCGCTGAGGGTTTGCCGGGCACCGTCCATGGCCTGCTGGAAAAACCCCTCGTCCTGCGCCGAGCGGCCCATGGCGCTGATGTAAGTGCGATACACCGGGAAGTGCACGATCAATGCCTGCAACACCCGGCGGATCGCGCCCAGCGTCAGGTCGCGGGTCATCAGGTCATCGCGGGCGACTTGCAGCAGCGCCTGAGCGACGCTTTCGCAGTCACTGGCGAGCGAGCCGTTGAGGATCTGCTGACGCGCCAGTTGCGCTTCTTCGATGAACGCGGCGGGGCGTTCGGTGCGGCGTTGCCAGAGATCACCGAGGACGTATTCGCCGTCCGGATCGTGTTGCAACAGCGACAGCTGATTCATGAACTCGTAACCGGTGGTGCCATCCACCGTCCAGTCGCGGCGCGGGGTTTCACCGGCGCCGAGGATCTTCTCGACGTAGATCGGCAAGTGCCTGCCCGGTGCCAGCCGATCGACGCGCCGGCGCAGTTTGCGGCAGTAGCCGCGCGGGTCGGCGAGGCCGTCGATGTGGTCGATGCGCAAGCCGTCGACCAGCCCTTCGGCGATCAACTGGAAGATCTTGCCGTGGGTGGCTTCGAACACCGCCGGACGTTCGACGCGCAGGCCGCCGAGCTCGTTGATGTCGAAGAAGCGCCGCCAGTTGATGTCATCTGCGGCGGTGCGCCAACTGGCGAGGCGATAGCTTTGCCGTTCGAGCAATTGATGCAACTGCTGAAAGCCTTCCGCCGTGGTCGAGTCGAAATGCTCAAGGTTGCGCTGAATCGCGGCAAGGATCTGCGGGTCGCGCGCCAGTTGCCGCAACTCGTCCTTCAGCGGGATCGCCAGCGCATGCGCATCGGTCTGGTAACTCAGCGTGCTGAAGCGATCCGCGAGGGGTTTCAGCGCTTCCGCGGGCTTCAGCAACTCGCCGTAATCGTTCGGGCAGATCGGGAAGTGATGATCATAATGCTCGACATGGAAACTGCCTGTCTGCGCATTGAAACGCAGTTTCAGCGTGCCTTCCTGCAACGCGACCCCGTAATCGCTGCCAAGAAACGGCAGCAACAACTGGCCTTCCATTAACGGGTCGGGCGAGTGCCACTGAATGTCGAAGAACTCGCCATAAGGGCTCAGCCGCCCCCACTCCAACAGGTCGAGCCACCACGGATTGTCGCTGCCGCCGACGGCCATGTGATTGGAGACAATATCGAGGATCAGCCCCATGTTGTGTTCGCGCAGGGTGCTGACCAAACGCCGCAACGCCGCTTCGCCGCCGAGCTCCGGGTTGACCTGGGTCGGATCGACCACGTCGTAGCCGTGCATCGAGCCGGCACGCGCGGCGAGTAGCGGCGAGGCATAAATGTGGCTGATGCCGAGCCGGGCAAAGTACGGCACCAGTGGCACCGCTTGTTCGAGGGTGAAGCCTTTATGAAACTGCAGACGCAACGTCGCGCGCAGTGGCTGGATGAGCGCTTGGTTCATTGGTCACGCTCGGCCGCCTGAAGGCGCGCGCACGCCAGTAACTCAAGCCGTCGCGCAGCGTCGTCGCTATCGAGCAACGCTTCGCTGGTACCGGGCAAGCGCCGCGACCAGTTCGGGTGTGTGTCGATGGTACCGGGCAGGTTCGCCTGTTCGTTGATACCCAGCGCGTCTTCCAGTGGCAGCAACACCAAGGGGGCGCGGGTATGGCCAAGGAAGCGCACAGCGGCATCGACTACTTGATCGGCCTCGTGGGATTCCTCGCGAAAGTTTTGCGGATCCTGGCTCAAGGCGCTGCGCAAACCTTCGCGCTCACGCTGGCGATGATGGCGCCATTCGATTTCACCGTTGGCATCGACAAAATCCAGGCGCGCGTTCCAGTCGATGTCGCGGCCATGCCACCAGCCATTGAGTGTTGGCAGGTCGTGGGTGCTGGTGGTGGCGAGGGCGTTGTCCGGCCAGTCGAGGATGGGCTTGAAGTGACAGTTGTCCTGTTCGAACAGCAGCACACGCATGCCGAGCATCGAGCGGGCGATGAGTTTCTCGCGCAGGCCGTCGGGCACGGTGCCGAGGTCCTCACCGAGGACAATCGCCTGATGACGATGGGATTCGAGGGTCAGCAGCCGCAGTAGATCATCCACCGGGTAGTACAAATAGGCGCCGTCGGCCGGCACCGCGCCATTGGGAATCACCCACAGGCGTTGCAGGCCCATCACATGGTCGATGCGCAAGCCCCCAGCGTGGGCGAAATTGGCCCGGAGCATGTCGATGAACGCGCGAAAGCCATTACGGATCAGGCCTTCGGGGGAGAACGCGGAAATTCCCCAGCCCTGACCGGAGCGGTTGAGGATATCGGGCGGCGCACCGACGGTCAGCGAGGCGAGTAGTTCGTCCTGAAAGCTCCAGGCCTGGCTGCCGGCACCATCGGCCCCGACCGCCAGATCGGCGATCAGACCAATGCCCATGCCGGCGCTGCGTGCGGCGGTTTGCGCACGTTCCAGGCAGCGGTGGATCAGCCATTGGCAAAAAGCGAAATAGCCGATGCGCTCGGCATATTCTTCGGCGAAGGCTTCGAGCGCCGCGCCGCGTGGGTCGTGCCAGTGTTCCGGCCATTGCCGCCAGTCGAGGTTCTCGCCACGGGCGGCGCGCATTTCCTGAATCGCTTCGAAACGGCAGTGGTTTTCCAATGCTTCGCCACCGGCGTGACGGAAACTGGCGAAGTCCGGGTGCAGCGGATGCTCACCGGCGATGAAACCTTCATACAACGCTTGCAGGAGTTTCTGCTTGGCGTCGGCGGCGCTCGGCCAGTCGATCAGCGTCAGGTCTTCCAGTTGCGCGAACTGCTCGGCCAGGCCGGCCGCGTCGATCGCATCACGCAAGGCGCGCTCACCGAGAATGGCCCCGGGTGCTGCGTAAAGAGAATTGAGGAACAACCGACTGGATGGCGAATAAGGGCTGTAGCGCCCGTTATCGGCGCTGAACATGGCGTGCAGCGGGCTGATCGCCACCGCATCGGCGCCGCGTTCACCGGCCACGCGCACCAGGTCTTCCAGCGCCTGAGTATCGCCGAAACCGCCGTCACCGGGGCGGCGCAGCGAATACAGCTGCGCACTCAGACCCCAGACGCGGGGAATCGGATTATCCACTGCATCGCCGACGCTGAAGCAGCGCTCCGGGGCCACGGCCAAGGTGAAATACTGATCGCTGATGTGCACCTGTTGATAGCCGACCGGGATCAGCCCCGGCAATATCGCTTCGGAATCGAGTTTCAGGTTCAGCCGCGAGCCGTCTTCAAGGTGGATTTCACACGGCGTTTGCGGGGCGAAATAACGCGCCAGATCGACGCCGACACCGACATCGGCGGTCAACAACGGCGGCAAGTGGCGATCTTGTTGAACGGCTTGCAGTTCCAACAGGCTGGCGTCGATTTCCTGCGCCGTGCTGGCGGGGTGACCGAGGCCGATCAGGACATTGCGCAGCACCGCCGGAGCGACTTTTTGCGGGCGGCCGTTGGCGTCGATCCAGTCGACGGCGAGGCCGGCGCGGCTTGCAAGAATTTCCAGTTGCGCATCGCTCATAGGCGCTCTCCATTCAGAGGTTGCAAAGGGGTTGCGGCCGTGAGGCTGACAAGCGCGCAATACGCGGGCAGTACGCCCGATTCCGATAGATCGACGGTGGGTGGCTGTTGAAACAACCACACGGCCTCGGTCTGTGGAGGGTTGACCACTGGCGTGTCGCTGAGGTTCAGGTCAATTCGCAGCTCGCTGCCATTGCCCAGACGCCAGCGCGCACTGACCGCGCCATAACCGAGCATATGCGCGCCGAGCGCTTGCGTGCCGGACAGATGGGGAATGATGTATTGATGGCGAAATTGCAGGAGCTTTTGGTAGAGCGCGAGGGTTTCCTGCTGTTTTTCGCTGCCATGACCGATCAACCTTGGCTGTGAAGCGTGGAAGGTTTTTTCGCCATTCGGGTCGGGAATCTGCTCGCGCTTGTGCGGATCGGTGAAGGCGCTGAACGCGGCGAATTCATTGCGCCGACCCTCGCGCACCAGTTCCGCCAGTTCGCCGTGGTGACTGGTGAAAAACAGGAATGGCTGCTCGGCGGCGAACTCGTCACCCATGAACATCAGCGGAATCATCGGTGACAGCAGCAACAACACGGTCGCTGCCTGCACCGCGCGCGGATCGGCCAGATGATGCAGGCGTTCGCCGAACGCACGGTTACCGATCTGATCGTGGTTTTGCAGGAACAGCACGAACGCCGTGGAGGGCAGGTGCTCGCTGGGCTCGCCGCGCGGTTCGCCATGGCGGGTGATGTGGCCCTGGAAGACAAAACCCTGACTGAGGCAGCGCGCCAATTGTTCGGTGGGTTGTGCGGCATAGTCGGCGTAGTAGGCGTCGGTTTCGCCGGTGAGCAGCACGTGCAGGGCGTTATGGCCGTCGTCGTTCCACTGCGCGTCGTAGTCGTATTCGAGCAGGCTCGACTGGTTCAGTTCGTTTTCCACCGTCAGCCAGACATGCCGGCTCGGGTCGATCTGCGCGCGGATGCGCTGGGCCATTACCGTGAGGAAATCCGGGTCTTCGATGGCATGCACCGCGTCCAGGCGCAGACCGTCGAAGCGGTATTCGAGCAACCACATCAGGGCGTTTTCGATGAAGAACTCGCGCACTTCGTCGCGACGAAAATCGATCGCCGCGCCCCACGGCGTGTGTTTGTCCTCGCGGAAAAAACCTTTGGCGTAACGATGGAGGTAATTGCCGTCGGGGCCGAAGTGGTTGTAGACCACATCGAGAATCACCGCCAGGCCGTGGCCGTGGGCGCTGTCGATAAGGTGTTTGAGTTGTTCCGGAGTGCCGTAGGAGGCTTGCGGGGCGTAGGGCAAAACACCGTCGTAGCCCCAATTGCGTTCGCCGGGGAACTGCGCCAGCGGCATCAGTTCGATGGCGGTGATGCCCAGGCCCGCAAGGCGCGCCAGATGTTGTTCGACTTCCGCGAATCCCCCGAGCGCACCGACGTGCAACTCGTAGATCACCGCTTCGCTCCACGGCCGACCGTGCCAGGCCGTGTGTCGCCATTGATAAGCCAGCGGATCGACCACCACGCTGTGACGGTCGAGGTCGCCGTCCTGTGCCCTGGAAGCCGGGTCGGGCACCTCCAGTTCTCCGTCGATGTTATAGCGATAACGCGAACCCGCCGCACAGCGGGTCTTGATCACGAACCAGCCATCTGCTTGAGGCAGCATTGGCAGGGACTGGCCGTTGTCCAGCTCGACACTGACGTAAAACGCATCCGGCGCCCACAGTGCAAACTGCGTGTGTTCGGCGTCCAGCATGATCGCGCCGTGGGGCCAGGTTTCAGTAGACCGTAACGGCATCGTTGAAAACCTCCCTGGTTATTTGTGGTGCGCTTTACCCAGTGCCTTGGCCACCAGTTGCTCGTAGAGTTCGGCGTACGGTTCAACCGCTTTGCACCAGTTGAAAGGTGCCGCCATCGCCCGGCAACGCATGGCATTGAGCAGCTCTGGAAAGGCGAAGACCTTGAACGCACGGCTCAGGGCTTCTTGATAGCTCTCAGCAGTGGATTGGTCAAAGAGGAAGCCGGTGACGCCGTTTTCAATGGTGTCGGCCAGCCCGCCGGTGTTGCGCGCCACCGGCAGCGAGCCGAAGCGCTGGGCGTACATCTGGCTCAAACCGCAAGGCTCGTAACGCGAGGGCATCAGCAGGAAGTCGCTGCCGGCGAACATGCGGCGGGCATCAGTTTCGTTGAAGCCGATGCGCACGCCGATCTGGCCTGGGAAGCGCAGCGCCAGCTCGCGCATGGCTTGTTCTTCTTCCGGTTCGCCGCGACCGATGATCGCGATCTGGCCACCGTTTTCAACGATGTACTCGGACACCGCGATCGTCAGGTCCAGACCTTTTTGATAGACCAGTCGCGACACCACGGCGAACAACGGGCCTTCGGAGTCATTCAATTCGAATAGTTCGCGCACATGCGCAGCGTTGACCGCTTTGCCTTCCCAGTCACCGATGGCAAACGGCGCGAACAGGTGCGGATCGGTGGCGGCGTCCCAGCTCTCGTCGATGCCGTTGGGGATACCGCTGAGCAAGCCTTGCTGGGTCTTGGCGGCGAGAAAACCGTCGAGGCCGCAGCCGAAATCCGGGGTGGTGATTTCCTGCGCATAAGTCGCGCTGACCGTGGTGATATGGCTCGAATAGGCCATGCCGGCCTTGAGAAACGACATCTTGCCGTAGAACTCCATGCCTTCCTGTTGCAGGGCATGGTTGGGAATGCCCAACTCAGGGCAGGAGCCGAGACTGGTCACGCCTTGATACGCGAGGTTGTGAATGGTGAACAGGGTCGGCGTGCGCTGCCCGCGCCAGTGCATATAGGCAGGGGCCAGGCCGGCCGGCCAGTCATGGGCGTGCACCAGATCCGGGCACCAGTGAATTTGTGCGAGGTTGGCGGCGATGTCGGCAGCCGCCAGACCCAAACGGGCGAAACGAATGTGATTGTCCGGCCAGTCACGACCGTTGTTGGCGCCGTAGGGCGAGCCTTCGCGCTCGTAGAGTTCGGGGCAGATCAACACGTAGATCACCAGACCGTCCGGCATGTCCATACGGCCGATCTTGCACGGCGGCAGCGCAGCGTGGCCACCGAGTTCGCCGATGATGTGGATCGGGTTCTCGCTGTGCATTACCTGCGGGTAACCGGGGATCAGCACGCGCACATCGTGCAGATGCGCCATGGCGCGGGGCAGGGCGGCGGAGACGTCACCCAGGCCACCGGTTTTCACCAGATCGGCGATTTCCGAAGTCACGAACAGCACTTTCTTTTTGTTCGGATTCTGGCTCGCTACCGGAGTCAGCGTCTTGGTGCCGGGGACGTTGATCTGTCGGCTGCCGGGAACACTGACGCTGCTCGATTCGCCAACTGACTGCTGAGCACGCTCTCCCTGAATATCCAATGCCGCACTGATCATATGTAACTCCCGTTTTGTTGATCTGATTCTTGTCTGGAACAAGTGATGTCCATGGCCACATCCTGTGGCCGGGCGCAAACGCGCCACGCATCGGTGAGCAAACGCTACCCAACACGCGCAAGCAGAATGGGTGTAGAGGCCATTGCAAGGATTGCACCAGTCGCTTTGGCCCTGCCTTTCAGATGACCCGCCGCTTTGCGCAAAAGTTTCGAGTTTTTTTCCGCAATGTGACTGGCAGGTCGTACCTCGAAAAAACCAGTCTAGGCCAGATCCTAGAGCGGGCCAGAGCAAATGGGTAAATTGTTCGACAATCGGTTGGCAGTCTGTGCAAACCGTACTTTGGCGGGGCAAACGCACCGACGAAGTGCAGGTTTTTCTGCGAGGGAGGGCCAAAACGGTGACTGGGCGGTCACGATGTTGTGCTAGCGAGGAGGGCGGTTGCACTGTTGTGGTGCGGGCAGTTTGTTGATGGGGTGACGGTTATGACGCTATCGCGAGCAGGCTCACTCCTACAGTTGAAATGCGTTCCCCTGTAGGAGTGAGCCTGCTCGCGATAGCAATAGTGACTTCACCCTCTATTTGCAGAGAAGGGTCAGTTCAACAGGCGAACCGGCTCCCCAGCCGCCCAAGCCTGAATATCCTCGATCATCTGCGAAAAGAACTGCGCATAGTTCTGCCGGCTGACATACCCGACATGCGGCGTCGCCAGTACGTTGTCCAGTGTGCGAAACGGGTGCATGGCCGGCAGCGGTTCCTGCGCGAATACGTCCAGCGCCGCCCCGGCGATCTGCTGTTTCTGCAAGGCCTTGATCAGCGCCGCTTCATCGACAATCGGCCCGCGCGCGGTGTTGACCAGCAGAGCCGTCGGTTTCATCCAGCCCAGCGCCTGCGCATCGACCAAACCACGACTGCGCTCGCTGAGCACCAGGTGCACCGAAAGCACGTCGGCCTGCTCGAACAGTGCCTGCTTGTTAACGTACGTCACGCCCACTTGTTCAGCTCGTTCTGCAGTGAGGTTTTCGCTCCAGGCAATCACCCGCATGCCGAACACTTGACCGAACTGCGCAACGCGATGGCCAATACTGCCGAGACCGAGAATGCCGAGGGTCTTGCCGTGCAGGTCGCCGCCCAGACCTTGCTGCCACTTGCCGGCGCGCAGGGCATTGGCTTCATTCACCAGGTTACGCGTGGCGGCCATGATCAGTGCCCAGGTCAATTCCGGCGCTGCATGTTTGTAGCTGTCAGTGCCACAGACCTTGACTCCGAGTCTGGCTGCCGCTGGCATGTCCAGCGCCGCATTGCGCATGCCGCCGGTGACCAGCAGCTTGAGATTGGGCAGACGCTTGAGCAGGTCTTCATCGAAACGCGTGCGCTCGCGCATCACACAGATCACCTGATACCGGCCGAGACGCTCGGCCAGTGTGGCGTTATCGGCCGGGTAATCATGTTCAAACGTCACTTCACCGAGGCTATCGAGCACTGACCAGTCGACCACATCGCGGGCCACGTCCTGCCAGTCATCGATTACTGCAATCTGCACCGCCATCAGCCTTACCTCATCAACGAACGGGATTGGATGTATTCAGCCAGTCGAGCAGAGCTTTGTGGAACTGCGCCGGTTCTTCCATTTGCGGCGCGTGGCCCATGCCGGGAAATTCCACCAGCGTCGACTGCGGAATCAGCTTGGCCACTTGTTTGCCGAGCACCTCGTAATGGCCGATTTTGGCTTTTACTTCCGGTGGGGCGAGATCCTTGCCGATTGCCGTGGTGTCGGAAGTGCCGATCAGCAGCAAGGTCGGCATCTTCAGGTCCTTGAACTCGTAAAACACCGGCTGGGTGAAAATCATGTCGTAGATCAGCGCCGAGTTCCACGCGACCTGGGTTTTGCCCGGGCCTTTGCTGAGGCCGGCGAGCATGTCCACCCAACGATCGAATTCCGGTTTCCAGCGGCCGTCGTAATAGGTGGTGCGTTCGTAATCACGAATGCCCTGGGCGCTGACTTTCAGCTCGCGCTGATACCACTGATCCACGGTGCGATAGGGCACGCCGAGGGCTTTCCAGTCTTCCAGGCCGATCGGGTTGACCAGCGCCAGTTGCTCGACCTGTTCCGGGAACAACAAGGCATAGCGGGTGGCGAGCATGCCACCGGTGGAGTGGCCGAGCAGGGTGGCCTTCTGAATGCCCAGCGCTTTGAGCAATTGTTGGGTGTTGGTTGCCAGTTGCTGGAAGCTGTATTGATAGTTGTCCGGTTTGCTCGATGTGCAGAAGCCAATCTGATCCGGTGCGACTACACGGTAACCGGCCTCGCTCAGGGCCTTGATCGAACTGTCCCAGGTCGCGGCGCAAAAATTCTTGCCGTGCATCAGCACCACGGTGCGGCCATTGGCTTTGCCATGCGCGGCGACGTCCATGTAGCCCATCTGCAGGGATTTGCCCTGAGACTGGAAGGCAAAGTGTTTAAGCGTGTAAGGGTATTCGAAACCTTGCAGTTCCGGGCCGTAAGCCGGGCCTTCGGGCATTGCTTCGGCTGGCGCGGCAGCCTGCGCAGACAAGGGCAGGGCGGCGCAGAGGAGCAGTGAGGGGAGCCAACGGGAAAACGTGACAGACATAAGGTCAAACTCCGTTTGAAAGCGGCCGATGCTGGAACGGCCGGATTATGGCGACGTTAAACACAGGCAATGCCCGCGCCCGATCGTTCACCCCAGCCACCCCAGCGTCAGCATGGCCAGCACGCCGTAACGTGCGCTTTTGGCCAGGGTTACGATAAACAGAAACCGTCCGAGCGGTTCGCGCATGACACCGGCGATCAGCGTCAGCGGGTCGCCGATGATCGGCAGCCAGCTCAGTAGCAACGACCAGTGGCCGTAGCGCTCATAGTGCTTGCGCGCCTTGGCCATGTGCGCGGGACTGACCGGAAACCAGCGCCGATCCTGAAATCGCTCGAGCCGACAGCCCAGCCACCAATTGACCAGCGAGCCGAGCACATTGCCTAGCGTCGCGACCGTGAGCAGTCCCCAGAGCCAGTAACGATCACTGACGATCAGCCCGACCAGCAACGCCTCGGACTGCAGCGGCAACAATGTCGCAGCACCGAACGCGGCGAAGAACAGCCCGAAATAAGCCGCGCCGATCAATGGGCCGGGTAGTCCGCCACCACCACGTCAGCACCGTCCTTTTTCAGGCCGATCACTTGATAGGCATCGCTCATGCCATCCATTTCCATGCCCGGCGAACCCATCGGCATGCCCGGTGCGGCAACACCGAGCAGGTCATTGCGCTTGCTCAGGGCCAGCACTTGTTCAGCCGGTACGTGGCCTTCGACGAATTTACCGTTGATGATTGCGGTGTGACAGGACGCCAGACGCGGTGGTACGCCGTGTTGCTGCTTGAAGCTGCTCATGTCGCTTTCGACGTGATCTTCGACTTTGAAGCCGTTGGCTTCGAGGTGGCTGATCCATTTTTTGCAGCAGCCGCAATTGGCGTCGCGATGGACTTCGATCGGGATCAGATCGGCTGCCTGGGCCAGGGATGAAAGGAACAGGGCGCTCAGGGCGACCATACGCAGGTGGGTTCGCATGGTGAGGTCTCGACTCGGATGGCGGTCAGAAAAGAACGCATTTTGAACGGTTTTTCCCGCTCGGCATCAACGCAATGTTTCCAGTTGTTGCAAGGCAGGCTGGCAGGATGATCGTAGATCAAGGCTGACAGGTTGCTGAGCGCGAGATGACAAAGTTGTCAGGTGGCCACATCTGGCGATGGTGTGAACGCCGTCGAACCCTGTGGGAGCGAGCCTGCTCGCGAAGGCCGTGTGTCAGGCACTGGAAGTAGTGACTGAAAGGACGCTTTCGCGAGCAGGCTCGCTCCCACAGGGGTTATAGGGTTGGCAGGAATTCCTGCATGAATCAGCGGACTTTGAAACGTCCCATGATCGCACTCACCCGGCTGTTGGCTTCCAGCAGTTGCCGGGTGTTGAGTTCGCTGGCCTGACCGCTCTGCACCAATTCATCGACCATGTGGCGGATCTGCACCATGCTGCGGTTGATCTCTTCGGTCACTGCGCTTTGCTGTTCGGCGGCGGTAGCGATCTGGGTACTGAGACTGTTGATGTGGCTGACCGAGCCGGCCATTTCATCAAGGCCCGAGTTGACGCGCGCGGTGGCATCCGCCGCCGACTGGCAACTCGCCTGGGTATTTTCCATGGCGCTGACCGAGGAGCTCACGCCTTGCGTCAGACGCGTCAACATCTCGTTGATTTCCGAAGTGCTGGCCTGGGTGCGAGCGGCGAGGGCGCGCACTTCGTCGGCAACCACGGCGAAGCCTCGGCCCTGCTCACCGGCACGGGCCGCTTCAATCGCAGCGTTGAGCGCGAGCAGGTTGGTCTGGCCTGCAATCGCCCCGATTACGCCGAGAATCTCGGTAATGCGTTGGGCGTCCTGCTGCATGTTTTCAACTTTGTGTGTAGCGCTGGCCACTTCGTCGATCAGCGCAACCACACTGCTCGTCGCTTCACCCACCACGACACGTGAGCGGTCGGCGTTTTCGTTGGCGCGCTGGGTGAACGCTGCGGTCTCGGCGGCGTTTTGCGCGACGCTTTCCGCCGTCGAACTCATTTCGGTGATGGCGGTGACGGTCTGATCGGTTTCCGAGGCGTGACGCAGCAGGATCTGGCTGGTATGCGCCGAAGTACGTTGCAGATTGTCGAGGCTCGACGCCATGGCGCCGGTGGCCTGGGTGACTTCGCCGATCATGTTCTGCAGGTAAGCGATAAACGTGTTGACCGAATGGCCGATGGCGCCCAGTTCATCCTCGGCGCGAATGGTGATGCGTCGCGTCAGGTCGGCATCGCCGCTGGACAGCGAATCGATGTTGGCTTTCAACGCTTTCAGGCGCGAGATCAACTGGCGGATCGCATAGACCTGCAACAGCACCAGCAGGATCACCAGCGGGATTTGCAACAGGCTCAGGGTGCTGAGGACGTCATCACGTTGGGCAGTGAGCATTTTCGTTGGCAGGGCGGTGGCGAGGAACCACGGCGTGCCTTCAATCGGGCGCATAAAGAAGGTGCTGGCTTCGCCGTTGTTGTCGAACTCGACGCGTTGCGCCTGATCACGATTCTGCAGGCCGGCCTTGACCTGGCTGGCGAAGGTCGACGTGCCGGCCAGTTCGCTGATGTTCTTCAGCACGATCTGGCCGCTGATGCGCGAGCTGTTACTGATGATCTTGCCGTCGGCTTCAACGATGAGCATTTCGGCGTTGAGGTCTTTTTCCTTGCGCGCCACCAGATCGTTGAAGAAGCCGAGGGTGACGTCAATGGTCGACACGCCCCAGGCATTACCGTTTTTCTGGATGGCCATGGCGCAGTTGGTGCGTGGTTCGGCGCTGGCATCGTCCTTGTAGGCGGCGGCCCAGGCGCACTGACCGCGCGGTGTCGCCATGCCGCCCTTGTACCAGCTCTGGTCGAAATAGTTGGGCGCCGCGTCGCTGTTCCAGAAGGTGTTAACCGCCAATTTGCCCGAAGCATCGCGATGCCAGAACGTACTGAATTTGTTGCGCCCGGCTTCACGCTGCCCCGGCAGAGGCCAGATCCCGCCACCGAATACCTTCAACTCGCCGTATTGATCCACCAACCCCGGCAGCACCGTGTCGATCGCGGCGCTGTCGAGCAGCGGGATGGTCTGGGTGATGCTGCGTTGCTGCGCCTGCACTTTGTTCAACTCGCCCTGAATCTGCTCGGCGACTTCGGCGATGCGGTTGAGGACGACTTGTTCTTCGGTATGACGCAGTTTGGGCGCGACCAGTTGGCTGATGCCGACCACGGTCAACACCGACAACAGCAGGATGAACAGAACCAGAAACAGCGTGTAGCGAGCCTGAATGGTACGGAATGCGGGCATGGGGATCCGGTCCTTGAACTGCGATTCTTGTTAGGGGGCAAAGCGTTAAACAGTGCGGGTATCCCAGCGTATCGTCGCGCCGGCAAGAAGCTTGAGGCACTGGCGTACTAAAAAGATGGCGGCCGATGACTGGTCGGTATCAGCGTCGATACATTCAAGCGGGCTTGCCTGCTGGTCAGTGTCAAAAGCCGATTGTCCATCGACAGGCGCAGCCGCTCTGGCTCAACGTTTGTCGGCATTGGGGCTGTTTGTATCGGGAATGTACAAGATTTGTAAAAAAATGCAGAAAGAAGTTGGTGCCATCAGTTCGCCCGCTGATACTCGCGGCCATTAGAGGCGTTCAACACGGACATTTCATGGTCATTTCACAGGGAGTCTTCTCATGACGATCGGTATAGTCGGCGGCTGGCAGGCCAAGGCAGGGATTCTGGTACGCGACACCGGCGCAAAAAAACAAGTGTCCCAGAGCGTCAAGGTGCAGCAGATGCTCACCATGGTGGGCAACAACCCCACCGCGCTGAATACTGCCGAAATGGACAAGCAGGGTTTGCGCAAGGCTATCAAGGGTTTCGATCCATCCAATGTTTCGGTTAAACAATTGGGCAATCTGAGCGAACTCTTGCGAGGCCGCGGGCTGATCTCCGAGATCACTTCCTTTACGCTAAAGAACGCTGGCGACAAGTTCGATCGTTTTGGCGTGACGAAAGATATCGATGCGAAATTCAACGCGCTTGAGTATTTTGCGACCCAGCTCGATGCCATCCAGACCAATGGGCTCAATGGCAATGCCTACGGCAAGAGCCTGATTCCCGAGTTCAAGAAAGCGATTTACGTCCTGCAGAACCTGAAAACCTACGGTGAGGGCAACATGCCTAAACCTGTGGACAGTGGCGTCAAAGCCAAGGCGTAAAAACCACGGAAAAAGGCCCGCACAATCTCTTGGCGGGCCTGCCGGTCTTTCATTCAGCCAGCTTGCAGTTCGCTATTGCAGCAATCGGCGAAGCGCTGCTGTATTTGATCCTGCAACTGTTGCATGCGCGCGCAGTGCAATTGCAACTGGCGCGGCACGTAGTCCCGGTGAAACAGCGCCAGCCAACCTTCGCTGCGATCATCGGGGACAATTCCGGTGAATGTGAACCCTGCCATCGACAGGCTATGCAATGCGCCGGCAAATCCTTCTGCCAGCCTGAGCCTGATCGAAACCACCCAGTGAGCCGGCAATTGCCGCAGTTGCTGGAGCACGGCAATGCTCAACTGTTTGAGCACCATGTCATAACGCCCTGAACGTTGGTCGAAATGCATCGTTGGCCCGACCCAGGGTGATGGGGTTTTGCGGGTGCCAAATTCGTTGCACATCTGCTGCATGAAATCGGCGCAGCTGGCTGGCCAATCGAGCGATGGCAGCGGCCGCTCGTAGTCGTCGATGGCTCTGAAACCCATGACGATCGACTCTGGCAGCACCTCGCCAAATGGCGAAGGCGCGTAATCGGGTAACAATCCCGTGCTGTGAAACCCGAGCCTGTCGGCCATTTTTTGCGAGTAGGCGTGATGGGTCACTTGTTTGATCGTCACGCCACGGCAGCCCAGCGCTTGTGCATGGATCAACAATTGTTGCCCCAGCCGCGTGGCAATGTTTTGCCCGCGTGTCGCTGGATGAACCACGCTCAGCGCCAGTTCGGCGATCGGCGAGCCGGCATTTCTGAACAGTGTCGCGTGCCCGAGGATTTTCTTGCCGCTCACGGCCACCAGCGAATGCCAACGGCCATCGTCGTGGTTCTGGCTGATCATGTAGGGCAGATAAACGTGGGGTTGAACGTAGTGGTCGCCATAGACTGCACGGAACAGGCGGCTAACGGCCACAGCATCGGTGCTGCGGTAGTTTCTCAGGGTCACGGTGTCCATGCGTGCGGCTCCGGATAAGCATTGCCATAGATGCGCAGGTCGACGACTTTCTGGTGTTTGCCGGAACGTGGGTGACAAGCGAAATCCTCCCCGGCGCAGCTCACCACTTGCAGATCGAGTAATCCATCGGCAGTCAGTTGTTCGATCAACGGGTAGCGATCGATCAGCGCCGTGCGCAGGTCTGCGTTGACCTGCGCCGTGTCGAGGTGCAGCGCCGCGTGCCGCCATTTCAGGTGCAAGTCATCGCGATCATTCGAATGATCGAGCACCAGTTGCCATTCGCCTCCGGCAGCGATGCGTTGCACGATTTCGCCGATTTCTGCGGTCAGCAGGGTCATGCTGCCCACCCGCACACGCTGACTGTCCATGCTGCGCCCCATCAGGGCGAATTTTCGCATCGGTGTGCCACGAGGTTCTTTCCAACAGGCGAGGTCGCCCACCGGATAGCGAATCAGCGGCATGAGCCGACGCGTGAAATTGGTAAGGACCAGACGTCCCTTCCGCCCGCAATCCTCGATCACCTCACCGGTCTGTTCATCAAGAATTTCCACCACACTGTGGCGCTCGAGCATGCGGTGTTCGTCCAGGGCACAGTCACGGCTGCTGAAACCGATAAACCCAGCGTCGACACTGGCGTAACCGATCGAGGCGATTCGGGCGTTGGGAAAGACCCGGCGCAACAACAGCAATTGCCCGCCGAACAGGCTTTCGCCGCCATAAAGCAGGGTGTCGATACCTTCGAGCGTGCGCGATTTGCGCTCCAGCCAGGCGGCAAACGTCAGCAGGTGCGCCGGTACGCCGGCTAAAACGTTGATCCGGTATTGAGCAATCGAATCGGCCAACACTGCAGAATCGACGCTTCCGGTAAACGGAAATTCGGTGACGGCACTTCCCGTATGCGCGAGCGTATCGTGGACGAACACGAAACTGGCATACAGGTCGCCGACGAAAAACAGATTGGCAATGCGGTCGCCGTCATTCAGTTGTGCGGTGAGCTGAACGCCAAAGTCGCTGACCAGTGTCTGCCATTCGTCGCGGGTGAATACCGACAGTTTGCCGTTGCTGGTAGTGCCACCGGTCTTGAACACCAGCGCCTTGGCGAAGTTGCCTGTCAGTACTGGCCATTGATCAAGGTCATGGCTTGATTGCCAGTAAGTCTGCGGATCAATCAGCGGTAATTCACAGAGGCTCGTCAAACAGGACGGAACATTGTGTAAATGTTCGCGATAATAATTCGAATGCGCTCGAGCAAAGCCGACCAACTGGTTCAGTTCTATTGCAGCTGTCATGGTGTTCTCTTTAAGTAATGGCGCCAGTCCGGGTGCGGAGGCTGCACTTCAACGGCGCGCATCAATCAATAAAGGGGTTTTGCCGCTGTGCTTGTTGCGCTGGAATAACGCCGGTGGGCAGACCTCGACCTCCAGCTTCAGCAGTCCGCTGCGCAGCAGGGTTGCCAGAATGGAATAGCCTTGCAGGCGTTCGAGCACATCCGCCGGCTCGCGGGAACTGCGAAACAGCAGGCTTTCAACGCCGTCAGGCGCGTGCGCCATCAGCAATTGAAATTCGGTTTGCAGATGCTCGGCCAAGGTGTTCAGGCAAATGAAATCGGTGCCGATACGCACCAGCCGGCCATGTCGCTGCAATAGTTCGAAACGCGGCGACGTCAGGCCGCAATCACATGGGCCGGACAACCAGCGACCGCTGTCACCCACGTCATAACGCTGGATCGGCTGGCCTTCACGCGCTTTCGAGCTGAATAACAGTCGGCCGACTTCGTCGCCGACAACCGGCACATCTTCATTGAGCGCGACAATTTCCAGCGACTGGATATCGCTCAGCAGATGAAAAATGCCATCGCCCGTCGCGGCGCAGGCGTGGCCAAGCGGACCGGCATCGACGCTGCCATAAACGGCCGAACGCACGCTCTTGACGCCGCAACTTTGCAGCAGCTCACGGCAGGGCTCACTGAGGTGTTCACCGCCAAGGAAGACTTTTTCGACCCCGTCGTAGTCGCGCAACGTTTGCTGCTCGTTGAGGAACAAGCGGTGCAGGGTGCTCGGCATGCCGATCAACACTGTTACACGTTGTTCAACGATCAGTCGGGCAATCTCGCTGTAATCATCATCGGCCGGTGCGCCCATCGGCAGGTGCGTGGCGCCCAGCAATTCCAGCACTTTGGCGAAACTGAAAAAACCGCCATAGAGGCCGCCGCTGAAGAACAGGTTCATCACCCTGTCGTGGCGTGGATCGAGGCCTGCGGCGAACAAACCGTCGGCGGTCGCACGCATTTGTCGCTGGAAGTCGCGATGACTGAAGCCTGACAATGTCGGCGTGCCACTGCTGCCTCCCGAACGGAAATACAACTGCGCTGCCGCGTTGGCCGGCCGATCGATGAAGGCTTGTTTATCCATGATCGGCAGGCCGCTCAGACCTGATGCCTCAGGCTGCGGATCGAGCGTCGCGTGAGTCGTCAGCAAGGTTGCCGGCAAGCTGACCGAGACGCGGCGGCTCAGGCGTTGCAGGGCATACACGCCGTCATGGGGTTCGCCGTCGTAACCGTCATGAATGGCATTGATCGGCGCAATGCGCGTGACGCCAGCAGCTATCAAGGCGCGCGACAGTTCGCCGATCTGTGCCTGGGGACATATCAGCGCACAGCTCTGCAGCACGTTTCGCCAATCCAGCAGGTCGTGTGCCAGGCGTGAACGCGGCAGCGGCTTGAGCAGCAGCGTGCGAAACAGCGGGGAGGGGCTCAGCGCCTGATCGTGAGTCCAGATCACGCGCCAGCCAGGTGCGCTCCAGACTTCGGCGGTCAGCTCGGAAAAACTCTGGCCGAGCCGCGTCATCGCTACACGGCTGGTGATTTCCGAAGCCTCCTGCAGCGTCGGCAACAACACTGGCCAGCGTTCGACACGCCGGCCGAATGCTTCAGCCAATGCCGCGCCGATGTGCTTGAGCACGTCCGGCTCGTCACTGTCGACCAATAACCACTGGGGGCTCGAACACGCCTGTTGATCGAGTCGGCAGACTTCGTCGACGATGGCATCCAGCGCTGTTTCGGAGGCCGAATCGGGCGTCATGTAGACGAAACTGATGCGATGTCCCCAGTCGATCCAGCGGCACCCGGAAGGCAGGTGTTGACGAATGGCCTGCAACGCCGCTGCGCCACCCCATGCGGCAACGCCGTTGGCCCGCTTGCACAGTTGACCGATTTGCGCGGTGGTCACCGGCAACACAGCGAGGTAATGACCAAGCTGACCGCTTGGATCGCATTGCACCAGTGCGTTGAGCAAGCGTGCACTCAGGCCTTGATCGCTGCTGCTGGGCCGCAGCCAGTTGATGTTGCCGGCCAGCAGGCTCTCGATGATTGCACAGAACGCCAGCATTGGCGCGTTCGCCGGGGTGATGTGCACTACCAGCCCGAGCGGGCTCCAGTTCTCGAAGCGCGCTTGCGTGTAATCGAGGCGCCGCAGGGAGCCGGGCTGGTCGCCGAGTTCCCGTTCAAGTTTGCTCTGCAGCGCCTGAGGCTGGCAAAACCCGATCAATGCCTGGCGCTGTTCTTCATCCAGCACGACGTTGCTGTCGCCGCTGCACAGTCGCTCGGCAAACCGCGCTGCCGCTTCAATTACCGTGCTGCTGTGCAGAGGGGTGGCCAGATGATGCGGCAACGCGTCATGCAGTTGTTCCAGAGCCATGTCGAGAGCGTAATCGGCGTGCAGTTGTCCGTTGATCAAATACATATCAATGCCCTCCGAGCAATTCAGCCGCAGCCATCGCGCAGCTTCTGCTGGCGCTGGTGCCGGCACGTCCGTGCAGTTCGAACCAGTCGGCGCTCAATCCGCAGCCGCAGCTTGTACCGGCATGCAGGGTGGCGAGATCACTCATGACCACCGCATGGGCGGGGCTTGAGGAGATGTAAGGTGAAACGAACCCAAGCAGGCCGCGCCGGCCATAGGGCAAGACGCTGAAGTCGACCGGGTCGCGTACATAGGCTTTGGCATACACCGGTACATGGAAGTGGTGGTGACTGCATTCGATATATGGCACTGCATGTTCGACCGCGCCGTAGCCATCACGGCAATGCGCGCTATCGATGCCCAGTTGCTGGTGGATGCGTGCATACAGCTGCGCTTTGGGGACTTCCTCGGTGGCCCGGGTTTTCCAGCCTCCACCAAAAAACGCCAGAGAGCCTGATGGCAATTGCAGGTCTTTCACGGAGGTTGCCTGCATATGCTCAAGGGTCTGCCAAAGGAAGGCGGGGAAACCGAAAATCCGTACCGGCAAACCTTCATCGGCAAACGACTGCAAAGCGGCGGTCACTCCGAACACATCGAATTGATGTCCGTCGCCAGTGTTGCGCAACGCATAGGCGACTCGATTGGTTTTCGCAAAACGACACAGGAACTGGTCGGTGTAGGAGGTTCCCAGGCTGATTTGCCCCTGCGGTTCATAGCTCAACAGCAGGTAGTTGCACGGTGTGTCCGGGGTGTTCCAGCCGTAATGCTGGAAAATCCGCTCGACCATGTATTGCGCACCGGCAATGCTGCGCTCGTCATAGCGCATACGGCTTTTCTGGCCGCTGGTGCCGGAGGAAGTCAACTCCATGGCGTTCTCTCCCGTTGAGCTGAGCAGCAATTTTTGCTTGAAGAAGTTGGCGAAGATCGCCGGCAAACGCGACCAGTCATCGAGACTGTCCAGATCGCTGGCCTGCAAGCCGTTGGCATTCAGCCAGTGCTGGTAGCCCGGTGTCTGCTGACAATGAAAGTGACTGATTTCAGCCATCGCCCGGTCGAACAGACCGGCCGGCACGGAATCGGCGCAATAGGGCTGCGGCAACGCACACAGCGCATCGCCCAGGGGGAAGTGATTAATCATCAATATCCATCATCCAGAAGGAAGCAGGGGGGAGTGCACCCGGTCAGGTGCGTAGAACCCGCTGCAACAGGGGCAGGCACAACAGGCCACCGATGGCGGCCCACAATCCAAAGAGTTCGAGGCTGGCGCCGCCTCCGAGTGTCGCCATCAACCAGCCGCTAGCGCCCATGACAGCGATCGAAAGCATGCCGATCATGGCTGACACCAGGCCTTTGCTGTCATCGCTGGCAAACAGGGCGATTCGATACAGCACCGCGTTGCTCATGCCCAGGCCGACCGCATACACCGCCAGCGCTGTGACCAGCGCCGGCACGGATTCGTCAGTCAGCATCGAGCCGAGCAGGGCAAGCAACCCCAGGCAGTAAGGCCAGAGCGCCAGGCGAATCAAGCGCGGTAGTGCGTGGGTTGGCAGCAGTCGATCCAGTAGCAGGTTGCCGACAATGACGGCGGCAAACACCGGTATTTGCCACAGGCCATATTCCACGGCAGACAGGCCTTTCCATTGCATCAACAGCAGGGGGGCAAGGCCGATCCAGGCAATCAGTGGCAGGCTCATGAAACCCAGCGCAAGGCTTGCGCTAAGGAAGGTGCGATTGTGCAGCAGCGCTGCGTAGCGTCGTAAGACGTGCCTCAATGACAGCGGCGTTGGCGCCAGGTGCACGCCATCATTGCGCTGCGCGCCAATGGTTTCCGGCATGCACGACAGCAATAACAGCCAGGCCAATGCGGTGGCTAACCCCAAGCCGAAAAACAGCTGCCGCCAACTCAACCATTCCAGCAACAGGCTGCCCAACAAGGGTGCGAGTAGCGGGGACAGCAATGCAACGTTGCCGAGCAACGCCATGAGTCGCACGGCATCGCCCTCGCGAAAAACCTCCTGCAGTGCCGGATAGCTGACGGCGACGACAAAACCCAGGCCCATGCCCTGGATCAGGCGCAATACGTTGAATGCTTCGATCGAGCGCGTTGCGGTGGCCGCCGTAATGGCTACACCAAACAGAGCGCAGCCGATCAACAACAAGCGTCGTCGCCCAAAACGATCGGATAACGGCCCGATCAGCCATTGCAGGCAGACTCCGCCGATCAGGTAAAGATTGAATGCATTCGGTACGTGGCGGGCGTCTGCTTCGAACTCCTGAACCACGCCGAGCATGGCTGGCATGATCATGTCGCTGGCCATGTAGGTCAAAAGTTCGAAGAGAGTAATGGCCAGGCAAAATCCAATGATTTTTACCGGACCAAGGACGATGAGTGTTCTCTGCATTGCAACCTTTTCTCTTCTGTCAAAAACCTGTTGCATAGCCTAGGAGTGCTGGGTTTGGTGGCATAACACTTTGCTGCGACAGAAGATTTCAAAAAGTACCTGCTTGTTTCGGCACTCCTCCGCGCTCGCTGGCGGCTCCTTGATAAAATCTGAAGCAAAAAAAAATGCCCACCAGAAGGCGAGCATTTTTTGCTTTTGAATCAATGGGAGCAGCCATCACTCAGCGGGGCGAGCAATCCTGTTCTATCGATGGTAGTAGCCAGGACCACCGCCATAATAGCGATGATGGTCAGCGTGCCACCCGCCGTGGGGAAATATGATGCAACCACTCAAGGTCAGCACGGCAAGCAGGGGAATCAGCCAGGCGATTCGACGGAACATTTCTACAATCCTCATGGTTACGCCGCCATGAAGCCAAAACTCTTCAGCGGCTGTAACATGAGACTCCGGCAATTGTCGCGCATCCCCGAAACAAGGTATGTGCCTGGCATGCAAGCGGATACGAACCGGATACATTCCAACGCTTCAGGAAACTGCAATGACTCAGTCGCAACGCTTGAAATACTCGATTCTGATCGCCCTCATGGTACTGGCGATCATGCTCGGCCTGTCCTGGCTGCAAAACGCCGGGACGATCAGTGAGAAAACGTTCCAGTACATCGCCATTGGTGTGGCGGTAATCGTGGTAGTGATCAATGGCGTGATGCGCCGCAAGGTCAAACCCTGACGGCGACTGCGCTTTGCATCACTCGTTGTCGAGAATCGCAGCAGCCTGCGGGTGCAGGCTGTAGCTCTTGTCGGCGTTGATGGTGATCACGCCTTCGGCGCACAAACGCTTCAATACTTCGCGCACGCTGAGAAACGACAACGGAATGTCCAGGTCGAGCAATTGGCTGTGCACGCCACGTACGCCAAGGCGACGCTGGCTTTGCGCAGCGCTCAGCAGCGCGTCAATGACCTTCAGACGAATCAGGCTGGTGCGCAGTCCGAAGCTTTTGAGCAGCAGGCGGATTCGCTCATTGCCGTGACGCTCGATCCTTTGTCCGAAATCGCTGGCGCTGGGGCCCATGGAAGCTCCTTGTGGCGCCTGGCTACCTTCCGTTGGTAGTTGCGAGTTGTACATACGGTGACTCCTTTTCAGGACCTGATCAGGAAAGGGTTTTTTAGTGCTCTCTCTAAACAAGACGTTTCAGCACGGCAAATCATGAAGGGCAATATGTATAAAATTTGTCGCTTATTTGTCGTTTCCCCGTAATCACGGCACCACATTGCTGTCGGCCGGCCTAAATTTTTTTTCGCCGATTCGTTTCCTGAACAGCCGCAATGCGCCCAGGCGCGTGCATGAATTTCAGATCGGCTCCGGCGAAACAGGTATTTTCAACGCCATGCCCGGGCCGATCCTTGCCTTATCGATCAGGAGCGAGCGTGATTATTTCCAGGCAGTTAACCGGGTTGGCCCTTGCTGGCATGTTTCTCGGGCTGAGTCTGTCAGCCCATGCGCTCAGTCCCGCCACGCAGGCCAGCGCCGATATTCGTCGCACCGCTTTTGGTGTGCCGCACATTCGCGCCGAGAACGAGCGCGGCCTGGGTTTCGGTATTGGCTACGCCTATGCGCAGGACAACCTGTGCTTGCTGGCCAATGAGATCGTTACAGTGAACGGCCAACGCTCGCGTTATTTCGGCCCGGACCAGTTCACTGTCGAGGAGCGTGAAAACCGGGTCAGCGATGTGTTCTTCACCTGGCTGAACACGCCCCAAGCAGTGCAGGCATTCTGGCAGGCACAACCCACCGAGGTGCGCGACCTGATGCAGGGTTATGTCGCCGGCTATAACCACTATCTCGCCGAGCGTCGTCAGCAAGGGTTGCCGCAACAATGCCAAGGTGAATGGGTCCGTGATATCGCCACCGAAGACCTGGTCAAACTGACCCGTCGTCTGCTGGTTGAAGGCGGTGTCGGGCAGTTCGCCGAGGCTCTGGCCGGCGCCACACCGCCGCAATCCAGTGCGCAGGTCGTGCAGCAATCACACACCTGGCAACTGGCCGATACGCGTCAACAACGCTTTGCCCTGGATCGCGGCAGCAACGCAGTGGCGGTGGGCAGCGAGCGCTCTTTCAATGGCCGAGGGATGTTGCTGGCCAACCCGCATTTCCCTTGGGTCGGTGGTATGCGTTTCTATCAGATGCACCTGACCATTCCTGGCAAACTCGACGTCATGGGTGCTGCGTTGCCGGGGTTGCCAATGATCAACATTGGTTTCAATCAACATCTGGCCTGGACCCACACGGTCGACTCTTCCAAGCACTTCACCCTGTATCGCCTGCAACTCGATCCGAAGGATTCGACGCGCTATCTGCTGGACGGCAAATCACTGCCGCTGAACAAGCAGACGGTGACCGTGCAGGTCAAACAGGCGGATGGCCAGGTCGTGCCAGTGTCGCGTGATATCTACAGTTCGCAGTTCGGGCCGATCGTACAGTGGCCGGGCAAGCTTGACTGGGATCATCAATACGCGTTCAGCCTGCGCGATGCCAACCTCGAAAATGACCGGGTGCTCAATCAGTGGTATGCGATGAACCGGGCCGCGAATCTCAAGGATCTGCAGGATTCGGTACACAAGATTCAAGGCATTCCGTGGGTCAATACACTGGCGGTAGATGACAAGGGCCAGACGCTGTACATGAACCTGTCAGTAGTGCCGAACGTCAGCGCCGACAAGCTCGCCAAGTGCAGTGATCCGCGTGCCGGCTTGCGGATGATCGTGCTGGATGGTTCTCACAGCGGCTGTGCCTGGGATATCGATCCGCAAGCCGCGCAGCCGGGCATTTATGCCTCCAGCCAGTTGCCGCAATTGCTGCGAAAAGACTTCGTCCAGCATTCCAACGACTCCGCGTGGCTGGCCAACCCGGTGCAACCGCTGACAGGTTTCTCGCCGCTGATCAGTCAGGACAGCCAACCGCTGGGCATGCGCTCGCGCTTCGCCCTGAATCGCCTCGCCTCGCTGGAGAAGAAAGGTCCGTTGGCGGTGCAGGATCTGCAACAGATGGTGATGGACGACAACGTCTATCTGGCGAGCCAGGTATTACCGGACCTGCTGAAATTCTGCGCGAATGACCTTGGTGCGGACGCGAGCAAACTGAAGCCGGTCTGCGCCAGCCTCCAGGCCTGGGACGGCCGCGCGAACCTGGACTCCGGCAGCGGCCTGGTGCATTTCCAGAACATCATGCAAACCCTGCAGGAATCACCGCAGATCTGGCGTGTCGCGTTCGACCCGAAGGCCGCGCAAAGCACGCCGCGCGGGCTTGCCATCGAACAGCCTGACGTCAGCAAAGCCGTGCGCGAAGCGATGTTGGCCTCGCTCGAACTGAGCAGCAAAATGGGCATCAAGCCTGATACCCGCTGGGGCGATATTCAAGTGGTCAGCAGTGGCGGTCAGCAAACCGCGATTCATGGCGGGCCAGGTACTCTCGGCATCTACAACGCCATTCAGAGTGTCCCGCGTGAAGACGGCAAACTCGAAGTGGTCAGCGGTACCAGCTATCTGCAAGTGGTGACCTTTGATGACAAAGGGCCGCACGCTCAGGGGCTGCTGGCCTTCTCGCTGTCCAGCGATCCGGCGTCGAAATACTCGCGTGACCAGACCGAAGCGTTTTCGAAGAAACAATGGAGCGTCTTGCCCTTCACTCAACAGCAGATCGAAGCCGATCCGCAGTATCAGGTACAGACCATCAGCGAGGCGGCAGATAAAGCGGCGAAGGTGGCTGCGCAGTAAGCCTCTGCACGGGTATGAGAAAGCCGCCGTCCTCTGATTGAGGGCGGCGGTTTTTTTTACTGACAATTGTCTGTGGCGCCGGACCTGGTCGGCATGCAGTGCTCTGTTTTAGGGCTGTGCAGCAGCCGGAACATTCCAGGTGGCGAAGGATTTGAAGGGCTGAACCGAGATTTGCATGGGGCTGCTGCGCAACCCATCGGGGATAAATCCCCACGCCACAGGTGCTGTCAGGGCTTCGGTGGATGCTTGGGAATCGAGTTGATTACCGGATTGCCTTCAGCATTGCGGGTCAGGTAGACCGGCAACACTTTGGGCAGGGAGTTGACGAGGCCGTTGATCTCTTTGATGTTGTAAACGCCGCCCACGCGGATCGCGCCGGTGCTGGTGTCGGCGAGCATCAGCGGGTTGTTCAGATAGCGGTTGATCAGGGGGAGCGCTTCGTTCAGTGCGAGGTTGTCGAGGACCAGTTTACCGTTGCGCCAGGCCATTGAGTTGTCATTGGCGTAGGTCTGGCTGATTTGCGGCGTGTAGTCGCCATGCCTGTACTGCGCCCGCATCGACGGGCCGAGACGCAGGCCATCGCCGTGCAATGCCGTGTTGCTGGTGACCAGCACCGAGCCTTCGACCAGATTGACGCGTACCAGATCTTCGTACATCCACACGTTGAAGCGAGTGCCGGTGACGCGGATTCGACCTCCGGCAGCCTTGACGATGAAGGGGTGCGTGACGTCGTGACTGACGCTGAAAAACGCTTCGCCCTTTTTCAGGGTGACCTGGCGCTCGTCCTTGTAGTTGCTGTAGGTCAGCTCAGTATTCAGGTTCAGTTCGACCTGACTGCCATCGTTCAAAGTGACCTGGCGGACATTGTCCCTGGCTTCGAAATGCTGATAGCTGTTGGGCAGCCAGCCCATGTTCCATCCGGTGTAGGCGGCCAGCGGCAGGCCCAGCGCGAATACGCAGGCGGCGACGGCGTATGGATGCCAGGCCGGGGCCGGTTTTATGGCCGGCAGCGTTTCGACGGGTTCCGGACGCGGCAGATGCTCGGCGACGTCCCAGATTTCCAGCATGGCTTCATATTCGAAGGCATGGAGCGGATGCGCATCGCGCCACTGCTCGAATGCCAAACGCTCCTCGGCGGAGCAGTCGACTGCGTGCAGACGCATGCACCAATGCGCGGCGGCATCGGTGATCGCATCGTATTCGGCTTCCGAGAGGGTGTCTTCGGTCATTGACTCATCCTGGTTTGCTGCATTCTAACCTTGCGAACCGTTGGTCGAGAACAACCGTCATGGCAATTACCCATCAATTTGGAACTTATTTTCCTCGCCGACACCCAAAAACAGGACGTCTGAGGAACATCATCCATAAATGGAGTGAAAAAATGATCAAAAGAACCTTCGCAGCTTTCGTGGCCACTGCCGCCTTGTTGAGTGCCGGCGCGGCCATGGCCGACCGACCGGGTGCGGGATGGATCACCATCGAGAAGGCTATCGAGATTATCAAGACCAAGGCCGGTTACGTCGAAGTGTATGAGATCGAGGCCGACAACAACGGCTACTGGAAAGGCGAGGGGCGTAAAGCCGATGGCGTGGTCTACGAGTTCCGCATCGACGGCGCCTCGGGCAATGTGTTGCGCGATCAGAAAGACTGATATCACCGCGTAATAAAGCGATGCGCAGGCACCCTTGCCTGCGCATTTTTTGTCTGTCAGCTCAGCGCTTCATTCGGGCTGGTAACCGGGTCAAGTTGCCGACCCATTTCGCAGATCAGAAAAGCGATCGAATCGGCGTTGCGCAAAATTGTGTCGATGCGCGGGTGTGGATTGGATCTGCTCAGAAATGCCGTTCGCGCATCCTCGACGGTTGGGCTCTGCGTGACTTTGAGAATTTCCTTGGCGACATGCTCGATACCTGGAATCTCATCGAAGCTGATCCACTCCTGCAGTTCATTGCTCCAGCGTGCAAACAGCTCCTCGCGCGGTGTTTCGAGTGACAGGGCTTCGCGCTGGAATCGCGTCTGGTTTTCTTTCATCGCCGCGCCGTAACCGGTAATGGTGGCAATCAGGTCACTGAACGGCCGCCGGGCTTCGAGGGACGCGATGTCCACTGCCTTGTTGGCCTGATGGGCGAATTCATGGATCAGCGTGGATGCCTGGGCATGCCCCTCGACGTTGAACGGCTGGGTGAGGCCGACCTTGTACCAGTCGAGTTCCTGGTTGAAGAACTTTTCGGTGAAATGCACCATTTTCCGCGAGTCGTCATCAAGCACGAAGGCGATCAGCCCGCTGTTGCTGTATTTGTTCGAGCCGACGACGAAGCGGTCGGTGTTCATCAGGTCTTCGGTAGGGTCGACCAGGGCATTGCAGATCGGCACGATGGTCTTTTTGATCTTGGCGAGAATGTCGGCATCGATGCGTTGCACGCCGAAGAACGATTTGAGGAACGTGTCCAGTCGCGTCCCGGGGGCGTGGTTTTTCAGTTGTGCCATGTTGTGCAGGCTGTTGAGCGCATAGTACCGGGCCATGTCGACGGCCTGGGTCAACATCCGTGCCTTTTCCGGGTGCCTTGCGCGAATCTCGGCCATGCCCTGAGCCTGGATGTTCAACCAGACCCGGGCTTCTCGCTCGTTGGCGTGGCGGTTGTACATTTTGGACAAGGCTTTGCCGAAATGCACGGTGTGCCGGTCGGTATCGATAATCAGCTGTCGGGATGCCGTGTGTTGCAATACCGGGCCTGCCTGTTCGGCTCCCTTGATCTGCCAGACCGCTCCAGGCTTCTCCACTGGATAGACCTTGCCGGCGATCGGCGCATAGAGGGTTTTCGTCGGCAGATCCTCATAGGTGCCATCCGCCACTTTATGCGTCAGGTCTTTCAACGCAACCGTGGGTGTTTCGAACGTTTGCAGATTAGTGCGAGACGCCGCAGTGGGGCGAATCTCCTGCCATTTAGGCGCGCTGGGCGTTGTTGCGACGGGCTCCTGCTGAATCGATGCTTCTTTTGTAATCAATGTCGATTCCAGTGACAGCCGACCGAGAGAGATCATTTCCGCAGCGCCGGCAATGAACGTTTCCAGTGCGCGCTTCCAGTGATGATCCTGTAGCGCCTCGGCGGAGTTCATGGCGTCCTTGAAGGCTTGCCAGAGAAACTGCACATAGGCGAGTTTGCCCGGCAGCAGTCCGCGAACGAGTTTGATGCCGGAGCTGAAGAGGTTTTTCGCCACTTCCCAGTCCTCTTGTGCCGACGGCAACGAATGACTGCTCAGCAAGCGTGGCAACAAGGCAAGGTTGTCACTGAACAGTTGCATCAGCGCATTGCCGTCGACAGCTTTTGACGCCAGGGTGATTTCGCTGGTTTGCCCGATACTGTCCTTGAACAGCGCGCCGAATATCGATTGTTCGCTGGCGGGCAACCGTCGCAGCAGCAAGTTCTGTAGTGCCCCCGGAATGTTGAGGGCGGAGATGACAGCAGCTTCATCGGCAAATTCGCTGAACGCTTGTTCACCGTGGTACGGCGTATACAACACTTGTGGCCCGGGTTTGCCGGATGCGGGGCCGATCAGGTACATGCCAAGAGCGGTGACGGCTTTTGCTCCGGCGGTTTTGATCAGCGCCAGTGGACGCAACAGCGCATCGGCCCCCGGCACCCTTGCGCGCGCGGTGGCATCCGGCATGTCGAGTACCTGAGTGATCAGGTCGAAGGCCATAGCGCTCAACCGCTGTTGCAGTTTCAATTGATGAGCGTGTTGCAGCAGTTGCCAGGGCAACTGACGGACATAGCGCTGTTGGCGCGCTTGTGCATCGCTATTTTTGGCTGAGAGTGCGCTGGTAAGCTTGTTGGCGAACGTCGAGCCGATATCCAGCGATAGCAGCAGACTGCGGATTGCTTGCTGGTCGATATTCTTCGGCAGCACGGCGTTCGTACCCGACGTCACCTTGAAGCTGGTTTGCTGAGCGGTGTGGCTATGATTCAGGGCGAAATCGGTGAGGCTCATGGCAGGGCCGGCCAAGGCCAGCACCGGGGTGATCGCGATGTGCCGGGGATCAAGGTCCGGTGCCTGGAAACGGCTGGACAACAATGACTGCAGGGTTTGCTGAACATAGTCATGCAGGGTCGGCAGCCCGTGCAGATAGTCTTTGTCATCAGTGACGCTGTTGCACCACTGCTCAAGTATTTCGAGGTGCAGTTGCTGATCGCCAAGTGCGGCCATGCCCAGCCATACCGGCAGCGACTGTTGCCTGCCGAGGGCTTTGGCCAATGCGCTGGCGTGATGCAGATTGCTGTCGATCACTTGCAGGCTCAGGGTCTTGAGTGCTTGATCTTCTACCGATTTCTGCAGTTTCAGGTCACGTAGCCATTTACCTCGCTGGAGAAAGTGTTCGATCGTCGATTGCATGCGGTCATGCAGCACGTTTTCGCTGATCAAATGGAAGTCAGCGAAACGGAAATTCTGGTGAAAACCTTGGCTGAGTGGTGAGAGATTCTCCAGCAATAGCAGACGTTTTTCCGGGCTGAGCAGGCGCTGGTTCAAGGCTTGCCGCGCTGTATCAATCGAGCCGAAGACTTCGAGGCCCAGCGCCGGGGTCCACAATATAGCGTGCCCAGAATGCTGATTATCGAGGCCACCGCGCTCGGTCAGCAGGAGACAGTTCGCCAGTGGCGAAAGCTCGCTCTGGCCGGTGGCCTGCAAGCTGAGTGAAAAGACATCGGGACGGAAGCCGTTAAGGCCCTTGCGTCGAGCGCGGTCAGGTTGGCCGGGGTTGAACACCGTGTCGACAATTGCTTGCTCATGATGCTGCAGCGTACCGTTGAGTACGCGGACTCTGGCCTCACCGGTCATGCCGACAAACAACGCATGCGCCAGCTTGTCTTTAATGTTGCCCAGGTACTGGGTTTGCAACGCTGACGTTGTTAGCGGCTGTGCAAAAAATTCGTCGCTGATGGCGCTCAGCACACTGGTGAACGTCTTGAATTCGGCCGCCGCCCTATCCGCTGTCACCATCGATGGCAGCAGGCTGCCACTGAGCGCCGGGCGGGTAGTCCAGCGCTCGTCAGTATCGAGTGAGAGCAGGCGATCATGGAGCATCGAGCGGACATCCAGCGCTTTATCGAACAGCGCGCGGATGTCTACTGCACCGTCACTGTGACGAAATACCTGCAAGGCATATTCGATGTTCTGGCGTTGCTTGGTGATGATGCCGGACAGCAGCACGGCAAAGATGTCGCCAGCGATCACTTCACCTGAGACATGAGGTTCGTCGAAGCCAAGAAACTTTTGGCGTTCCTCCAGGCTCAGCAAACCGTAAAGTTCCTCCTCATGGCCGGCAGCGCTGAACTTGCTCAGCAGGGTATTTTTCAGATCCTGATAATCCGCGAGCACCTGCAAACCCTGAGATGGGGTGTACAGGCAGGCGTCGGTGTGGCTGAACATCAGCGAACCTGCCAGCTCGACGAAGTTGGGCTGGTATTCCCACAAACGCACGGTTTCCAGCGTGGCTAACCGGGGGGAATCGCTATCGGGTTCGATCCATGCCAACAGGCCTGCGCATTTTTGCGCGTCGATGATGCCCGCCTCGCGCTTGAGCATAATATCGGTGAGCGCCTGCTGGCGGAGGGCCTGAGTGAAGAAGGCATGGCGCGTATGGCCATCGGCGCTTGCGCCGCTCCAGTAAACCTCCATCTGTTTGTACAGCTGCGCCAGCAGGTTGACGGAGACGTTTTTGACTGCGCTCTCCCAATGCATTTGATCGTCAGCCTCGGCCAGCCGATGCGGATGGGAAAATACATGGGTCTGATCGGCGGGCCATCTGCCATGGCGGTAATACAGGAGCACGGCATCAGCCAGTGTCATTGAATCGGGCCAGCGTCTCGGGCGGGTTGCTTCCGGGCTGTCTGCGCCTGCGTGAAAATCGAGACGGGTCTGCGTCTGATTCACACCCGGCATCGTTGATGCCAGCAGGTCGGCGAGGATGTTCTCAAGCAGCGTGCCGAGCGCGGGCAGGTGCAGCAGTTCGTCGAGCAAGGCCTGGGCATTGAGACTTTGGCAGTGTTCGAGGGCTGCGCGTTGATCATCGAATATATCGCCGTCGATGAGCTGGGGGGTTACGGTTATACCGCGCTTTTCCAACAGATATTTACGTTGCGACAGGGCGAGAAACGCCAGTAACCGATCCTCTTCGTCAGCATCGTTGAGGCGCTGTTCGAGGTGCTCGGTCAGGACCTTGAGGCTGGCGAACTTCCGCAATCCTTCAAACGGCGTGTAAAGCAGGAAGGCGCGGTCTTCGGGAGTGGTGCTGAGGATGAAACTGCCTGCCAGCGGTAGCGCCGGTGATTCTGCGGTGTTGAGCAGCAAGCGATGGACAAGCATGGGCGGCGTTTGCTGACTGCGCAGGGCCTGGGTGGCCAGTTTTACATGCTGCAGCCAGTTGAAGTCCTGGATGGACAGGTCGTGTGCAGTGCGGAGTCCGGCCCATAGGCCAGGAGAGTCTAGAAAAAAGGGGAACAGCAGCGGAGGAACGGAAGCGGGCATTGTCGGGTCTCGATCAGGCGCCGTTGAGTGCGCCGGTGAATTGAGCGGCCAGACTAAAAGCCTTGCGATGAGAGAGGGTGGTACATAGTTACCGCACGTTAGAGGCTCGAATGTGCATGGGCGCTTCGGCGAGCGCTTCGGAACGGTTGACAGCACCCGGGCCTGACGTGGTTAATCGCAGGGCAAGCTATTAGTACGCTGTTGTTCCCTCCAATAATTAGTCTGGAGCTTCAGATGTCTGCGCCACACGATGCTGTGTCTTCTGCTGTCTCGCCCGCGTTGTCGCTCGAAGCGCTGACGCAGTTGCTCGAAAAGGTTTTCCTGCGCCACGGAACGTCCGCGCTCGTCGCCCGCACGCTGGCGGCCAACTGTGCCGGTGCCGAACGTGACGGCGCCCACAGTCACGGCGTGTTTCGTATCCCCGGTTATGTTTCGACACTTAAAAGCGGATGGGTCAACGGTCAGGCCGTGCCGCTGGTTGAGGACGTGGCGTCCGGGTTCGTGCGGGTCGATGCCGGCAACGGCTTTGCGCAACCGGCGCTTGCGGCGGCCCGCCCGCTATTAGTGGAAAAGGCACGCAGCGCCGGGATCGCGGTGTTGGCAATTCGCAATTCCCATCACTTTGCCGCGCTCTGGCCGGACGTCGAGCCTTTTGCCGAAGAAGGTCTGGTGGCGCTCAGCGTGGTCAACAGCATGACCTGCGTGGTGCCGCACGGCGCCGACCGGCCGCTGTTCGGCACAAATCCGATCGCATTCGCGGCCCCGCGTGCCGGCGGCGCACCGATCGTCTTCGACCTGGCAACCAGCGCCATCGCCCATGGTGATGTGCAGATCGCCGCGCGCAAGGGCGAGCGCTTGCCACCGGGTATGGGCGTGGACGGCCTCGGTCAGCCGACCTGCGATCCGAAAGCCATTCTTGAGGGCGGGGCGTTGCTGCCATTCGGCGGGCACAAGGGCTCGGCGCTGTCGATGATGGTGGAGTTACTCGCGGCGGCATTGACCGGCGGCCATTTTTCCTTCGAGTTCGACTGGTCGAATCATCCGGGCGCGCGGACGCCATGGACAGGTCAGTTGTTGATCGTCATCGATCCGAGCAAAGCCGCGGGGCAGGACTTTGCCGCGCGCAGTCAGGAGCTGGTGCGACAGATGCATGGGGTGGGATTGAAGCGTTTGCCGGGCGATCGCCGCCATTTGCAGCGCACCCGCTCAATGGCCGAAGGCATTGTGCTGGATGAGCAAACCTTGGCGCAGTTGCGCGAATTGGCCGCGGATTGAGTGCGTTCCGGACACGAAAAAGGCGAGCCACGGGGCTCGCCTTTTTCTTGTCTGTTACATGCTCGCGATGATTCAACGACGACCGAGCAATAACCCGACCACCAGGCCGAAGCCCGCCGAGATTGCCACTGTTTGCCACGGATGACCGCCAATGTAGCTCTCAGTGGCATCGACGGCCGGCTTGGTGCGGTCGCGCACGCTGGAAACCGAGTCCAGCGCCTGCTGCAGTTTCAGGGCAATTTGCCCGCGCAGGGTTTCCGCTTCTTCACCGACCAGCGATGCGCTGCTCTTGAGCAGTTTGTCCGACTCTTCGATCAGAGCCTGAAGTTCGCTGAAGGCCTGATCCTTGATTTGGTCTTCGGCCGCTTGAACGGCGGATTTGCGGGCCATTGGGTGACTCCTTACAGGTGAATGGACAGTGATCAATGGAGTGTGACGCAGCGTAAAAAGTTGCACTGAATTTAGGTCATGAATAAAAACCTGCGCAGGAGATTTCCGTCGAGCGTGTAAGATGTCGCCATTTTACGCAGCAGGATAATTCCCCATGAGTTTCAATCTGGCCGACAAATCCCTCGCAGAGCGCGCAGCGCTGGAAGATGAGAAATCCCGTCTGTTCGAACTCTGGCAGAACAATCTGGGCAAAGCCAAAGGCGAGGCCGCGCGGCTGTTCGGCGAGCGCGGCAAGCGTAAAGGCAAGTGGGCCGAGTGGGTGCGTGCGGAGCTGGACGGCATGTCGCCGCCGGAATTCGCCAATATGGTGCGCAGTGAAGTCAATCGCCTGATGGCGGCGAACAAGTAAGGCTTTTTACCTGAAGCTGGCGGCAATCGCCTCGCGCACTTTGACGACCACTGGATCGATCTGCGTACTGGTCCGCCAACCCAGCTCGATCGGATAGCGCGGCAAGTTCAGCGGGCAGGGCAGTAATGCCAGACCGCTGAGCGCAGCGATACCCTCGGCGGCGTGCGTCGGAATCGTCGCCACTGCCTGACTGTCCTTGAGCAGATAGGGCAGCGCCGCGAAGTGCGTCGTCGACGCGCATACCCGGCGGCTCAGGCCCAGCGCGGCCAGGCCTTCGTCGGTGATACCGATAAACCCGCCGGACGACACCAGAAGGTGCTCGCGAGCGACAAACTCCTCCAGAGTGATTTGCTGCTGCCCCGGCGCAAGGCTCGCCGGGTCGACCAGGCAGGCGTAACCCCCTTCACCCAATACCTGCCGGCTGAGCAGGCGTTCAGCAAAGCCGCCGGCGGTGATTGCCAGGTCGATACTGCGTTCCATCAACGCCCGCGCGACGATCTGACTGTGGGTCTGGCGGAAGATCAGCCGCAGTTTCGGTGCACTGCGGGCGATTTCCTCGATCAAGCGACGACCATAGGCAATCTCAAAATCATCCGACAGGCCAACCGTCACCGAGCGACCTTCGTACTGATTGGCGGCCGGGTCGACCATGGCCAGGCTTTGCCGACATTTGTTCAGCGCCTCACTGACCACCGGTTTCAGTTGATTGGCCCGGAGTGTCGGCGCCAGACCACGGCCGGTACGCACGAACAACTGATCATCATAGACCTCGCGCAATCGACGCAGCGCCGCGCTGACCGCCGATTGAGTCACGTTCAGACGCAGGGCCGCGCGGCTCGCGCTCGATTCCTCGTGCAGGGCTTCGAAGACTTTCAGCAGGTTGAGGTCGACGTTGGCGATATTCATTTGGCTCATATCATTCAGCAGTGATCAGGGCTTTATTCATGATCCCTTGGCGCCGGAGAATCAGCAACCTCTCAAGCTGATGGAGTGATCGCGATGCCCAGGTCAATTGTTGCAGCCCTGCAAATCGGCGCCTTGCCCGGCGGTAAAGGCCAAACCCTGGAACAGATTCTTGGTTGGGAAAACGCAATCATCGAAGCCGGCGCGGCACTGGTGGTGATGCCGGAAGCCGTGCTCGGTGGTTATCCGAAAGGCGAAAGTTTCGGCACGCAATTGGGCTATCGATTGCCTGAGGGGCGTGAGGCCTATGCGCGTTACTTCGCCAACGCCATCGATGTGCCGGGCGCGGAAACCGAAGCACTGGCCGGTTTGTCCGCACGCACCGGCGCCAATCTGGTGATCGGTGTGATCGAGCGGGCGGGCAGCACCTTGTATTGCACGGTGCTGTATTTCGACCCGCAAGCCGGATTGCTGGCCAGACACCGCAAACTGATGCCGACCGGCACCGAGCGGCTGATCTGGGGCAAGGGCGACGGCTCGACCTTACCGGTGCTCGACAGCCAGGTCGGCAAGCTTGGCGCGGTGGTCTGCTGGGAAAACATGATGCCATTGCTGCGCACGGCGATGTACGCCAAGGGCATCGAGGTCTGGTGCGCGCCGACCGTGGATGAGCGCGAGATGTGGCAGGTCAGCATGCGTCACATTGCGCATGAAGGGCGCTGCTTCGTGGTCAGTGCGTGCCAGGTGCAGGCGTCGCCGAATGATTTGGGGATAGACGTTGCCAATTGGCCGGCGGATCGGCCATTGATTGCCGGCGGCAGCGTGATTGTCGGGCCGATGGGCGATGTGCTGGCTGGGCCGTTGCGCGGTGAGGCCGGGCTGTTGACCGCCGAGATCGACACCGATGAACTGGTGCGCGCACGGTATGACTACGATGTGGTGGGGCACTATGCGCGGCCGGACGTGTTCGAGTTGACTGTGGATGAGCGCGCGAAACCCGGCGTACGCTTCAACACCTGATCGCTGACTTGCAACACCCTGTAGCTGCCGCAGGCTGCGGCAGCTACTACTCGTATCGCCTGGGCGTCGACCAATTTCAGCGGACGCAGGATCAGCCGCTCGGTGTCCAGCGTGGGGTGCCTTCCATAAACCTGCAGCCTCCATGATTGTGAGTAATAAAGCTTGGAGACTACGGCATTTTTACCAGGTCGCGGCAGTCGCCTTGGGCAGGCTCAGGGTGCCGCTGTCGACAAAGCGCATGGTGCCGAACACGCCACCGGCGAGCTTGCCGCGCAGCACGTAAGGCAGGTTGTCGAGGGTTTGCGTCTGGCTCAGGCCGAGTGTCTGGCGCAGTACCGAGAACGCCGAAACGCTGACCGGGACGCTGACGATGGTTTCCGAAAAACGCCCGATCGAGCCACTCTGATCGCTGACACCGGACGCCAGCGAATGGCCGTTGACCTCCAGATCCAGCGCGATGCCGTTGTAGTCGATAGCCGTTTCATTGGGGTTCTGTACGCGAATCTTGATCGCGAAGCGAACTTCCAGATCCTGGCTCGGCAAGGGTTCGAGGCCGACCACGTTGATGTTCACCGGATCACGGTTGGGGAACAGCGCACAGGCGCTGAGCGACAGCAGAAGCATTGACAGCATGACGGCGTGTAGGCGGCGCATGAACGGTCTCTCAACTAGAAAGGGCTGAACCGTTGCCGGTGCAGCCCTTTCTATCAAAAGGCCAGACGTTATCGGTTCAACTGTGCGACAGCCGCTGGCCGGGCAGGTTCACCCTTGGCCGGCATCTCCGGGTTTTCCATGACCTGAAGAATAGAAGCTTCCGGATCGAAATCGTCCTCTTCAAGCTCAATGAATTCTTCCGGCAGGAAGATATTCAGCACGATAGCGCACAACGCCCCGACGGTGATCGGCGATTCGAAAATGTTGCGCAGCGCTTGCGGCAGCTCACGCAGGACTTCCGGTACCGCCGCGATGCCCAGGCCCATGCCCAGCGAAATGGCAACGATGAGCATGTTGCGCCGATGCAGACCGGCTTCAGCGAGGATCTTGATACCGGCGACGGCGACGGTGCCGAACATCACCAGTTCGGCGCCACCCAGCACCGGTTTTGGCATCAACTGCAACACCGCGCCGATCATCGGGAACAGGCCCAGTATCACCAGCAGACCGGCAATGAAGAAGGCGACGTAACGGCTGGCCACACCGGTCAACTGAATCACCCCGTTGTTCTGCGCAAAGGTCACCATCGGCATGCTGTTGAACACCGCAGCCATAGCCGAGTTGAGGCCGTCGGCGAGCAGGCCGGACTTGATGCGGCGGATGTACAGCGGGCCTTTGACCGGTTGCCGCGAGATCATCGAGTTGGCGGTCAGATCGCCCGCAGCTTCCAGCGGCGACACGAGGAAAATCACCGCGACCGGGACGAAAGCCACCCAGTCGAAATTGAAACCGTATTTGAACGGCACCGGTACGCTGACCAGCGGTACCTCAGGCATCGAGGCGAAATCCACCGTGCCCATCAACCAGGCCACCACGTAGCCAAGCGTCAGCCCGATGACGATTGCGCCCAGGCGCAGGAACGGCACGTCGACGCGGTTCAGCACAACGATCGTGCCGATCACCAGTGCCGCGAGAAACAGATGGCTGGATGCGCCCAGATCCGCTGCGCCAAAACCGCCGGCAATGTCGGTCATCGCCACTTTGATCAACGACAGGCCCATCAAGGTGATGATTGTGCCAGTCACTACCGGCGTGATCAGCATGCGCAGTTTGCCGATGAACTGGCTGAGCACCACTTCGATGAACGCGGCGAAGAAGCACACACCGAAGATTGTCGAGAGAATCTCGTCAGTGCCGCCGCCGCGAGCCTTGACCATGAATCCGGCGCTGAGAATCACGCTGATAAAGGAAAAACTGGTGCCTTGCAGACACAACAACCCCGAACCGACCGGGCCGAACCGCTTGGCCTGGACGAAAGTACCGAGGCCAGAGACGAACAGCGCCATGCTGATCAGGTAGGGGATTTCGCTGTGCAGGCCGAGGGCGCCGCCCATGATCAGGGTCGGGGTGATGATGCCGACAAAGCTGGCCAATACGTGTTGCAGCGCGGCAAACACGGTGGCGGTCAGGTGCGGACGGTCGTTGAGGCCGTAGAGCAGATCGTTGTTGCGTGGGACTTTTTCAGAGGCGGTCATGGTGTTTTGCGCGCCGTGAGGCGAGGCCGGGTCAGAAAATGGAGGCGCAGAATGCCGGAAGAGGGCAGCGAGGGCAACGAGCAATAATTGCCTGAAAGGTCAGGTTTTATTGGAGTGAGGAGCCGAACCCATTCTGTAGGAGCTGCCGGAGGCTGCGATCTTTTGATTTTGTTTTTTTGGATCAAGATCAAAAGATCGCAGCCTCCGGCAGCTCCTGCACAGGTTTGAAGGCCGCCAATAAGTCCTGTTCAAACGCTTTTTGCGCATCCCCCGGCACCTGCGCCCGATGCCGGGCCAGATGAAACGCCACCTCAAAGCTCAACGCGCCTTCACGCACGGTGCGCAGCAACCCTTTGTCCTGCCAGCCCCGCGCATAGTGATCGGGCAGATAGCCGACGTGTTTGCCCGACAGGATAAAGGCAAGAGTGCCTTCGACTTGTTCCGAACGCGCCGAACAGACCTTGCCCTGAAACGGCTCGTCGCTGCGCAGAAAACGGTAGGGATGATCGACCCGGTCACACGCCTCAAGCGCCGCATCGTTCGGTGCCGGATCGCTGAATAACGGATGCCCCGGCGCACAATACAAATGCTGGGTTTCACTGAATAACTGGCAATAGTCGAATGCACTTTGCACCTGCGAAAAATATCCGATCGCCAGGTCCAGCCGCTGTTGCAGCAGCAGGCGCTCCATCTCACCGGGCATCGCGCTGATCAGCTCGATGCGTACCGACTCGTCACGCTCGCGAAACCGCCGGATCGCCTCGGCGACGCGCTGCAGTACCGATTGTTCGACCGCCTCGGAAATGCCCAGACGCACTTCGCCGATCAAGCGTCCAGCGACACCGTTGGATTGATGGCGAAACGTTTCGATCGATTCAAACAGACTGCGTGCCGCCAGCAACAATTGCTCGCCTTTGGGCGTCACGCTGAAACCTCCTTTGCCCCGGCTGCACAGGCGATAGCCGAGGCGGGTTTCGAGTTTGGCCATTTGCTGGCTGATGCTTGATTGACTCAGACCCAGATCACCCTGTGCGGCGCTGAAACCGCCGCATTCAACCACGCGGACGAACAGGCGCAGCAACTGCAGATCGACATCGTGGAGTTGACCGAGCATCACATTACTCCGGGGTAAAGTCAGGATAATTATATGGCTATTTTTCTAATGTATGCGACGGCGCATTCTGCCACCACTTTCTCCGGTCAGGTGTTCGTCATGGCTCCCGTGTTCAAGCTGTGTTTCCCCGCGCTGTTGTTGTCCGTGGTCATCAATGCTCAGGCCGAGGAGAAAACCCTCAATCTCTATAGCTGGGCCGATTACGTGCCGCCGCAAACCCTGCAGCGTTTCGAGCAGGAAACCGGCATTCACATGCGTTACGACACCTTCGATACCTCTGAGGTACTGGAAACCAAACTGCTCACTGGCGGCAGCGGTTACGACGTGGTGGTGCCGTCGTCCAGTGTGCTGGCGCGCGGTTTGGCGGCGGGGGCCATGAAGGAGATCGCCCGTGAGGGACTCAAGGGCTACGCCAATCTTGATCCGGATCTGCTGGAAAAACTTGCCGCTGTCGACCCCGGCAACCGTTATGGCGTGCCTTATACCTGGGGCACTCTGGGCTTGGGCATCAACGTCGAAGCGGTGCAGCAGCGGCTGCCCGATGTGCCGCTGAACAGCCTTGATCTGCTGTTCAGGCCCGAATACGCGAGCAAGCTCAAGGACTGCGGGATTGCGATCCTCGATTCGCCTCAAGAGGTCATCGGCCTGGCGCTGCACTATCTGGGCAAAGATCCCTACAGCACCGACAAGCATGATCTTGCCGCCGCCGAGGCGTTGTTGCAGAAACTGCAACCGTCAGTGCTCTATGTCGCCACCGGTCGGCAGATCAATGATCTGGCCAGCGGCAATGTTTGCCTGGCACTGACCTACAACGGTGACGCAAGCATGGCCGCCGACCAGGCGCGCAAGGCCAACAAACCGTTCGAAGTGGCTTATCGCATTCCGAAGGAAGGCACGCTGGTCTGGCAGGACAATCTGGCGATTCCCAAGGATGCGCCGCATCCCCAGGCCGCGCGCGCGTTCATCGAGTTCATGTTGCGCCCCGACTCGGTGGCCGAGCTGACCAACACGCTGTTTTTTGCCACTGCCAACCAGGCAGCGACACCGCTGGTGGATGAGGCGGTGCGCAATGACCCCGACATCTACCCACCGGCCGACGTGCGTAATCGGCTGTACGCCGACCGCAGCATGAGCCTCAAGGACATGCGTCAGCGTACGCGTCTGTGGACCACTTTCCGTAGCCATCAATAACAAAAGGAGCGCCGAGATGGACGTGCCAATGCAGAACGATCAGGCGATGACTCGCGATAGCCTCTACGGCACCGCCGCCGAAAGCACCTACGCCGGCATCACCAGTTTCATGCGCCGGCGCTACAGCCGGGATTTGCGCGGCGTCGATGTCGCTGTCAGCGGCGTACCGTTCGACACCGCCACCAGCAACCGTCCCGGCGCACGTTTCGGGCCACGCGGGATTCGCGCGGCGTCCACCGGGATTGCCTGGGAGCGCCACTGGCCGTGGGCGTTCGACCCGTTCGATCATTTGGCCGTCGTCGATTATGGCGACTGCAATTTCGATTACGGCTCACCGCACAGCATCCCGGAAAGCATCGAAGCTCATGCCGAGCACATTCTCAATGCCGGCAGCGCCATGCTCACCTTCGGCGGCGACCATTTCATCAGTTACCCGCTGCTCAAAGCCCATGCGCGCAAATATGGCACGCTGTCGCTGATCCATTTCGATGCGCACAGCGACACCTGGCCGGACGAGGAGGGCAAGCGTGTCGATCACGGCACCATGTTCTGGCATGCCGCGCGTGAGGGGCTGGTTGATCCGGCGCGTTCGGTGCAGATCGGCTTGCGCACCACCAATGATGATCACATGGGGTTTCAGGTGCTCGATGCACGACAAGTGCACCGGCGTGGCTGCGAGGCGATCGTCGAAGCGATTCGCGCACGGGTCGGCGATAACCCGGTGTACCTGACGTTCGATATCGACTGCCTCGATCCGGCTTTCGCGCCCGGCACCGGGACGCCGGTGTGCGGTGGTCTGAGTACGGTGCAGGCACTGGAGATTCTCGGTGGTTTGCGCGGAATCAATCTGGTCGGCATGGACGTTGTCGAAGTCGCCCCGGCGTACGATCACGCCGACGTCACCTCACTGGCCGCCGCCACGTTGGCGATGGAAATGCTCTGCCTCTACGCCGCCCGACACAAAGTCGATCACTGATTGAGCCTGCTCGCGAAGACGCCAGTTCAGCCAGTCTGTTTCTAACTGACCTAGCGCCTTCGTGAGCAGACTCCAACCGTCTTACGCCACCGGAACCTTAGGCAAATCCAGTATCTGCGAACCGGTAAAACGCGGTGTCGAGCTGACAATCGTCTCGTGGGGAACACCCGCCGCCGTGCTGCTGATGACATCGAGTCGGGCCAGTTGGTCATCGCTCAATTGCACGTCGAGTGCACCCAGGGTGGCATCGAGTTGTTCACGGGTGCGCGACCCAAGGATCGGAATCAGCGCAGTGGTCGAGCGTTTGGCTTTTTCCCGCAGCCAGGCAATGGCGACGTGGGTCGGGCTGGCGTCGAGTTCTGCGGCGACGGCAAGCAAGGTGTCGAGGAGGGCGGTTTCCCGCGCGCTTTTTTCCGCATGCACCAACATGCCGAGTTTGGCGGCACGGTTGTTGTCATCGCTGTTGCGATATTTGCCGGTGAGGAAGCCGCCGCCCAGTGGTGACCACAGCGTGGCTGCCAAACCGAGGGCTTCCGCCATGGGCAGCAATTCGCGCTCGGCGCTACGTTCGGCCAGGCTGTATTCGACCTGAATCGCCGCAATTGGCGCGAAGCCGCGGATCTCCGCGAGCAGGTCGGCGCGAGCAATGCGCCATGCCGGAAAGTTTGACAGTCCGGCGTAATGAATTTTCCCCGCGCGTACAAGGTCATCAAACCCACGCAGGATTTCTTCCATGGGCGTCACGCCATCGCTGATATGCGCCCAGAACAGATCAATGTGATCGGTGTTCAGGCGTTTCAGACTCTCTTCGACCGCGCGCACCATATTTTTACGGCTGTTGCCGGTGTGGGAAATGCCGTCTGCCGGTGTAGTACCCATGCTGTATTTGGTGGCGATCACCAGATGATCACGCTCCGGGGCAATGAATTCACTGAGCATCGATTCCGATTGCCCACCTTGATAGCCATTGGCGGTATCAATGAAGTTGCCCCCGGCATCGAGATAGCCATCAAAGATGCGTTTGGCTTCATCACGTTCCGCGCCATGGCCCCAGCCGGTGCCGAAGTTGCCGGCGCCCAGCGCCAATTCTGAAACGCGCAGGCCGGTTTTACGGCCAAAAACCTTGTAGTGCATGGCAACGCCCTCGATGAAGATCGCTCAGTGGGAATAAAATTACGAGCGAAATATGAGGTCAATATGATGCTGGTAATATTTGCTGTCAAGACGCATGCCGCTCAACGGTCAGTCATCGCAGTGCAAGCTTGCGCTGTCGCCGTTGCCGGCACGCCAGCGTAACCAGCAGGGGAAAACCGCACGGCTGGATATCTCCCTGTGAGCATCGTGGCATACTGCCGCGCATGACTTTCGACTCCCCTTTAAGTGCCTGGCAAAACGCTGTTCAACACAAGGGCTTCATCCAGGATGAAGCCCAGGAACACGCGGTCTGGGTGTTACAGAAATGCCACGAAGCCTTGCATGCCGGTGACCATTCGGTCACCGGCGTTTATCTGTGGGGGCCGGTCGGGCGCGGCAAGACCTGGCTGATGGATCAGTTCTATCAGAGCCTGCGGGTGCCGGCCCGGCGTCAACACTTTCATCATTTCATGGGCTGGGTGCATCAGCGTTCTTTCCAGTTGACCGGCATCGCCGACCCGTTGCGCGCGCTGGCCAAAGAACTGGCGAATGAAGTGCGGGTCCTGTGTTTTGACGAACTGTTCGTCAATGACATCGGCGACGCGATCATTCTCGGCCGTTTGTTTCAGGTGATGTTCGACGAGGGCGTCGTCGTGGTTTGCACCTCCAATCTGCCGCCAGATGAACTGTACGCCGATGGTTTCAATCGTGACCGCTTTACCCCGGCGATTACCGCGATCAAGGCGCATATGCAAGTTGTCCCGGTCAATGGCGCCGAGGACCATCGCTTGCACCCTGGCGCCATCGAGCAACGTTACTTTGTCACCACGCCGGATTCGGCCAGCGCACTGAGCGAGGTGTTTCAGGCGCTGACACAGGGACAGAGCTCCAGCAGCGAACCCGTGCCGGTCGGCCATCGGATTCTGAACGTGGTTCAGGCCAGTGAGTCGGTGCTGTGGTGCCGCTACGCTGATCTTTGCGAACAGCCGTTTGCCGCCATGGATTTCATCGCGCTGTGCGATAGCTACCGGGCTATTCTGATGAGCGACGTGCCCAATCTCAGCGCCCGGAAACGCGAAGGCCGCATTGCCCGAGGCACGGAGGACGGCGCTCAGCGGGTGATCGCCGGGGATCGCGAGCTGCCGCAATTGTCAGTGCATGACGACGGCGTGCGCCGCTTCATTGCGCTGGTCGACGAGTGCTACGACCGCAAAGTGCCGCTGTACATCGAGGCGCAGGTGCCAATGGACGCGTTGTACACCGAGGGTTATCTGGAATTTCCCTTCCGCCGGACCCTCAGCCGCTTGCAGGAGATGCAATTGCAGCGTTTTGCCAACGCTTGAGTGAAGAGGGCGCCACCATGAGTCAACCGCTATCCCATCACTTGCTGACCATGGCCTATCAAAACGCCTGGGCCAATCACCGCTTGGCCAAGGCCTGGTCGCAACTCGACGACGCCGAGCTGGTCGCGCCCCGGGTGAGTTTTTTCCCGAGTATTCGCCTGACCCTCAATCACATCCTGACCTGCGACTGGTTCTACGTTGACGCATTGGAACGCGAACGGCGCGGCGCCGAGCCGCATCCTGACTGTTATGTGTTTTTCAATCAGGACGAGCCGTTCTCCGCAGCTGCCCCGTTGCGTGAACAACAGGCGCACGTTGATCGGCGTCTGATCGCCTATTGCGAGCAATTACGCGATGCGGACCTTGCCCGCATAGTCACCATCGCCCGTGACACACCGCAGCACGACAGCCGACTGCGCATGCTGTCGCACCTGTTCGAGCACCAGATCCATCACCGTGGCCAAGTGCACGCGATGCTTAGCGGTACGTCGGTGAAACCGCCGCAACTGGACGAGTTTTTTTGTGCCGGTGAAAGTGCCCTGCGTGCGCAGGACTTCGTCGAGCTCGGCTGGACTGAAGCGTTGATTTGGGGGCATTGATAACAGCAAAAGATCGCAGCCTTCGGCAGCTCCTACAGAGAGTACGGTATTTCAATGTAGGAGCTGCCGAAGGCTGCGATCTTTTGATCTTTTGATCTTTTGCTGTTGCGGGTTGCCCGGCGGATCACGCCCGCGCTAAGGTCGAGCGGCCTATCAGCGTGCACTTTGCGCGCCGGGGCATTTGTGTGTTCGGGGATGGAAATGGATTCCGCAGAGATTCTTGTGCTTCAAGCCAGCTACACCAATCCACTGCACGCCGAGGCCATCGGCATCGTGCTCAATCATTACGCCGAAGACCCTATGGGTGGCGGTCATTCGCTGGATCCCGATCTGCTACGGCGCTTGCCGGAAGAATTGGCCCGTCGACCGCACGCGTTCAGTGTGCTGGCCTTTGTCGGTGGCGAGCCGGCAGGGTTGGTGAACTGTTTCGAGGGGTTTTCGACGTTTGCCTGCAAACCCTTGGTCAACGTGCACGACGTAGCGGTGGTAGGCAAATTTCGTGGACTTGGTCTGAGTCAGAAAATGCTACGCAAAGTCGAGGACATCGCCCGCCAGCGCGGCTGCTGCAAGATCACCCTCGAAGTGCTCGAAGGTAACGCCGTGGCGCAGAACGCCTACGGCAAATTCGGCTTCGCGCCAGGCATGTTCAATCCGGAGCACGGGCGCATGCTGTTCTGGATCAAGGAACTGCAGGCATAAAAAAAGGCGCCCGAAGAGGGCGCCCAACTGTCTTCTCCCAGGCCAGAGCGGAGACTTGGGAGGTCCATCGGTTGCTCGGTGAATCTCAGTTGCGATAGGACTCGGTCACCTGCGCAGTCTGATCGGCGGGAACGCGAATTTCTTTCGCGTTGGCGTCGCTCTGCTGCTCGCTCGGGGCGTGGTGAACCGGGAAGTTGTCGTAGTAATAACGCATGCGCTCAGCGCCGCCTTCGGCAAAGACGCTGGCAGAACCCAGGGCGAATAGCCCGGTAAGGATTGCGGTAGTGATTTTCATGGTGCCTCCTACTGAACAAGTCGGAGCCGTTCGTCCATGAAGCAGAACTCGGGGGAGATTTTCTCCCCGCGCAATTAACTCGGGGTTAAGTGCACCTGTGGCGAGAGGGCTTGCCCCGTCGGGTCGCGAAGCGACTCGCGCTTTTGATGGCAAAAAGCACGGGCCTGCTGCGCAGTCCAACGGGGGCAAGCCCCCTCGCCACAGGGTTAGTGGCGTGTTGAAGGGATCAGAGCTTCCAGTCGAGGCTCAATGTCACTGTGCGTGGATCACCCCAGTACACGCCGTTGTAGAAGCCGACGTTGTCGTAATATTTCTTGTCGAACAGGTTGTCGACGTTCAGCGATGCCGAAAGGTGCTTGTCGAACTCATAGCGCGACATCAGGTTGACCACGGTGTAGGCGTCCTGATTGATCCGCGTACGCTCGGTGGTGATCCGCCCGTTGGCGCCGCGCCCGACCGGGCGGTTGGCGGTGCGGTAGACGTCGCTCTGCCAGTTCACGGTGCCGCCGACAGTCAGGGCGTTCCAGTTGCCCGGCAAACGATACGCCGTGGACAAACGGAACATGTTCAATGGCTGGTTGGTGTTGCTGCGTTGCTTTTCGCCATCGGCGGAGTGGGTGTAGGTGTAGCCGGCGGTCATGTTCCAGCCATTGAGAATCTCACCCGAGACCTCGGCTTCGAAACCGTTGACCTTGTTACCCTTGCCGCCGCTCTTGTAGAACTCCTCGCCGGTGACGGGATCCGGTGCGACCGAATCGTCGATTTCGGCAACGTTGTCCTGTTTGCTCCAGAACAACGCTGTCGACAGGTTCAGGCGCTCCTCCAACAGGCTGCCCTTGAGACCCAGTTCGTAATTGCTGCCAACGACCGGATCGAGGTAGTTGCGACTGCTGTCGCGATTGCTCTGCGGTTTGAAGATGTCGGTGTAGCTGACGTACGCGGTGTATTCCGGTGTCAGGTCATAGAGCAGGCCGGCATAAGGTGTCCAGACGTCGTTCTGGCTCTGACTGGTGGCATCGACCCTGGTCAACTGCAACTGACTGTTGTAGTAGCTGTCCCGACTGGATTCCTCCCAACTGCCGTAGCGGCTGCCGAGCACGGCATGTAATCGGTCAGTGAAACTCAGGCGTGTCGCCAGATAACCGGCCTTTTGCCGGGTTTTGCCTTTTGAGCCGCTCAGGCCGGTAACGGTATCAGGGAATTTGGCGATATCGCCCATGTACTTCCAGTCACGGATGCTTTCGTAATCCGCCGCACGCGGGCCGTCGTAGGCATAGGGCGAATCGGCGCGGCGCTCGGCTTCGCCATAGCCGAACATCATTTCGTGTTCGCGTCCGAGCAGTGAATAGGGGCCCGAGACGTTGAAGTCATAAGCCTTCATGCTCTGCTCGCCGATCATGTGTCCCATGTAGGCGCTCATGCCGCTGCGGTCGGCTTCGGGGAAGCCGCCACCGCCGTAGTAAGTCTTGCCGTCGCTGTCACTGTTGCGATGGGTATACGCGGCTTTCAGATGCCAGCCCGCTGCCAGTTGCTGGTCGAGCGTGGCGAAAGCGGTCTTGTCGCGCAGCGGCCAGGAACTCCACGAAGTCGCCATGTTGGTCGAGCGACCGAGTCCGGCTTTGCTGCCATCGGCATTCCAGTACGGTACGGTGCCCCAGGCGGTGCCTTGCACGTGTTTGTCCTGATAGTCGTAACCGACGGCCAGCACAGTGGACTCGCTCAGGTCGGCTTCGAGAATGCCGTAGCCGACTTCGCGTTGCAGCGCGTATTTGTCGCGGATTGACTGGCTGTCGCGATAAGCCAGTACCGTCCGCCCACGCAAGCGGCCGTCGAAGGCCAGCGGGCCACCGACGTCGACGTAGCTGTAGTAATCGTCGTAGCTGCCGCCGCTGACGCCGGCCAGCGCCTGTAACCGGGTGGTCGGTCGTTTGCGCACCATGTTGATGGTCGCCGAAGGGTCGCCTGCACCGGTGGTCAACCCCGTCGCCCCGCGAACCACTTCGATGCGGTCGTAGATGATGGTGTCGGAATCGGATTTCATCCGGTCGAAGGTGTTGAGCATGCCGTCAATCTGGAAATTGTTGATTGAATAGCCGCGCGAGGAATAGTCGACTCGGTCCGAGTCAAGGTGTTGTACGACAATACCGGTGGTCTGTCTCATGGCCTCGGACAATGTACCGAGTTTGAAATCATCCATCTGTTGGCGAGTCACCACCGACACCGATTGCGGTGTTTCCTTGATCGACAGGTTCATCCTTGTCGCAGTGCTCATCGCACCAGTGGTGTACGCATCGGTGTTTTCGGTCGTGGTGCCCAGGCCTTGAGCAGTGACATTGGTTGAGGCCAGTTCCAGTGCTGAACTGGCGGGCTCTGGCGATTTTTCAGTCGCGTTTTCAGCCAGCAGTTCGGCGCTCAAAGCAGCGCTGCACATGCCAAGCGTGAGGGTCATGGAACGGGTGATGGGCGCGAACATCGCAGCCGACTCCTTGTCTTCGAGGGAAAAAATCCGTTTGTTCAAAGACGAAGCGAGGACCTGCGATTTAGTGTCAAACGAGAAATATTATTATTTGAAAGCGTTTTCGTACTTACTGGGCGCTGCCGCAGATCAGGGGGCGTGCAATAAAAAGGGGCCGATGTCTGGCCCCTTTTGTGTTTACTGCTCGGTAGCCTCTGCTATGGACGTATCGGGCTGTTTCGGCTTCATCAGACTGAAGTCGATCAGCGGCCGCTGTTGGCGTTCGTAAGGATTGCCGATCATCAGCGGACGCGGCTTGAAGCTGTCACTGACCAGGCTGCGGCTGCGATCCAGCTCGTCAGCGCTCAATCCGGCCAGATCCGCCCAGGTATGGATGAACTGGGAGCTGCTGTACGGCCGGCTCAAATCCCCGGCGAAGTTCCAGTCATGATTCTCGCGCCATTTCGGCGACGCCCAGGCCATGAACGGAATGGTGTACATCGGCGCGGTCGGTTTGTTTTCGTTGCGCCCCAGGGTGTTGTGGCCGACCGAGTCGAAGACGTCTTCACCGTGGTCGGAGAGGTACAGCAAGAAACCGTTCGGATCGGCTTTGGCGTAATCCTTGATCAGGCTCGACACCACGAAGTCGTTGTACAGCACGGCATTGTCGTAGCTGTTGTAAGTCGGCACCTGGTCGTCGCGCACACCGGCTGGCACACCGTTGCGATCCTGGAACTTGTCGAAGCTCGGCGGATAACGATATTGATAGCTCATGTGTGTACCCAGCAAGTGCACCACGATCAGCTTGCGCGGCGCCGCATCGGCCAGCGCCTTGTTGAACGGCTCGATCACGTCGCCGTCGTACTGGGCGGCATTCTGGTTGCGGTTGTTGTTCAGGTACACCTGCTCGTCCGCCTGCTCCGAGAAGGTCGTGAGCATGGTGTTGCGCTTGGTCATGGTCTGCTGGTTGGTGATCCAGAACGTCTTGTAGCCGGCTTGTTTCATCACGCTGACCAACGACGGGGTCGACAGGTACAGGTCGGGATTTTCTTCGTCGGCGAACGTCAGCACCTGCTGCAACGCCTCGATCGTGTAAGGGCGTGGCGTGATGACGTTGTCAAACACCGCCAACTGGTCTTTGAGCTTGTCCAGTTCTGGCGTGGTTTTACGCGGGTAGCCATAGAGGCTCATGCGCTGACGATTGGTCGACTCACCGACGACCAGCACCAGCGTTGCCGGCTGATTGGCCGTTGCGTCCTTGAGGTTTTTCAGCGGCGCGATCTTGCTCGCGTTGTGCAGCATGCCCTGCATGTCGGCGAGGGTTTCCTGATAGCGATGATAGGCCACTGCCATCTGCCACGGTACCGCCGGTTCGATACGGGTTTCGAATTTCTCGAAACCTTCGGCGAAGCTGCCGGTGCGCAGGGTTTGCTTGATCAGCGGGTAACCGACAACGGCGACCACGATGGCCGTCGCCGCCACCAACGCACGGCCACGGGGCAGGTACACCGGGCGCAGACGGGTCCACAGGAAATAGGCGAACAGGGTATGGGCGAGGAACGCCGGAACCATCCACCAGGCAAAGTACTGGGTCATGTACTCGCCGGCTTCGGACACGTTCGACTCGAACATGATGAAGATCACGCTCTGAGAGAACTCCTGCTGATAGATGAAGAAGTAACCCAGGCTGGCCATGGAGCAGGCCCAAAGCACGACGCCGATCACCGCGGCGAGCAGTTTGGTGCGCTTGGGAAACAGCAGCATCGGTGCCAGCCAGATGGCGCTCATCACGAATGCCTGCCGGAACCCGGTGAAGCCGGAGGTACCGGTGAGCTGGATCAGCAGTTGGGTAATACCCGAGAAGTACCAGAAGAAAACGAACAGCCAGAGAAAACCGGCCCAGTCGAAACCTGTCGCAGTCGTTTTGCTGCGTTTGAACAATGCCATTCAGCACTCCAGCTCGATCGTCACAACCACCGCCGGAAAGCTTCCATGAAACCGACGAACGGAGGCCGAACGCGTACGCCCGGCCAGAATGCGCCGGAGTATCGCCAAGCTAATGTGAAAACTTTGTTAGTTGCAGATGACTGTCAGAGGTGAATCATGTCGGGAACGACGGACGCCGTTCCCGAAACACGCGGGCAGTTCAGGCGTGCGGGTTGCGCATGACCACCGGCAGAGGTTTGGGCTGAGCGCCCTGAGTCAACGCGCGCAGTTGCGCCAGCTCCTGCTTGAGTTGGTCACGCTCGTCTTTCAACTGGCGCAATTCATCGCGACGGATTGTCACGTACAGGGTTTGTGGCGGCATTGCTGTGTGTACTGTGCCCATTGCTCACCTCGCAAATGGCGTGCATCAACTGTAAGTCGCTGCCGTTTTTGGCTGCTGACTTACTATCGGCGCCAATTTTGATTTCTTTTGCCTGTGAATGGAACTTTTTTATTTTTCATGGTCGGTGTGTCTTCGCCACGTTTCGGGGCGTTATCAGTCTGATTCGGGCACAATGCACGGAAACTTCATCGCAACGCTCTGGACTAACCTCCATCAGTCGCGTTGGGCTATAACCCATGACACACATTTATTTGTAGTAAGGAGCATCAGCACATGCAACTCGGGATTATTGGACTGGGCCGCATGGGCGGCAATATTGCGCGACGTCTGATGCTCAACGGTCACACCACCGTTGTTTACGACCGCAATACCGCTTTCATCGATAACCTGGTCGCCGAGGGCTCCACCGGCGTCGCAGACCTGCCAGCACTGGTTGCCGGCCTGGCCAAACCGCGTGCGGTCTGGGTCATGCTGCCGGCCGGCGCGCCGACCGAAGACACCATCAACACCCTGAGCACACTGCTTGAAGCCGGCGACACCATCATCGACGGCGGCAACACCAACTATAAGGATGATATTCGCCGGGCCAAGACCCTGAACGAGAAGGGCCTGCACTACATCGACGTCGGCACCTCCGGCGGCGTCTGGGGCCTGGAGCGCGGCTATTGCATGATGATCGGCGGCGACGCTGAAACCGTGCAGCGCCTCGACCCGCTGTTCGCCGCACTGGCGCCGGGCATGGGTGACATCCCGCGCACCAAGGATCGCAAGTCCGATGACCAGCGTGCCGAGCACGGTTACATCCATGCCGGTCCTGCCGGTGCCGGTCACTTCGTGAAGATGATTCACAACGGCATCGAGTACGGCATGATGGCTGCGTTCGCCGAGGGCTTCGATATCCTCAAGACCAAATCCAGCGAGCGCCTGCCGGAAGATCAGCGTTTCGATCTGAACGTCGCTGACATTGCTGAAGTCTGGCGTCGCGGCAGCGTCGTTTCCTCGTGGTTGCTCGACCTGACTGCCGACGCACTGGCCAGCGATCCGAAGCTCGACGGCTTCTCCGGTTCGGTTGCCGACAGCGGCGAGGGTCAATGGACCATCGAAGCGGCCATGGAGCAAGCGGTGCCGGTACCGGTGCTGTCGAACTCGCTGTTCTCGCGCTACCGCTCGCGCGGTCAGGGCACCTTTGGCGACAAGATCCTTTCGGCCCAGCGCTTCGGCTTCGGCGGCCACGTGGAGACACCGAAGAAATGACCCATACGATCCGCAGGAAATCCAAGGCAGAACCCGCACCACCGACCACGCTGTTCCTGTTCGGTGCCCACGGCGACCTGGTCAAGCGCTTGCTGATGCCGGCGCTGTACAACCTCAGTCGCGACGGCTTGCTTGACGAAAACCTGCGGATCGTGGGCGTTGACCACAACGCCATTACCGATGAGGCCTTCGCGCAGAAGCTCGAAGACTTCATCCGTACCGAAGTGGCGGCGAAAGTCGGCAAGGGCGATCAGATGCTGGATCCGGCCTTGTGGGCCAAGCTCGCCAGAGGTATCAGCTACGTCCAGGGCGACTTTCTGGACGACAGCACCTATTCAGCCCTGGCGGCGAAAATCGCCGACAGCGGCACCGGTAATGCGGTGTTCTACCTGGCCACCGCGCCGCGTTTCTTCAGTGAAGTGGTGCGCCGACTCGGCAGCGCCGGTTTGCTTGAAGAGAATCCAGAAGCGTTCAGAAGGGTGGTGATCGAGAAGCCGTTCGGCTCCGATCTGCACACTGCCGAAGCGTTGAACGCCTGTTTGCTCAAGGTGATGTCCGAGAAGCAGATCTATCGGATCGACCATTACCTGGGCAAGGAAACCGTGCAGAACATTCTGGTCAGCCGGTTCTCCAACAGCCTGTTCGAAGCGTTCTGGAACAACCATTACATCGACCACGTGCAGATCACCGCCGCCGAAACCGTCGGCGTCGAAACCCGTGGCAGTTTTTACGAACACACCGGCGCCCTGCGTGACATGGTGCCCAATCACCTGTTCCAGTTGCTCGCCATGGTTGCCATGGAACCGCCGGCCGCATTCGGCGCCGATGCGGTGCGCGGTGAGAAGGCCAAGGTCGTCGGTGCGATCCGCCCGTGGACGACTGAAGAGGCGCGGGCCAATTCGGTTCGCGGCCAGTACAGCGCCGGCGAAGTCGACGGCAAACCGTTGAACGGTTATCGCCAGGAAGCCAACGTTGCCCCCGACAGCACCACGGAAACCTACGTGGCGCTGAAGGTGATGATCGACAACTGGCGCTGGGTCGGCGTGCCGTTCTACCTGCGCACCGGCAAGCGCATGAGCGTGCGCGACACCGAGATCGTCATCTGCTTCAAGCCGGCACCGTACGCGCAGTTCCGTGATACCGAAGTCGATGAGTTGCAGCCGACCTACCTGCGCATCCAGATCCAGCCGAACGAAGGCATGTGGTTCGACTTGCTGGCAAAGCGGCCGGGGCCGGCGCTGAACATGGCCAACATCGAGTTGGGTTTTGCCTACAAAGACTTTTTCGAGATGCAGCCATCGACCGGCTACGAAACGCTGATCTATGACTGCCTGACCGGCGACCAGACGCTGTTCCAGCGCGCCGACAATATCGAGAACGGCTGGCGCGCCGTTCAGCCGTTCCTCGACGCCTGGCAGCAGGATGCGAGCGTGCAAGCTTACGCCGCCGGTAACGACGGCCCGCAAGCCGCCGAAGATCTGCTGACTCGCGATGGCCGCGTCTGGCACGGCCTCGGATGAGTGACTTGTCGAAACAACCTGTCCGTTTTCTGCTCAGTGACATGGACGGCACGCTGTTGCTGCCGGATCACTCGCTGAGTCAGCGCACTATTGATGCGGTGCGTTCGTTGCGCGAAGCCGGCGTGTTATTCAGCCTCGCCACCGGGCGGCCACCGAAAGCCATGTTGCAGCAGATCGAAGCCTTGGGTGTTGATCTGCCGACGGCGGCGTTCAACGGTGGCACCATCGTTAACCCGGATGGCAGTTTGCTGGTCGCGCATTACTTGCCGGCCACCACGGCGTTGATTGCGCTGGCGACGTTTGCCGATCAGCCTGATGTCGAAATCTGGGTATTCAGCGGCGGCGACTGGTTGATCAAGGATCCGCACGGGCCGATGGTGCCGCGCGAACAGCATGGCCTCGGTTATCCGCCGGTGGTGGTCGAGAGTTTCGAGCCGTATCTGGAGCACATCGACAAGATCGTTGCGACCAGTAACAACACCGAGCTGTTGATTGAATTGGAGGCGCGCTTGCTGCCGAAGGTCAACGGCATGGCGCAAGTCTCGCGCTCGCAACCGGTGTATCTCGACGTGACGGCACTGGAGGCTAACAAGGGCACGGCGCTGGCGACCTTGGCCGAGCACTTGGGGGTGCCGCTGAAACAGACCGCCGCAATCGGCGACGGCGGCAACGACCCGGCGATGTTCCATTGCGCCGGACTGTCGATCGCCATGGGTCAGGCCGAAGAGGCGGTAAAGCGTCAGGCCGACGTGGTCACCGCCCCCAATACCGAAGACGGCGTCGCCCAAGCGATCGAAAAATACATCCTCCCTCACTGACTCCACCCAAAACCAAATGCAGGAGTGAGCCTGCTCGCGATAGCAATTTATCAGTCACCATTTCTTGGGCTGACACACCGCTATCGCGAGCAGGCTCACTCCTACAGTTTTTACGCGGTATTGGTCAGAGCCAGTAACTTACTGCATACCAGCCCAGCAATCCCATCACGACGGTGTACGGCAACGCCATCCACACCATCCGCCCGTACGATAAGCGCACCAGCGGTGCAATCGCCGACGTCAGCAGGAACAGAAACGCCGCCTGACCATTCGGCGTGGCTACGCTCGGCAGGTTGGTGCCGGTGTTGATTGCGATCGCCAAGGTCTCGAAATGCTCACGGCTCATGTGCCCGGCGAGGAATGCCTGCTTCACTTCGGTGATGTAAATGGTTGCGACGAACACGTTGTCGCTGATTGCCGACAACAAGCCGTTGGCAATGAACAGCATGCCTGGTTGTTGCTCCACCGGCAGCGCCAGCACCCATTGAATCAGCGGCGCAAACAACTGTTGATCGTGAATCACCGCGACCACCGCAAAAAACACCACCAGCAACGCTGTAAACGGCATAGCGTCCTTGAAGGCACTGCCCAGACGATGCTCATCGGTGATGCCGGTAAATGCGGTGATCAAAACAATCACCATCAGACCGATCAGACCGACTTCAGCAATGTGAAAGGCCAGGCAGCCGATCAGGATCAATGCCGCTGCACCTTGCACCAGCAGCGCAGCGCGTTGGCGCGGTGTACGCTCGGCGTCGTCTTCAGCGGCGTAGTTGGCCAGCACGGCACGCACGTTATCCGGCAGCAGCGTGCCGTAACCGAACCAGCGCAATTTCTCCAGCAACACACAGGTCACCAGGCCAGCTGCCAGCACCGGCATCGACACCGGTGCGACTTTCTGGAAGAACTCGGCGAAATGCCAACCCATTTCATGGCCGATCAGCAGGTTCTGCGGCTCGCCGACGAGTGTGCAGACACCGCCCAATGCCGTGCCGACGGCACCGTGCATCAGCAGGCTGCGCAGGAACGCGCGGAACTGTTCCAGATCGTTGTGATGCAGTTTGGGCAGGTTCTGGTCGTCGCCAAACTCACTGTCCTGACGCGGGTCATTGCCCGACGCCACCCGATGGTAGACCGAGTAAAAGCCGACAGCGGCGCTGATAATGACCGCCGTCACCGTTAGTGCATCGAGGAATGCCGAGAGAAACGCCGAAAGAAAACAGAACATCAGCGATAACATCGCTTTGGAGCGCACGCCCAACAACAGGCGCGAAAACAGATACAGCAGCAGATCCTTCATGAAGTAGATGCCCGCCACCATGAACATCAGCAGCAGGATCACCGGAAAATTGTGCAGCAACTCATCGTAAAGAGCCTGCGGCGTGGTCATCTTCAGCAGCAGTGCTTCGATCAACAACAAGCCGCCGGGCATCAATGGATAGCACTTGAGCGCCATCGCCAGGGTGAAGATGAATTCGATGACCAGCAACCAGCCAGCCGCGACGGGGCCAACCGTGAACAGGACCAGTGCATTGAGGATCAGAAAACCGACGATGGTCGCCTTGTACCAGCGCGGCGATTGACCGAGAAAGTTGTGCGCAAACGCCTGGGCCATTGAACCGGACATCGGTTGCTCCTTGTCTTTTAGAAGCGCGCAAGTTGCCGGATGCGTTGCCGAAGATCAAGTACAGTCCGTGTTTTTCAATCGTTAAGGTATCGCGCCACCATTGCCCGATAGTTGCCATCCAGCGAGTAGCCGCCCACGAGGATCGCATCATCCGCTTGCACGGCCAGTGAATTGGCCATGTCCAGGCTGCGACCCAAACGCGTACGCAGCCAGCCGTTGCCATCACCGAACGTTTGATCGAGGTGGCCGTCAGGTAAATAGCGCGCGACTACGAAGTCTGCCTCGAACCCGCCAATCGTCGCACCGACGGCGATAATCCGGCCGTCTTGCATGCGCTGGGCGGCATTCCACTGGCAACCGCTATGGCCGATGTCCAGCAGTTGCGGCAGGCCTGAGTTGCAATGTAGCTGCGCACGACCGTTACGATGCAGGTTCAGGGTCATGCAGCGAATCGGATCACGGCTGCTGCCGAAGCAGTGAAGATGCTCCGCCGACTCAACCACCTGATTGACCAGCGCGCCGTGTCCGTGGGCTGTGAAGGCCATGAAGCCATCGATAGCGAAGGTTTCGTCGAGCCGGCCATCCGCCAGGTAGCGCGCAAGCAGACCTTCCTGAGGGAAGCTCATTGAACCACCGACCAAAATCCGTCCGTCCTGTTGCAACGACAGACTGCTCAGCCAGGTGTTGAGGAGCAGATGACGAACCATGACAAAACCGCGACCGTTGAAAGTCTTGTCGAGTTGGCCATTGCCTGTGAGGCGAATCAGCATGCCCGCGTGGTCAGCGCATTCGAAGTGATGATTGGCAACCAACAGGATATGGCCGTCGTCCTGCACCGCCATGTCACACGCTTCGGCGCCCGGAATGCCCGGTGGCAGCCACTCGTCGAGTGTGCCCATCGACAGGTCGCCGGGCAGGCGTACCACCAGATAACCGTTATCGCCGAAATCCGGGTCCGGGCAACCCCGATCATCGAAAAGGGCAAGGCCGGGCAGGGTGCAATGGTCGGTCTCGTAGTGCAGGCCAGCCAGCAGAATTCTGCCGTCGGGCAGCAGCTGGACTTTGCCGGCCATGCTGCCGAACCCGGATGAAAACATGCCGATGACGCTACCCTGCCGACCGAAGCTCAAATCTGCCGAGCCGTCTGCGAGCAAGCGCGCCAGCCCGAAACAGCTACCGTTCCGGGTTTTGACTTTCGCTGCGACCAGCACGCGACCTTGCCGATCAACCGCGACACCGTGGGTCATGCTGGAAAGACTGTCGGCAAAATACACTTGAGCGATACCATTGCCGGCAAAAGCAGGGTCCAGTTGGCCGGCCTGGTTTATTCGCTCCAATCGGGTGCAAGAGCTCTGGGTCGACATGCACGCGTCTCCTTGCGAGTAGACCAATACCCTGGATTGGGAGGTTTACTGCATGAGCGGAACATTCAATCCCTGAAGCGGAAGAAGTACAACTGTTAGAACTAACAGGCGGAGGGTCAGACTGTGCCAGAACAGTGTCTTTTTGTACCAATAGCAAGTGTGCCAAGCAGTCGCGCCGAAAGCGCACGCTGAAAGTTGTACAAAAGTAAGCAGTGGGTAAATAGATAGTGCAACTAAGAAAACACGGGCGGATGACTCGAGGTCATCCGCATTGTTCCGGTATTAGTGCGGCATCGACCACGATTGCAACAGATGGCCTTCTTTGCTCAACTCGGCGCGAGCTTGTTGCAGCAGTTGCTCCAGTTGTGCCGGATCGGAATAGGCACTGCTTGGAATCTGCTTGCGACCAATGTGCGAGTTGGTGCGGTCGACGACGGTCAGGCTCAATTCGCCGTTGCCGTCTTGTGGCGCCCAAGCCACACATTGAAAGGGTTTGAAGGCGTGGTTGGCAATCAAAAGAGCTTCGTTGATACGGAGCGGGGCGGTCATGGGATCGTCTCTCTATAGTGCCCAATCAAATGATCTGCCGTCGGTTGGGCTTACCGTTCGGCTGGTTACTTGTACTGATGCACGCAACCCCGGGGCGGGTCACACTCGAAACAAAGAAATTTCAACTTTCTTACAAAAGCCTGGCTCACAGACGGGTTTTGAAAGCTTGTTGAAAGCTTTTCCGTAATGAAATAGTCGATAGCTAACTAACAACCGGGCTTCTTATAACGCGTTTGTTTGTACACCTATAAGCAATTGATACAAGGCGCTGTCAAAATCTTGCTAATGTTACAGTCGGGTCTGCCAAATGACTGTTTTTACAATCATTTCTAATATTTGGCGCCAAGGAACAGTCATGAGCGAAGCGCCTGCGTTAAGACGTTTATTGGTGGTCGACCCGTGCGACGACTGTCACCGCTTATTGCCCGGTTTGCGCGCGGTAGGCTGGGATGTCGACAGTTGTACGCTGGAAAATGCCACCGACCGCAGCTGCGATGTCGGCTTGCTGCGTTTGCAACCTTTTCACCTGGAACGGCCCGAAGCGGTCAAGGAACTGATCAGTCGCAGCGGCACGGAATGGATCGCTGTACTGAATCAGGAAGTGCTGCGCTTGCAGAACGTTGGCGACTTCGTCTGCGAATGGTTTTTCGATTTCCATACCCTGCCGTTCGACGTGTCGCGGGTGCAAGTTACCCTCGGCCGGGCATTCGGCATGGCCCGCCTGCGCGGGCAGGGCACGATTCACGTCGACCAGCCCGAACATGAATTGCTCGGCGACAGCAAACCGATCCGCGAACTGCGCAAATTGCTCAGCAAGCTGGCACCGACTGAATCGCCGGTATTGATCCGTGGCGAAAGCGGCACGGGTAAAGAGCTGGTCGCGCGCACCCTGCATCGGCAATCGCAGCGTCACAGCAAACCGTTTGTGGCGATCAATTGCGGGGCAATTCCCGAACACTTGATCCAGTCCGAGCTGTTCGGTCACGAAAAAGGTGCGTTTACCGGCGCGCATCAGCGCAAGGTCGGCCGTATCGAAGCGGCCAACGGCGGCACGTTGTTCCTTGATGAAATTGGCGACCTGCCGCTGGAGCTGCAGGCCAATCTGCTGCGTTTTCTTCAGGAAAAACACATTGAGCGCGTCGGTGGCAGTCAGCCGATTCCGGTAGATGTACGCGTGTTGGCAGCGACCCACGTCGATCTTGAGTCGGCGATCGAGAAGAAGCGCTTCCGCGAGGATTTGTACTACCGGCTCAATGTTCTGCAAGTGGTCACTGCACCTTTACGTGAACGGCACGGTGACTTGTCGATGCTGGCCAACCACTTTTCGCATTTCTACAGCCACGAAACCGGTCGACGTCCGCGCAGCTTCAGTGAAGATGCGCTGATTGCGATGGGTAAACACGATTGGCCGGGCAACGTGCGCGAACTGGCTAACCGCGTGCGGCGCGGCCTGGTGCTGGCCGAAGGGCGGCAGATCGAGGCCCGCGATTTAGGGTTGATCAGCCAGCATTCGATCGCGACACCGATGGGCACGCTGGAAGATTACAAAACCCGTGCTGAACGCCAGGCACTGTGCGATGTGTTGAACCGGCATAGCGACAATCTGAGCATTGCCGCGAAGGTGCTTGGCGTTTCCCGCCCCACGTTCTATCGCCTGTTACATAAACATCAGATTCGCTAGTTGGCTGAAGATCAAAAGATCGCAGCCTTCGGCAGCTCCTACCGGGATTACCAACATCCGATGTAGGAGCTGCCGAAGGCTGCGATCTTTTGCTGTTGCGCTGCTTAGAAGTAGTACGGGAATTTCAGGCTGAAGGAAAAATCCGGAGCATCGTCGGTCATGCCGATCGACAGGTTGGGTACGATGGTCAGGTTGTCGGTGGCCGCAATGGTCATGCCGACGTTGAAGTAACCGGCGTTGGCGTCGCTGGACACCACCGATTCCCAGTCCCCGCCATCCTGTTTCAGCTTGCTCTTGCGTTGCACCAGGTCAGACACCGAGAACGACATACTCATCTTTTCGTTCAGTGCAAAGGCGATACCGGCGCCGATCTGGAAGCTGTCGCCGATCTTCACCTTGCCCGGGTTCTTCTGGTTGACGGTGGAGCTGATGTCGTCAAATGATTCCTCAAGGTTATGCGTGTAGGACAGGCTGCCGAACAACACGGCCGGGTCAAACGTCTTGACCAGCGAGATGCCGGGAGTGATCGACCAGACGCCATTGCCCGTCGGTAGCGTGTCAGGCACGAAGAGGTTGGAGTTGGCATCGGTCTGACGCAGTTTGATCCCGAACGGGTCCTTGCCGGTTGGCGCCTTGACCCGCAAGGTGACGACCGCATCCGGCGTGTTGACGGACTCGTCGAGGAACTTGTACGCAATACCGAAGTTGACGTCGCCAATGGTTGGATCCTTGGTGACGGTTTCCTCGGTGGTAACGCCTGCCGCGCCTTCGTTGCCGCCACCCGATTGATACGTCGACTCGCGATATACCACGGGCACGTTCAGGTCAAACTGCCAGCGATTGTCGAAGTTGTAGCGGCCCGTGAGGTCGAGGGTCCAGGTATCGGCCTTGATTCGGTCCAGGTTGATGTTGCCGAGGAAAATCGAATCCAGGGCCAGGAATCCGTTGAGAATCAGCTGACGGGTGTCGTAGCGCGAATAGGTGATGCCCGTTTCGACGCTGAACTTGCCCCCGCCAAAGAAACCGCTGGCTTCGTCGTAAAGGTTCGACACGCTCTGTGCCGGTTGTGAATCGTCGGCCAACGATTGACCGTAAGAAGCGCCACTGCCCCCAGCTGCGCCTCCCGATGCGGCGGCCGCGCCCGTGCCTGTGGCGGCCCCGCTGGCAACGCGATTTCCTTTCATGTCTGACGGCGATTTGGCCAGCCTTTTTGGCGGTGGGGCGGCCGGCTGTTCTTCCACTTGGCGGACCCTTTGTTCAAGTACCGCCAGTGCTTGTTGCTGTACTTCGTACCGTTGTTTCAGTTCCAGAAGTTCCCGTTTAAGGGCTTCTACGTCGGCATCGGGAGCTGCTTGCAGCATCGCCGCCGGGAGAAGGGTACTCAAACACACTGCAGCACGCAGTGATACTGATCGATACATGAATAAGCCGTCCCTTTAAGCCCAATGATCGAGACTCAGCGTAGTTCAATATCCGATATTGCGTAGGGCCCCGAGTTGGGTCAGGTTGCAGTCCAGTGCACCGGCGCTTCTGCCGTTATTGTTTAATACGACGTTGAGTTGCGTGAGGTTGTTGACCACGTTGGCACTGCCCAGCAAGCGGGTATTTTGCAGCAGGCCGCCCTGAGCGACTTGTTGCAGCGCTGTGCCTTGATTGCCGCTGGCCTGAATGGCCATCTGTACGCCGCCACTGTTGGCCGAAACCTGGACGCTGCCTGCGCCGTTGCTGCCGCTGATGGTTTGCCCGGCAACCAGCGCCTGGCCTTGCGACGGCAGCAGCGCCGGCGCCTGACTGGCTTCACTGACGTTGATCGCGACGTTGTTGCTCGCGGTGTTGCCATCGCCCGCCGCGCGCACGCTTTGCGTCACACCCTGCGTGCTATTGAGGCCGGCGCCACCGATCACGGTGCCGTTGCCCAGTGTGGGAACACTGCCATTGCCCGACTCCTTGATGGTCGAGACGTAGAATTCCGGTTTGACGGTAGACGCTTGGACCTGCATCGAGGTGGCAGCCCCGATCAAGTCGCCGCTGGCATTGCGCCAAGTGCTACTCATGACGATGCCGAAGCTGATAATCCGCCCCGGCATGACATAACGACCACGCAGCTCTGCAAGCTCTTGGTCTTTGATTTCGATGGGTTTGAATCCGGCATGTGCAAAACCCGACGCACTCGCTGCCAGGCAGGCGGCGGCCAGCCAGTATGAGCTTTTCATCTGCTGCTCCCGGGACATCCAGTCCCACTCTCTAACTCGGCGATTAAAAGAAGTCGCTCTGAATGAACCCGAAATCCATCAATTCCGCATCTTTGACAGGGTTGAAACCATCCAGCTTGTTCTTTGCTGTCAGTGGCACCGGAGGACTGCGCAAAGCGTTAGCCTTGTCGTAACCAGGGCCTACGATGGCAAAGACAATGCCGTTCCAACCTTTGACAAAGTCATCGTGTTTGTAGCGTTTGTGGCCGAGAACCGGGTCTCCGATGTACACCCAATCCTTGTCTGAACGCTGCAGTACGACGAAATGCTTGTAGCCGCGAATGTCCATCAGGACCACCACCGGAATGGTCACCGCTTCGAGTTTCTCTGGCGGGATCCGGTAGCCTCGGGCACGCATGCCGATGCTTTCTACGTAGCGCTTCATGTCGAGCATGGAGAAGCCCTGGGTACGAACCAGGTCCTGGTCAGCGTTGACCAGCATGCCTTTGATGATGTGCTCCTCATCGACGTCGAGCCAGTAGGCTTGGCGCAGGACCGTTGCCAGTGCAGCAGCGCCGCAACTGAAATCGGTCTTTTGTTCGACGATGTCGGCAAACTTGCGCTCACGCAAGCTTTGCACGTCCTTGTAAACCAGCACGCCGCCGGGTAGGGCAGCCACTGGCATCTGCGCCGCCTGAGTCAGGCCACACAGACAAAGCAAAGCGAGGAGGGCGGGAGTTCGCATGATCGATACGCCTTGTGGAACCGAGGAAAAGCCCCGTTGCCGGGGCTTTCGTTTCGATCGCGATTACAGGCAGGCTCTGCAACCTGCGGCGATGGACAGCGAGTTGCTTTGTTGGTTGCCCACACCAGACGAGACGTTGGCTCCACCGTTGCCGGAGAAGTTGTTCATCGAGTTGGTCATGTTGGCATTGTTGACCACCGGCGCTTTCCAGCCGTCTTTGGTCATCACTTGCTGAGTGGTTACGCCAGCGAGGCCAAAGGTACCCACGGCTTCGAACTTGGCTTTCTGGTCATCGTTGCCACCATGGCCGCCGCCACGATTGCCGTAACCACCGTGATCATCATCTTCGATGGTTGCGGTGCCTTTGGCCTTAAACACGCCAGCAGCAGCATAAGTACCGGTGAGGGTGTCGGTTTTGTAGGTTTGCACGCCTTTGTTTTCTACCACCAGGCCAGTCGAGGACTGGTTGGCGGAAGCGGCGGCCTGAGCTACACGGCCACCCGAAACGGCGATCGCCAGGTTGTTTTTCTGCTGGTTGAAGTTGCCCGCACTGACGTTGATGCCGATGTTGCCGGAACCATTGTTGCCTGCGTTGTTGAGGTTGGCATTGTTGAAGGTCGACGAGTTTTTCACGTAGTTGTTGTTGTTGACCTGAGTCGCGCTCGAGGCTGCAACAGCGTTACCGAAGATGAAGCTCTCGTCAGCAGTGGCCAATGCAGCAGCGTTGTCCTGCTGGTTGCCGTCGCCGGCTGCAACGTTGGCGCCCATGTTGCCGTTGGAACCGTTGAGCGAGTCACTGGCGTTAGCGTTGTTCAGCGTGCCCTGGTTTTTTACCACGTTGCCGTCACTGTCTTGCACATCAAGCACAGCGGCGCCGGCACCCGCGGTGATTTGCAGCAGTTGTTCCAGGGTTGGACCTTTAGGCTGGTTATTGCCATGGCCGTTGCCGTGCCCATTACCATGATCGTCATCACGACCGCCTGCCTGTGCTGCGATTGCCATCACTGCTGCAAGTGCGAAAACCAGTGGTTTGAGAGCCATTGTAGGTTTCATGGTGTTTCTCCATCGTGCTTATTAGTTGGTTAAGTGTTGGTACTTTCTAATTGCACTGCTTTTGTTGTTTGGGTCAGTCAGCGACCCGGATGCTCAGGGTGTTAGCCATTCGGTTCCCCACCCCGGCACTCTGGTTCACCTGGATTACCCCGCGGCTGCCGGTGAAGGCCTGATCACTTGTCGTGACCTGGCGACTGCCGGGTGAGGTACCAGTTGCTCCTGAGCTCGGTAAAAACGCCACGTTCTGTTGCGAAAGGGCGCTGTCGTCAACGCTCTGCGGGGCAGCACTGATGCTGACGCGCGTCACGTTGGCCATCTGGTTGTTGGCCCCGGCGCCCTGGTTCACACCCAGGATCCCGTTGCCGTTACTGAAAGAGTTGCCGCCGATGTTGGCGCTGGCGTTGATCGAGCGACTGGCCGGCGTATCGATTTTCTGCATTACGCTGGTGTTGGCATGGGATTCGGTGCCGATGGCAATCGCCTTGGTATTGGCCTGTTGCATCTGGTCACCAGCGGCCTGGTTGACGTTGAAGTTGCCGCGGTATTGCGCCCCGGAATCCTGAATGTTTGCGCTATTGATCGAGCTTGGGTCGGCAGCCATGGCGCTGGTGCAACCGAGCAGGGCGAGCAGAAGAAAAGTGCGATTCATCTTATTGGCCTCCGGCCATTCGGGTCAGAGGGGCAAGGCCGGTGCTCATGGCGCGGTTGACCGTATTGGAGATCGAGCCTCCCGCGCCGCCGCCACTGCCGGTTCTCATGCCAGGCAAGCCGTTGGTATTGGTCAGAGTGTTCATGCCGGGAAGGTTCGAGCTGGGCGTGGTCATGTTGCCGCGAATTGATGAGCCACTCGCGACACTGGCGAAGTCACCGTCACTGAGTTCGGTGCTGCTCAAGGTCTGATTGATGCGTGCCGACGGGTTGGCATTGACGGTGGTCGGGTAGGGGTCTTTGCCACCGTTGCGACCGATAGGAATAGGTTGAACGTCGCGATTGAGGACGATGACGCCATTACCTTCCGCCTGCACATTGAGGCTGATCAATGTGCTGGCTGCTGATCCGATCAGCAGGAGGCAGGTCATGCTCTTTTTGAAATTCCCCACGGCAGCAATTCCTTCTTCAGTGGGCTGGCCCTAGTCAGCGTTGTGAAGGAGAGAGCGAAAGCTGTGCCGCTTTTTAAATGTTTCGTGATTTCAAATGCTTACATGAATTGAACAAAGATTTGATACACGAACTGTTTCATTGTTGAAACACGCACAGTGACACCGACCTGTCTATTGGCTGAACAAAGCTCTGGAACGAGGGTTTGCGGCGATGTGTTTCAACTACGTAACAGGCCGACCGACAAAACGGTCAAGACTGTTGAAACGGCCACTTTGCCGTCAGGTGTGTGTTTCAGGAATGGACACATTTCCCCCAGAACAGGGGAAAACGGTGGGGCAGGAGCCTCTTGATCGGGGTTATTCGGCCAGCAGTTGCGCAACAGCTGCAAAAGCTTGCGCCTGGCGCCCGGCCCAATCGCCCTGAATGATTTGCACGGATTGGTGATGTTGCTCAAGCCAGGCGCGCGTGGCGTTGAAGAAGGCCAGACGCTGCTCCGGATCCGGCTGGCAGCGTTGACCGTCATCGGTCCAGTCGATGTGCTCCGGAGATAGCAGCAGGTGCAAGTCGTATTGGCGTGCCAACAGCTGGGGTTCGAGCCAGGCCGGGCAGGCACCGAACAGCGTCTGGCTCCACAAAATGTTGCTCAGCAGGTGCGTGTCGAGAATCAGCAGCGCCGGTCTTTGCGCACGAGCCTGATCTTCCCATTGCAACTGACCCCGGGCGATTTCGGGGATGTCTGCCAGGCAAGTGTCGCGCGGGTTCTGCTCAATGAACCAGCGCACGTATTCGTCCACCCGCACGCCGCCGAATTGTTGCTGAAGGCCCGCCGCCAGCCAGCTCTTGCCGGTGGATTCAGGCCCGGTAAGCACCACGACTTTCATGTGCGCAACGCCGGGTCGGCGCGCCATTCACGATAGCCTTGCACCGCGATCAAGGTGAACAGGCCGTACAAGGCTGCCGTCAGGTACAGATCCTTATAGATGAACAGCCCGACAAAGATCACATCGAGGACAAACCACAGCGCCCAGCACTGCAGACGTTTCTGCGCCATCCACAACTGTGCAACCAGGCTGAACGCCGTCAACGCTGCGTCGAGCCAAGGCTGCGCGGCATCCGTCCAGTGCGCCATGGCCGCGCCCAGCAGCAGGCTGCCGACAGCGCCGACGCTGAGCCCGATCAGAATTGAACGCTGATCGAGACGTGTGACCTGCCGCCCGTCGTGCATCGTCCCGGCCCGCGTCCACTGCCACCAGCCGTAGACCTGCAGCGCGGCGTAGATGACTTGCAGCAACATGTCGGAATACAGCTTCACCTCAAAGAAGATCCAGCTGTAGAGCAGGACCATGACCAGCCCGATCGGCCAGCACCATGGATTCTGTTTGACCGTCAGCCAGACGGCGATCACGCCGAGGGTGGCGGCAAACAGTTCAAGCCCGGACATGGAGGTTCCTTGGGGGGACATAAAGAAGGGAGCGGATTGTACCCAAAAAACTGTAGGAGTGAGCCTGCTCGCGATAGCGCTCTATCAGCCAACATTAGTGTTGCTGACAAAACCGCTATCGCGAGCAGGCTCACTCCTACAGGGGGGAGGTCAGACGCGGAACTGGCGTAGCAGGCCGTTGAGTTGTTCGCTCAGTTGGCCGAGCTTCACGCTGGCGGCACTCGACTGTTCGGCCGCAATCGCCGTGCTGTGCGAGAGGCCCGCCGCCTGGGTAACGTTCTGATTGATGTCCTCGACCACATGCGCCTGTTGCAGCGTGGCGCTGGCAATCGACGCATTCAGGCCATTGAGGTTACGCAGCGCCTGGCCAATCGCATTCAAACTGGCACCGGCCAGCCCGGCTTGCTCGATGGTCAGTTGCGACGCCTTGCTGCTGTCGCCGATGACCTTCACGGCGGCTTCGGAATGGTTCTGCAGACGTTCGATCATCGACTGGATTTCCGCTGTCGACTTCTGCGTCCGCTGTGCCAGCAGGCGTACTTCATCCGCCACCACGGCAAACCCGCGACCTTGCTCACCGGCCCGCGCCGCTTCGATCGCGGCGTTGAGCGCGAGCAGGTTGGTCTGCTCGGCAATCGAGCGGATCACTTCCAGTACGCTGCCAATCTGAGTGCTTTCGGCCGCGAGGGTGCGAATCACCTCAACCGCTTGATCGATGGTCCCGGAAAGCTTGTCGATCTGTTGCAGGCTGCCGTCGATGTTGATCTGGCCTTGCTGCGCCTGCGCTTCGGCATCGCGCATTTCAGCGGCGGCATGCTCGGCGTTCTTCGCCACGTCCTGTACGCCGTAGGTCACCTCGTTGATCGCGGTGGCCACCAGTTCCATCTGCTGCGATTGCTGTTGGCTGCGTTGCTGCGCCTGCGAGGCGTCGCTGCCCAGCTCGCTGGACGATTGGCCCAGTGCGCTGGCCGAGACCTGCAAGTCACCGATCACCCGGCGCAGTTTGGCGGTGAAAGCATTGAAGTGATGCGCCAGTTCGGTGACTTCATCCTTGCCGTGGGTATCGAGGCTACGCGTCAGGTCGCTTTCGCCGCTGGCGATGTTGGCCATCGCGTTCACGGTTTCCTGCAACGGGCGCACGATGCTGCGGGCGATCAGGATAACCAGCAAGGCCATGATCATGGCAATCGCCAAGCCGATGATCGTGGCTTTGATCACCTGGCCCTTGAATTCCGCCTGCACATCGTCGACGTAAACGCCCGAGCCGATCACCCAGCCCCACGGTTCGAACAGCTTGACGTACGAGGTCTTCGCCACCGGCTCACTGGCCCCGGGTTTTGGCCAACGGTAGTCGACCATGCCGGCGCCCTTGGCGCGGGCGATGGCGACCATTTCGTTGAACACCGCAAAACCATCCGGATCACGGATCGCCGAGAGGTTCTGGCCTTCGAGTTTGGGGTTGGTCGGGTGCATGACCATCACGGGCGTGAGGTCGTTGATCCAGAAATAGTCACTCTGGTCATAACGCAGTCCGCGAATCGCTGTCAGCGCCTGCTTCTGCGCCGCGTCTTTGGTTAAAGTGCCGGCGGTTTCGAGGTCGTGGTAATAGGTCAGCAGGCCGCTGGCGGTTTGCACCACATGCTGGGTTTTCTGCGCTTTGGCGTGATACAGGTCATCGTGGATCTGCTTGAGCATCAATACGCCCAAGGTCAGCAACATGACCACCGCCACAATCAAAATGAGCCACAAGCGTCGGCTGATCGACACACTGCGCAAGCTGTTCATAACGCTGTCACTCCGGATTCTTGTTTTTGTAATAAACGATCGCCAGCATCCAACCACGTTTACGTGGGCGGGCATACGCGACCCAAGTCGTATAACGCAGCAGCGCTATTAAGGCTTGTCTGATAGGATTTCGGCCCCGCGCGTAAAAACCTGAATCCAAGTTGATATTTCACGGAATTTTGACTGTTTGGTCTGGATCCTGTGCGCGCGGAATCGGTACAGCATTTACCAGCTACGCTGATCGCAGTGAACGTAAAAAAATACTATCGGGGCATGCCGGCGCGCATCGCTCTTTGGGGGATTGATGGATCTTTGGACGGCCTTGCAGGCACTGATACTAGGAGTTGTAGAGGGGCTGACGGAGTTTTTGCCCATTTCCAGTACCGGACACCAGATCATTGTTGCCGACTTGCTCGACTTCGGTGGTGAGCGGGCCATGGCGTTCAACATCATCATCCAGCTCGGCGCGATCCTCGCGGTGGTCTGGGAATTTCGACGCAAGATCTTCGACGTGGTCATCGGCTTGCCGACTCAGCCCAGCGCACGGCGATTCACTGCCAACCTGCTGATCGCCTTTCTGCCCGCCGTGGTGTTGGGCGTGATCTTTGCCGATCTGATTCACGAATACCTGTTCAATCCGATTACGGTGGCAGCGGCATTGGTTGTCGGCGGTGTCATCATGTTGTGGGCGGAAAAGCGTCAGCACGAGGTGCATGCCGAAACCGTTGACGAGATTACCTGGAAAGATGCATTGAAAGTCGGCTTCGCCCAGTGTCTGGCGATGATTCCCGGCACCTCGCGTTCCGGCTCGACCATCATTGGCGGCCTGCTGTTTGGCCTGTCACGTAAAACCGCCACGGAGTTTTCGTTCTTCCTGGCGATGCCGACGATGGTCGGCGCAGCGGTCTATTCGGGTTACAAGTATCGCGACCTGTTTGTACCGGCAGACTTCCCGGTCTTTGCCATCGGTTTCATCACGGCGTTCATCTTTGCGATGATCGCCGTGCGCGGCTTGCTGAAGTTTATTGCCAGCCATAGTTATGCGGCGTTCGCCTGGTATCGGATCGGTTTTGGCCTGCTGATTCTCGCGACCTGGCAGTTCGGCTGGGTGGACTGGGCGGCGGCCAAGCCATGAGTGATTCCCGCGCACGCCGGCCTGAAGGGCGACCTTCGGGCGGTAACAACATCCAGAACCTGAAACTGAAACTGGTCGTTCTGCTGATCGTCTGTGCGCTGCCATTGTTCGGCTCGCTGTCGATGTGGCTGCGCGGGATATCGTGGGTGCCGTTGGCCGCTTATGGGGTCATCAGTGTGCTGGCGTTCTTCATGTATTGGGCCGACAAGCGCAAGGCGCGCGCCGATGCCTGGCGCACGCCGGAGAACATCCTCCACGCCGTGGAACTGGCCGGAGGCTGGCCCGGCGCGTTGATCGCCCAGCAGGTGTTCCGGCACAAGACGCGCAAGGTCTCGTTTCAGATTCTGTTCTGGGTGATTGTGCTGCTGCATCAGGTGTTCTGGATCGACCAGCTGTTTCTCGGCTCTAACCTGCTGGCGTTGTTCTAGTCGCCTGCACGAGTCCCTTTGTAGGAGCTGCCGAAGGCTGCGATCATTTGACTTTGATCTTCTAAAAAGCAAAATCAACAGATCACAGCCTTCGGCAGCTCCTACACAGGGATCGGGTTTACAGCAATAAACCGATTTGGGTTTTCTTCGGCAATTTGCTCACCACCAACTGGTGCGATCGCTGCAACAACCCCTGCAATTCCTCGGCACCCAAAGGGTAGGGCGGGTGCATGATGATCCACTGCGCCCGTGCCAGATACGGCGCCGGGTGAATGCCCGGGCGGTCGCAATGACCGAGAAACAGATCCTTGTCGACCTTGAATGCCAGTGAATCGCCGCGCAGTCCCTGCAAGGCAAACATCTTGTTGCCGGCAATCGAAAACACCCGCACGCCGCCCCACTTGTAATCTTCTCGCGCCCCCGGCAATGCCAGGCAGAATTCAGCGACGTCCGCTTCGCTCATCTTTCCCTTCTTCATAACAACCGCTCCCCACAGGCATTGAACGATTCGACCAGGTGATCGATCCATGCGCGCACCGCCGGCATCACTCCGCGCCGATGCGGATACACCGCTTGTAACCAGCCGCCGGGGAGTGACCACTCGGGCAGCAATTGCACCAGCGTGCCGTTTTGCAGTTCCTCTTCGCAATACATCATCGGTAGCAAAGTAAAACCCTGACCGGCCAGTACACAGGCTTTGCGCACAATAAAGTCATCAATGCCCAGTCGCGCTTCCATGTTCAGCTCGAAGCTTTCGCCCTGTTGATCGAGCAAGCGCACATGCACCAGGCGATCTGCCTCAAGCGCGCCGAGCACCGGCAGATTTTTCAGGTCTTGCGGATGGTTGATCGATTGGCCCTGTACAAAATCCGGGCTGGCAACCACGACCATTTGCGCCTGACGCAGGCGTCGGGTGACCAGCAATGGGTCTTCATCACCGTGTTCGCGTACGCGCAGCGCAACATCAAAGCCTTCGCCGACCAGATCGACCCGGCGATTGAGCAATACGACTTCCAGTTGCACCTGAGGAAATTTGCCGAGGAACTCGCTGATGACCCACGGCAACATTTCCCGGGCCAGGCCGGTGGGGCAAGAGACGCGCAGTCGACCACGTGGCTCGCTGGACATGCTCGCGACCGCCTCATCAGCCATTTCCGCTTCCAGCAGCATCGCCTGGCAGTGACGCAGATAACGTTCCCCCACCGCCGTGAGGTTGAGTTGACGGGTGGTGCGTTGCAGCAAACGTGCCCCGAGGCGCTCTTCGAGTTCGGCAATGCGCCGTGACAAACGCGATTTGGGAATGCCCAGCAGACGCCCGGCGGCAGCAAAGCCACCGGCCTCGACGACTTTGGCGAAATAGTAGAGATCGTTGAGGTCTTGCATGAGTGAATCCAGACTGTTCTATCAATGGGACAAACTATCGCATTTCAGGCGGCTAATCATCCATTGGTTTCTTGCGTAGGATTGTCTCCATTCCATCGCCAACGGCGATTCCTTCCAGGAGATTCCACATGAAACTGCTGCATATCGATTCGAGCATTCTGGGCGACAACTCGGCTTCCCGTCAGTTGAGCAGCCAAGTCGTCAAAGCCTGGCAAGTCGCCGAGCCGAGCGCTGTGGTGACTTACCGTGACCTGGCCGCCGACGCCATCAGCCACTTCTCGTCGACCACCCTGGTCGCCGCTGGCACCACCGCTGAACTGCGCAACGCCGCACAACAGCACGAAGCAGAATTGAGCGCCTCGACGCTGGCCGAGTTCATTGCTGCCGACGCCGTCGTTATCGCTGCGCCGATGTACAACTTCACCGTGCCGACTCAACTTAAAGCGTGGATCGACCGCGTTGCTGTCGCCGGTCAAACCTTCCGTTACACCGAAGCCGGCCCTGAAGGTCTGTGCGGTGGCAAGAAAGTGGTGATCGTATCCACTGCTGGCGGCATTCACGCTGGTCAAGCGAGCGGCATCGCCCACGAAGAATATCTGAAGCTGGTTCTCGGTTTCCTCGGCATCACCGACATCGAGATCGTTCGCGCCGAAGGCCTGGCCTACGGTGATGAAGTGCGCAACAACGCCATGACTGCCGCCCAAGCGAAGATCAGCGAGCAACTGTTTGCCGCAGCGTAAGGCCTGCGCAAAGAACAGCTGAGGTTCAGGTAACACCCAAAAAACTCTGTATTCTGGTTCCGCAAGGGCCAAATACGGAGTTTTTTGTTTCTGGCTGTTACATAATCTGGCCCGGGTTATGCAATCACAGAATCAGCGTCTGAATGCATTGTCGTACCGAAACGCCGAATCCCCGGCATTTCAGGCCCGCAACGCAACGGATCTTTCGATTGAGTAACAACAGGGTGGGGCATCCCATGATGCGTCTTTGTGCAACGTTACTGATTTGCCTGCTCAGCAGCCTGAATTCAGTGCAAGCGGCGCCTGGACGTCATCCTGTGTGGAGCGTCGGTTATCACGAGATGACCTTCCTCGATCCACTGGACCTGCAACCCATGCGGGCCATCGCGTTCTATCCCTCCAGCGACCGTGAGCACATGAGCCTGCTTGAGGGCTATTCAGTGGAGGCCGGCGAAGACACCAAAGTCGCCATTGGCCGCTTTCCGATGCTGATGCTTTCCCACGGCAACACCGGCACGCCGCTGGCGCTGCACGATCTGGCGACGTCGCTGGCGCGCAAAGGTTTTGTCGTGGTGGCGGTGATTCACCCCGGTGACAACTCCAAAGACCACAGCCGGCTGGGCACCCTGAGTAATCTTTACGGGCGGCCGATCCAGATTTCCGAAGCGATTACCGCGACCCTGGGCGACCGCATGCTTGCGCCGTATGTCAACGCCAATCAGGTCGGTGTGATCGGTTATTCGGCGGGGGGCGAAACCGCGTTGATTCTATCCGGTGCGCAACCGGATCTGGATCGCCTGCGGCGTTATTGCCAGGAACGGCCGGACGACCATGACGCCTGCAACACCCAAGGGGAACTGATCGTCGATCGCGATGACCTGCAGCCGGTGGCCGATCCGCGTGTCCACGCCTTGCTGTTGATGGCGCCGCTTAGCCTGAAATTCGGCCGTCATACCCTGGCCGATGTGCACGTGCCGGTGCTGCTCTATAGCGGCGATGGCGACAAACTGGTGGCCTTCGACAAGAACGCGGCGGCGCTGGCGCGCAAACTGCCAACAGCGCCGGATTTCAAATTACTGGCCGGGGCGGGGCACTTCGTCTTTATGGCGCCGTGTAATGAAGAGCAGATTCGCGCCATGCCGGCGTTGTGTACCGACGCTGATGGCGTGGATCGCGAGGACATTCACCGTAATCTGATCTCCGAGGCCGGACGGTTTTTCTCCCATGCGCTGGGCCAATCAACGCGTGCGGGTATGCAAACGGCGGATCAATAGATCAAAAGATCGCAGCCTTCGGCAGCTCCTGCAGGATGTACGCCATTCCCATGTAGGAGCTGCCGAAGGTTGCGATCTTTTGATCGTGTTTTTCAATCCTTCGCGCGACGCATCAGCATCAGGGTCAGCCCCAACCCAATCACCGACAACAACGCTGCACTGAAGAAAATCCACGCATACCCAAGATTCAACGCCACCGCGCCCATCAACGGCCCGGCAATCGCCAGCGCCAGATCGAAGAACACCGCGTAAGCACCCAGCCCGGAACCACGGCTGGAGCTGGGCACTTGCTTGATCGCTTCTACACCCAAAGCTGGATACACCAGCGACAAGCCAAACCCGGCCAGCCCCGCGCCGATCAAGGCAAAAGCGGTGGACGGCGCCAGCCACAACAGCACCAGCCCCACGGTTTCTATAGTCATACATGCAATGGCTGACCTGAAGCCACCGAAGCGACTGATCGCCGAGATAAACATCAGCCGTGACAGGATGAAGCACACGCCAAACACCGTCAGGCAGTACGCCGCACCGGTCCAGCCACGGTTGAGGTAATAAAGCGTGATGAAGGTGGTCAGCGTGCCGTAGCCGATTGAGGCGAGGGTCAGGCTGGCCCCATACGGGGCAATCCGTCCGAACACCGCCCAGAATGGCAGCCGTTCGCCACGGATCACCGGCACCGACGGTTTATTGCGGATCAGCAGCAGTGCGCCGGCCGCGAGGACCGCCAGCGCGATGCCGAGGCTGGTGAAACCGTAATCGGCGACCATTACCACACCCAGCGGCGCCCCAATGGCAATCGCGCCATAGGAAGCGATGCCGTTCCAGCCAATGGATTTTGCGGTGTGCTCGACGCCGACCTGGCCCATGCACCAACTGATCGTGCCGACGCCAATCAGCCCTTGCGCGATGCCGAGCAGCAAGCGCCCGATAATCAAAATGATCAGGCTGGTCAGCGGAAAGTCTTGCAGCAGCGTAGAGACCAAGGTCAGCAAGCCGCTGAGGACAATCCCCCACAAGCCATAAATGATCGCCCGCTTAGTGCCGACCGTATCCGACATGCGCCCGGCCATTGGCCGGCTGAGCAGGGTGGCCAGGTATTGCGAGCCAATCACCAGCCCGGCAATGACCGCGCTGAAACCCAATTGCTCGTGCACATAACCGGGCAACACTGCGATCGGCAAACCGATGCAGAGAAACGCAATAAAGGTATAGAAAACGATGGAGACGATCTGCAGGGTGATCGCCATGGAGCTTTGCGGTGGCTGTTGCTGCGCAGACATGAGAACTCGTTCGCGGGCGGCGGTGGGAGAGTTCGAGCATCATGGCGTGGGCTTGCGATAAAAGAAAGCAGGCTAACTACTTTCCCAAAAGATTGACCGATCGTTCCCACGCTCTGCGTGGTAACGCCGCCACGGACGCTCCGCGTCCCGCTCGTGTGACGCGGAGCGTCACGGGATGCATTCCCACGCAGAGCGTGGGAACGATCAGCACCCTGAATGCAAAAAGCCCCGTCACATGGACAGGGCTTTAGCTTGGAGCTAACAGCGCAACACTAGAAGCTGCTGTTTAGAACACAACACCCTGACTACGCAGGTAGTCATCGTAGGTGCCGCTGAAGTCAGTCACGCCATCCGGGGTCAGCTGTTGGGGATTGCGCTGGCGGGTCTCGCCGGCCTGACCCTCGCGGTGCCGCTGGTGTGCCTCGGCTCGATCTATTCGCTGGCCGGCCACGAGCTGACGCCGCTGTTCGGTCAGCCGGAA